>CAZTKA010000012.1:0-39438 GCA_964614015.1 uncultured Bordetella sp. | reverse complement strand
GTCCCCATCGTCTAGCCCGGCCTAGGACATCGCCCTTTCACGGCGGTAACGGGGGTTCGAATCCCCCTGGGGACGCCAACCTCAACAATTTGTCGCCATGAGGCTGCGAAGGACTTTCCCTCTCGTCCTGCTGGCCGCCGCCCTCGCGTCAGCGCAATCTCGGGTTGTCCGCCGCGGCGAGTTCAACGGCCGCACAGTCAACTACCAGGTCATCGATGGGCTCGCGATCTACGAGGGCGATATCATCCTGGGCACGGCGGAAGAACCCCGCGATGGCCGCCGCGACGCCAGTTTCACTACGGGCTCACTGTGGCCCGGCGGCTGGATTCCCTACGAAATCGACCCGGCTATCCCGGCTGCGACCCTGTCCCGCGTACAGGCCGCCATTGACGCCTGGAACGGCTACGACACGCCCATCCGTTTGCAGCCGCGCGCAGGTGAGACGGCCTATGTGCGCTTCGCGCGGAAAACGACGCCGCCCGTGGGCGCCTGTTTTTCCAACGTCGGCCGCACCGGCGGCCAGCAGAGCATCTCGGTCGAGGATTCCTGCGGCACTGTGACGCTGATCCATGAAATCGGCCACACCGTGGGACTCTTTCATGAACAATCGCGGCGCGACCGCAACCGCCATGTGACGGTGCTGTGGGAAAATGTCGCCAAAACGCTGGCCAGTAACTTCAACGAGGTGGCTTCGGGCCAGGACCTGGGCGGTTACGAGTACGCCTCCAACATGCACTACAGCCTGACGACGTTCAGCAGTAACGGCGGGCAGGTGCTGGAGACCGTGCCGCCCGGCATTCCCATAGCCGAGGTGTCCGGAATGAGTCCCGGCGATCTGGACGCGGTGAACCGCAAGTACGGAGTGGTCCCTTCACAGATCACGATCACGGCCAACCCGCCCGGGCTCAACGTGCTGGTGGACGGCGCCACTGTCGCGACGCCGTACACGGTGTCCTGGGCAGGCGGGACGCAGCACACGCTGGCCGTTCCTGAAGAGCCCCAGAGCCTCGGCGGGCGCCGCTACGTCTTCGGCCGCTGGAGCGATGAGCAGCCTCAGAGTCACACCATCACGGTATCTCAAAGCGTCACGATCTACACGGCGAATTTCATCCGCAAGGTGCCGGCGACGGCCGGCGCCGCCGCGGGCGGCGCCGCCCGGGCTGATTCTCCGCCGGAGGACGGCCACTACACGGCCAACACTCAAATCCGCTTATTTGCGTCGCCTGCGGCGGGCTGGCGGTTCTACCGCTGGGTTTCCACCGGGCGCCGGTGCCCGGTGGTGGGCCTCTCCTCCAACCCGGCCATGTTGCCGGTGGGCACGAGCCCGGCCGGCTGCGAAGCGCAATTCACCCAGCAATCCATCACTACCGTCGCCAGCGATCCCCCGGGCCAGAGTGTAACGGTCGACGGCGCGTCTTACTCCGCGCCGGTGAACTTCACGTTCGCTCCCGGCTCTTTGCACACCATCAGCGCGGTTTCTCCTTCCGCGCGCCTCGGCATGCGGCTGCTGTTCGATGGCTGGAGCGACGGCGGAGCATCCGCCCACACCATTGCGGCACAGCAGGAGGGCGGCGTGATTACAGCCCGGTTCCGCACCCAATACCTGCTGACGCTGAGCCAGCCGGGATCGACCGGGTCATTGGTGGCGACACCATCTTCAGCCGACGGATTCTATGACGCCGGAACCATCGTGACCATCCAGGCGAACGCGGCACCGGGCCGGTCGCTCAACTCCTGGGGCGGAGATCTGTACGGCCGGTCTAACCCCGGGATCCTCGTCATGAACTCCGAGAAACTCGTATCCGCGACGTTCTCGACGACGCTGCCCGCCATCACGGTGCTGCATTCGTTGACCGCGCGGCCGGGGGCGATTTCGCCCGGCGAGATCGTGACCGTGTGGGGATCGAATCTCGGACCGGCGGGCGGCTCCGGCGCGCTGATTGACGCGCAAGGCAAAGTCGCCACGCTGAACTCCGGAACGCGCATCCTGTTCGACGGGGTCGCGGCGCCGATCACTTACACATCCGCGGGCCAAGTCAATGCCGTCGCCCCCTACGGGATTGCCGGACGGACCTCGACGAACGTGGTTGCCGAATACCTTGGCGTCGCGCAGCCCGGCGCGGCGCTGACGGTCGCGAATGCCTCGCCCGGCATCGTCGGAAACAGCTCTGGCTATGCCGTGGCGCTGAACGAAGACGGCACGTTCAACGGGGCCGGTCATCCGGCCCGGCGCGGCTCGGTGATCGTTTTCTGGGCCACGGGCGAAGGACTGACCACGCCCGCCGGTGTGGACGGCCGGGTGGCCGTGCCGCCTTACGCAGTTCCGGATCTGCCGGTTTCCGTGCGCATCGGCGGGAAAGTCGCCAAAGTTGAGTATGCGGGCAGTGCGCCGTTTTTCGTCGCGGGCGCGATGCAGGTGAACGCGCGCATTCCCGAGGACGCACCCGCGGGGGATGCGTCCATTTACCTGGTGGTGGGCAATTTCAGCAGCCCGGCGGGGCTTGTCGTCGCGGTCGAGTAGTGCGGGTGATAGAATGCCCGCATGACACTTCGGTTTGTTCCTGTTGCCCTCAGCCTGACGCTGACGCTGGGGCTCGCCCTTCGCACGTCCGCGCAAAGCTCTCATCCGGCCACCAAGGCGGATTTCGACAAGTGGATGAAGCAGCTTTCCAACTGGGGCCGCTGGGGCAAGGACGATCAGAGGGGCACGATCAATCTGATCACGCCCGCCAAGGTGAAGCAGGCCGCCGCGCTCGTCAAATCCGGCCTCACCGTATCGCTCGAACGCCGCCTCAACACGGAAAAGGCAGCCGACAACGGCAATCCCTTCACGCACACGATGACCAACACGGGCGAGAATCCCGTCGCCGGCGCCTACGCGATGGACCGCTACGAAATCTCCTATCACGGCTACGGTCACACGCACATGGACGCGCTCGGCCACGCGTTTTTGAATGGCCGGATGTACAACGGGTATCCGCAGAGCCTGGTGACGAAACAAGGCGCGGCGAGGAACGACATCGCGGCCTTTCAGAGCGGGCTGGTGACGCGCGGCGTGATCGTGGACATTCCGCGGTTGAAAGGCGTTCCGTATCTGGAGCCCGGCCAGGCGATTTACGTCGAAGACCTGGAGGCCTGGGAGAAGAAAACCGGCGTGAAGATCGGCAGCGGCGACGCGGTATTCGTGCGCACCGGCCGCTGGGCGCGCCGCGATGCGCAGGGTCCGTGGAACGCGGGCCAGACGCTCGCGGGTCTGCATGTGTCGGTCGTGCCGTGGCTGAAACAGCGCGATATCGCAATTTTGGGCGGCGACGGCGCCAGCGACGTGGCTCCCTCTCAGGTGGAGGGCGTGGTCCAGCCGGTGCATTTCTTGATGCTGATCGCGCTGGGGACGCCGCTGTTCGATAATTGCGATCTCGAGGGCGTGGCGGAAACCGCGGCGCGCCTGAACCGCTACGAATTCATGTTCAGCGCGGCTCCGCTGGCCGTGCCGGGCGGCACCGGGTCGCCGATCAACCCGGTCGCAGTTTTCTAGGCCCTGCGGCCGATGGCCACACTGCTGCTGTCCGCCTGCCTTGCCGGGTCGCCGTGCTCAGGCGGCGCGTCGCCCCGAGGCCCTAGAAATTGAACTTGAATCCGCCGATGCCCCAGATGCCGGGCGTCGTGCTGCCGCCCTCGAAATACCGGACGTCAAATGCGTTTTCGAGCTTGCCGTAAATCTCCACCGACCGCTGATCGCCGGCCGGAATCCGGTAGTTGGCGACGAAGTCCGTTTTGTTCGGCCCAGAGAAAATCAGCCGGCGTCCCAACGCGCCGAAAGGAGAATACGAGTATTCGCTGGCCACGAACCAATCGAAATTGACAGTGAAGCGCGGCGTAATCCAGCGCGTGGCCGTGGCTGTGAAGATATGCTTCGAGGTCCAAGGCACTTCAAAGAACGTCGTGCCGATGGTGGGCGTGCGCTGGTCGGCGTTGGTGTAGGTGTAATTCGCCTGAATGCTGGTCTTGGAGTTGAGCGAAAGCTGCGTGCTCAGTTCGGCGCCGCGCGCGATGCCGCCGCCCCGGGAATTGCGGTATCCGCCGAACCGGCCAAACGGGTCATTGGGCGGAAAGTTCGCGAAATCGAAGATGATCGTCTCGCGCAAATCGGTATAGAAGTACGTGGCGCTCAAACGGATCTTGGCATTCATCAGCCACTGGTCGATGCCGCCGTCAAAGGCGCGGGATTTTTCCGGACTCAGCCGCGGATCGCCATAAAAACCGTAAAACCCGGAAAAATAGGACGCGCCGAAACGCTCGAACGGCGAAGGCGCCCGGTAACTGTTGCCCGCGTGCGCGCGCAGTTTGGTCTCCGTGCCCCGGAAGAAATACGCGACTGAGACGTCTCCCGTGTATGCATTGTCCGGATTCCCGATCTTCACGCCCGAGTACGGATTCTGCACGCCCGCGATGCTGAGATTCCGCAGGTCGAACGTCTGGATGCGCCCCGATAGCGCGATCTGGAGTCTGCCGTCCGCCAGACGGAGCTGTTCCTGGCCGAAGAACGAATGATTGTGCTGGTCGATGCTGATATCGGCGTCGGGGGGAGCGGCGCCGATGCCGCCTTCGCGGTTCAGGTAGTTCTCGCGCTCGAATTCATAGCCCAGGGTGACCAGATGTCGACTCCCGATACGGCTATCGAGCCGGGCTTGGGCCGTGTCGGTGCGTCCGTCAAAGCGGCTCACCTGACTCGTGAGAGGTTCAAAGCCGGTTGTTCCCGCGGGCCCGTTCCAGAAGGCCCGGTTCGTATCCACGCCTTGATAGGAAAGCCGGTAAGACGTGCTGGAGGTGATCTCGTGGGTGAAGATCGCCGCCCCTGCCAGGAAGGAGGACACGCGGCTTCCGTCCGGATCCGCGATGCTGGGAATGAAGGTCGCGTTTCCGGCGGAAAAGGGCTGGCGGTTGGCGTATCGCGCGACCTCGCGTTCGGCCAGCGGAATGGCCCGCACCGGCCCCGCCGCCGGAAAGTTGGCAGTGATCGCCGAGGTGAATGCCGGGCCCGCCGAAGAGCGCAGGAATGCATCCGATCCCCACAGCCGGCCGCTCAGCGAGATCTTCGGCGCCAGTTTGAACTTGCCAAATACTTGGGCTCCAGTGTTGCGGTACGGAAAACTGCCGCGGATACCGCTGACGACGTTCAGGTGCGAAAATCCGCCGCTGTAGACCAGCCGGTCACTCGCTACGCCTCCTCCGGCGTTGATGACTCCGCGCATCATGCCCAATCCCCCGCCCTCCGTGCGGATCGAGGCGCGCAGCGGGCCTCCGCCCTGGTTGGAATTGATGTTGATCACGCCACCCACCGCGTTGGTGCCGTACAGCGACGAACCGGAGCCGCGCAGGTATTCAATGCGCGAGGTATCAATTACAGTCATATCCTCGAAGAAGCCGGTGGCGTCGGCCTGGGGAGCGCCCGCGTCGCGGAAACGAAGGCCGTCGATCAGCACAGCCGTATCCTGGCTGCGCATGCCGCGCGTCTGAATCGCGGTGAAGCTTCCGGGTCCTTCGAGCTGGCGCACGCGCACTCCCGCAACGTTGCGGACAGCTTCGGAAATGGCAAATTCATCCCGCAAGTTCATGTCTTCCTTGTCCACGACGTCGATGACTTTGGCGACCTCCTGCTCGGAAAGCGGCGTGTTCGTCGCGGTGACCAAAACGCGAATGGTAGGCCGGGCGAAAGCGAGCGTCAAGTCCCGGAACGTGGCGCCGGCGATGGTGATGTCCTCCGACACGCTCAGCGCCGCTCCGCCGGCCTGCGCCTCCAACAGATACGTTCCCGGCGCTAGACTCGGGAAGCTGTAGTCTCCGGCGGCCGAGCTGGTGGTCCTTTGCAGGCTCCCGCTATTGCGGTCGAACAGCGTCAGTTCCGCGTTCACCACGACGGCGCCCTGCGGGTCGCGCACCTTGCCGGCCAAACTATCGGCCGCCAAAGGCAGACTTAGCGCTGCCACTACATATGAGCATTGAAAAAGCATCTTGGTCATGATTTTGCGTCCTGTCGCGACCGTCGAGCAGAATACCGCCGCCGCCACAGAAACAATCCGGCCAGCAGCGGAAGCGAAACCCACACGGCGTCCCATTGACCTGGAGCCGCGGACGATACGGCGGGCCGCTGGGCCAGATCCTGCCGCGTCACCTCCATCTTGTAGCCCGAAAGCGGCGGCGCCGGAGCCGGCACTTGCGAAACTTCCGGAGGCGGTGCCGGCTCGTTGCGCCGTACGAAATTCTCAACCTCGCGGGCGGCCTCCGAAATGCGCGTTCCGGTCGCCTTTTCCACGGCTTGCGCCAGGCCCTCGATCAGCGGCACGGGAATTCCCAGCGACCTGGCCTGCTCCGTCATGTACTTCATCAGCCGCGGATTCCCGCAGGTGTTGCCGGAGCAGCCGATCCCATGCTCCTTCACGCTGTTCAGAAATTCCTCCAGCAGTTTCTTCTCGGTGGCCGCGTCCGCTTTCCAATAGCCTTTGCGGATCGTCTCCACCATGCGAGCCGTGATGTCCTGGTAGGCAAACGGGGATTTGCGGTCGAAGAACTCCTTCATGCCCAGTTCATGCTTGTCCTGGATGTAGACGTCGAAGGTTTCCTTCCACATGGCGTCATCGATAACGCTCGAGACGGTCGCGTCCCAGCCCCACAGGTACTCGACGAACTCGCGCATCGCGCCCGCGCCCGCGTAGCCTTCCTTCTGCATGCCCTCGATCCAGGCGGGATTCACGTAACGCGACCGGAACTCCGTGCCGATGAACTCGTCGATCGAGGTCATACGCGGCTTGCCCGGATCGCGCGTGTTGGCGATCACCAGATCCGGGCTCTTCCCGCCGATGCTGCGGATCGCCGCCGCGAGGCCTCCCATGTACATGAACATGTCGTCGTTGTCGAGCGCGCCGTACAGCGTCGTCGAGCTGGAATGCACTACTGTGTCAGTGCCTTCCAGCGCCAGGCGGAACACGTCTTCCATCGACTCGCCCCAGAAACCGTTGCCGAATCCATGGCCCATCTTGCGGATGTATTCGTCAGCCATGCCTTTGTCGGAATCCCAGGTGCCGCTCGCCGCCGCAATGCTCGAAGTGTTCAGGTTGTAGATCCCCGGCGGCTCGTCGAAGATGCGCACGCCGGCGCGCTTGTCCGCGTCTTGTTCCGAGTAGCCCTTGGCGATCAGCGTGGCTTTCGTCGCCAGATAATGCCTGCGGACGAAATTCTCCGGCTCATCAAGGGCTTTTACCATCTGTACGGCTTTGTCCATCAACACGGTAATGTTGCGAAACATGCCCTCGGCCGAGCTGGCGATCACGATATCCACGCGCGGCCGGCCGAGCTGCGCCGAGGGGATGACTTCCACGTCGATCACCTTGTCGCGGTCGCTCCACACCGGCCGGGCGCCCAACAAGTACAGGATCTGCGACTCCAGCACGCCTTCATGGCGCATGGTCTCATCGCCCCAGATCACGAACGACACCTTTTCCGGATACTTCCCGTTTTTTTTCCGGTGATCCTCGAGCATTTGCTGCGCGAGCTTCACGCCCAGCTCCCAGGAGGCTTTCTTCGGAACCTTGTCCGGATCAATCCCGTAGAAGTTCTTGCCGGTGGCGTACGAATCAGGATTGCGGATCGGCTCGCCGCCGCTGCCCGCCGGAACGAAGCCGCCGCTCAGAGCGCGTGAGAGGCTCGCCAGCTCGCGCGGGCCGGAGGCGGTGATGCGCTCTTCCATCTCCGCCGCCAGCACTGTTTTTTGGTCCGGCAGCAGACTGCGATCCGCGCTCACGATCGCATCAATCGTGCTGTCGCGCAGCGGCTTCTCCGGCGTGCGGCCGAAGGCATGCAGCCCGTAGGGGATGTTCTGGCTGCGGAGCTCCACCATGTGATCCTGGATCCGGTGCAGCGTCTGATCGTCGAGGCTGGAAGGCTTGCTCAGATCGAGCCCCATGTCCTTGGCGATTCCCAGATCGATGACTTGCTTGCGAATCCGATCCGCGGTCGCCTGCGCCAGCTCTGGATTCTTGTGCAGATTCACGTCGAAATCGTTGATCGCTTCGCTCAGCGCCGCAAGCTCCGGATACAGGCCGCCCTTGATGAAGGGAGGCACCATGTGATCCACCAGCGTGGCCATGCCGCGCCGCCGCGCCACCAGTCCTTCGCCCACCACATCGACGTTGTAAATGTAGATGTCGGGCAAATCGGCGATCAGCGCATCCGGAGCGTCTTCCTCATTCAGCCCGATGTCCTTGCCATCCAGCCATTCGAGCGTGCCGTGCGTTCCGATATGCACCACGGCGTCCGCCTGAAAACTGTTCCGCAGCCAGGCGTAGGCGGCCACGTACTGGTGATGCGGAGCCAGATTGTCGGCGTGATACAGCTTCTCGTTGTCCTCGCCCCATCCGCGCGCCGGCTGCGGCATCAGCACGATGTTGCCAAACTGAACGGCGGGCAGAATCAGATCGCCGCCCACGGCCATCAGTTTGTTTTTCTCCGGAGCGCCCCAGTCTTTGACGACCTTCGCCCGCAGGGACGAAGCCAGATCGTTCAGCCACTTGCTGTAATCGGCGGCTTTGATGCGCACGGCGCTGCCTTGTTTGACGAGTTCCTCCAGCTCGCCCGGAGCGTAGCCGCCCACGTTCACGGCTCTCTCCGTGATCCGTTTCAACACGCCATCGGCGGAAAGATCGGCGTCGCCGGTGTTATACCCATCGGCCCTCAGCCGCTGGAGGATGTTGGCGAGAGACTCAGCCACGTTCAAATAGCTGGCGCCGATGTTCGCCTTGCCGGGAGGATAGTTGTAGAACAGCAACGCCAGATGCTTTTCGGCGTTCGGCTTCGCGCGCAGCGCGGCATACTTCAAGCCGCGCCTCACGGCCTTCGGAATTTGCGAGTCGATCGGATGCGTCACCACCATCGTGATGCCGGTCTCGCGGTCAATGACTTTTTCCTTGCTGCCGATCACGGTCGGCGCGACCAGGCCTCCCATTTCCGGCACGGCAATCTGGAATGTTCCTTCGAACATCGAGAGGCCCTGATCGGACGTGCGCCACTCTTCTTCGCTGCGCCCGTACAGGCTCACCAGGTTGATCATCGGGATGTTCAGCGCATCGGGCACCTTCCACGATGCGGGATCGGCGAAGCGGTAGAGCAGCGAGAGACCCACGTCGGCCCGCGAGCGGCCGTTCTCATCGGTCAGCATCCTCTGGAAGGCCGCCGCATCGGGGTAGCCGAAGAAGGGGATCGCCTCGGCGCCCTGCTTCTCGATTTCCTGAATGATGCGGTCGATCAACTGGTTGTCGCCGGTGTAGTAGGAAGCCTTGTAGAATCCGAGCGCCACGCGCGGAGCCCCCGGCTTCCGCTTGCCGCGCGCCGCGCGCCACGCGTCAAATTCTTCCCAGGTCGCGAATGCCTTTCCGGACACGCCGTCGGAGTAATAGTAGCCCTGCGCGAGGCTCGGCTCCGGGTCCGGAATCGTGAGGCCGGTGATTCCTGCCTTGGTCAGCGCGTATTTCATCAGCGCGAGCTGGTTGTTGAGCCCCGAGTACTCCCAATACGCCCGCGCCCGCTCGTCCCACACGGCGCCCATCTCCTCGTAGGCTTGGCGGGTTTGCAAACCGGAGCCGATGGCAAGCGTGAGGCCGCGCGCCCGGATCGCGCCGATCAGGTCCACTTTGTGCGCCTGGTTGAAGCGCGCCAGCATCTGCTCGTTCATCGTGTCGAACAGCAGGACATGCGCACGGGCCATGTCTTCCGCCTTGGCGTCTTCGAACATCGACTCGGTCAGAAAACTCAATGTCACGCGGCCGCGCAGGTCGGGCCGTTCGGCCAGCAGCGCCTTGTACGCCTGAATCGTTACGGGCATGTTGCCGTCCGAGTACAGATAGGCCAGGCGCACCTGTTGCGCGCTGAGCGGGGCGGCCGCCAGGCTCAGGAAGAGAAGGCCTCGATCTTCGTGCCCTTCTTCACGATGATTTCGCGCAAGCCTTGCTTATCGGTCTTCACCATGGTGAGTTCGCTGTTGGGGTCCACCAGGTCGGCCATGCGGTAGACGGCAAACAGCGTGATCATCAGGCCGACGATGAACACGACAGACACGTCGAACAGATTCGCAACGCCGGAAAGCGGATCTTCCTCCGGGACCTCTTCTGGCGACGGGAGATGGAGATACTTCCGCATGATCAATCCAGTTCCCCGCGGACGAACTCGGGGTGCGCGCGCGTCACCTCTCCGGAGATGCGCTGCGCCACGAAACGCTGCTCTCGCACCGCTTCGTTCACCCAGCCCAGGCGGATCGTCGCGACCACGTATGCCACGGTGCCCGTCGCCAGTCCGATGATGGTCGAGGTGAACGCCACCACCATCTGACCCGCCATGGCTTGCAGGTTTCCCCCGGCCATCGCGGCGAGCGATACGCCCATCGGGATCAGCGTGCCGATCAGCCCCAGGCTCGGCCCCACGCGAACGAGCATCCGCGGAGCCGTGAGCGTCCGGCGCACACGTTCTTCCTGCTCGAGGACGAGGTGCTCCAGGCCGCCATCGCCGAGCGTATCTTCAGCGCGCGCCTTTTCCACGTCGTCCAGGAGCTGCCGCAGCGACGCGGGCAATTGCCTGCGCCGGGCTGAGCTGGCTCCCAGCACCGGTCCGGCAGCCAGCCACGCATCGAGGTCAAAGCCATGGCGCTCGCGGCGCCGCATCACGAAGTCCACCAAGCAGCGCCCGGCCATGAACAGCACTGCGGCCACGCTCACCCACAGCAGAGCAAACACGGGGAAGCGCAGGACTTGTCCCAGGGCAAAGAGCCCATTCTCAAGCGCGGGCAACAGGTTCACTTAACGATGCCTCCACAACGACCATATTCCGCCCAGCAGGGCCGAAGTTCCGCTCAGCAGCAGAACCCACACCGGCAGCACGCCTTCCGCCTCTCCGGCCGCCACGGCGCTCAGCGCCGAAGCCGACCGCCATCCTTCGAGCACGGCGGGCGCCACGGCGGCGACCAGACCCATAAGCATCACCAGCAACAGGGCTTCTTCCCGCATCGCCGCCGGAGCGAACCGGGGATTGCGGTACGCCTGCCAGAAAGAAAGCACCGCGGGTGCGGCTGCGGCAGGAATCGCAACCGGCGCCGCGACGCCATATAACTCAAGGACGGCCGCCGAGATCGCCGCCAAAATCCCTGCTGCGGCTGCACTTACATCCCTTGACGAGGGCCGGAACAATTGCCAGCCCGCCGCAACTGCGGCGAACGTGCCTGCAAAACCCGGCGTCGGAACCTGTCCGCCCCGGAAAAAGTAAACTCCCGCCACGAATCCCGCCGCCAGTATTCCTGCCTGGCGGCGCCTCCGGGCCGCCGCGGCTGCAAGCGCAATACCGCTGAGGACGGAGGCGAACCAGAGAAGTTGAACCGGCACAGTTCCTCGAGGTGCAACAATCGTGCAGATACACCATACCACGCCGCTCAGCCGAATCGGAAAACGGGAGAGTCAGCACGGGTCACTGACCGGTGAGTGACACCGCTAACCCGCTGATAATAAGGGCTCCTGAATTTCAACTTGGCCTTGCCGGAAACGGCCGAATCCGTCACACTTGAGTAGGCGCAATGCTCCCAGAAAAACAACGGCACGTCAGGATACTTCTTTCTCTACTGGCTCTTGCTTGCCTGGCTTGGAGCCAAGCCAACGTCGTGAGCCTGTCTGCACCTCTGACGGAGACCGTGTACCTTTTGGGCGAGCAGGCGCGCTTGGCCGCGATTTCCGACACGTCGGTCTTCCCCGAGGAGGCAGCCGCGGCGCAGCGCAACGGCAAGGTTCGGGTACTGCCCTTTTCCAGGCCTGAGCTGGCCGCGATCGAAGCGCTACAACCGACTCTGATCCTGACCAGCACCGCCTTTCAGCGGGCCCTCGCCGCACAGTTGCGGGAACGGGGCTTCACGGTGCTGCACTTCGAGCCGGGCTCGCTGGAGGATGTCTTCGCGCAAACCGAGAAGATTGGGGAGGTGTTGGGCAAGCGCAGCCAGGCCGAGGCCATCACGCGCGGCATGCGGCAAGAGCTGGCCGGGATCGAGGCGAAATCCGCCAAGCTCCCACGCATTCGGGTGTACATGGAGATCAACCACGAAGGCCCGTGGACCAGCGGGCGCGACAGCACCGAAAACGATATGATCCGCATCGCCGGGGGCGAGAACATTTTCGCGGATCAGGCCGGCGGCGTGTTCGTCACGACGCACGCCGACATCGTCCGCCGGAACCCGGAAGTGATCCTGTCACCGATCTGGGTGAACGCCAGGGTCGGAGGCATCGACGGCATCACCACGCTGGCAGAGATCATGGCGCGTCCGGGCTATGCCCAGACCTCGGCGGTCCGCAACAGCCGGGTGCTGTACTACGACTCGGCTTTGCTCAAGCATCAGGGCCCCCGCGCGATCCTGGCCATCCGCAAGCTAGCGTACCTGCTGCATCCCGAAGTCTTTGAGAATCCACCCGGGACGATTCCATGGGAGTTGGGACGCGTGCGCCCGTAGTGCCGTGAGGCCCCTTCGGCTTGCCGGGATCTTCATTCGCCAAAACGGAGCACAAACGCTTCCCCGATTGCGGCATTGTGCTGCCACGTCTTGGGAAGGTTCGTGCGGAAGTAGGCGGGGTTTCAGTTCTTTCCGGAGTTCAACTGCGCGGCGGCATCCATCAGAATCTGCGTTTCCGTGCCCGTGCACACCAGATCCATAATCTGGTCGAAGGGCGCCAGTTGCAGCGTCTGTTTGGGAACCACCCAGGGCCGCGTCAGCACTTTTGGATCTTCCAGAGTCGCCTCGATCTCGAGCGTGTTCGCATCCACGCGGCGGTACCGCTCGACGATATGCAGCGCATCGGAATGGAAGGATACGCGCCCTTCGGCCGAGATCCAGGTGTTGTCGGTGAAGTTCGTCTTATCGACCACCAGCGTATCGCCCTCCCAGTGGCCGACGGCATCCCCCCGGTAGGAAGGAGGAATCGTGTCGCGATGCGGCCTTCCATCGGTGGGGACAATCTGAAAGCCGTGATAGGTCTCCGTCAGCATCACCACGAACTTGGGCGTCTGCACGATCTGCGCAACGGCGCCGACGTCGAACATGCTCACGTTTAAGGTTCCGAACGCCGTGGGGATGCAGCGCAGCGTCGGATCGTCCTTGTCGCTCAATGTCTTCGCATGCGCCTGGGCCGATGGCTGATACAGACTCGCAAACGTTGTGGGCGGCGCGCCCCCCTTGGCTGCCCCCTTGGCGCCCCCCGGCGCCGGACCTTGTTTGCCCGCGGGCTGGCGCCCGCCGACGTCGGCGCCCCGCCACCAAACGCCCGACAGGTCCGGGTGTCCGTCGGCCAGCCGCGGAATAGAAGCCGCATTTGCCGGTCCACTGGTCTGCGCCGTGAGCTGGTAGGCTGCCGCGAAGGAACATACCAGCCCCAACAGGATCGCCGCAGTCAAGAGCTTGTTGTTCATATGCGTCACCGGGCGTCCGGACCTTCCTGGGGCCCGAACATTCCAAACACCTGCCCGTCGGCGGTGATCAGCTCCCGCAGCATGCCCATGTTCTGGGAGGCGTCCCGGGCGCGGAACCCCTTGATGGTGACCTCGGCTCCCTGCTTGATGATGTTCGGCTTATAGCCGTTGCGAATCATCCCGCTGGGAGTGCCCGCCTCGAAGGCCCACTTCTGCGTTTTCCCGCTGGCGTCCTTTACCTCCAGGAAGAACCAGGAATGCGGGTTTTGCAAACGCACTTGCGTAATTACGCCCTTGACTTCGATTGCGTTGCTCATGTCGTAGGCCGCCGCGAAGGAGTGATGCGCCCATACCGGCACGTTCGTAAGCGCAACCAAGCCTGTTATCAGGAAGCCGAAAACGGTTGGTTTCATGCTGAGAGTATACACCGGGAGGCCGTCGCGATCCAGGCCGATAGGCTTGCGATCGGTTCTTGCGCCGCCCTCACGTTTGCCTGTGGCGCGCGGGGCATTTCTTTTGCGGTACGCTAGTTCTGATTACCTCTAAACGAGAGAATGCCCATGATGCAACCGATTCGATGGATCGCGCTGGCAGGCGCTTTGGCCGCTCTCGGCTTCCTCGCCACGACGCAGGCGCAGCAGAACGGAACGCCGGCTCTGCCGGTGACGGATCAAGTTCTGAGGGACGCCGGCACGGCCGCCGATCCGCTGCCGGGAGCATGGCTTAGCTACGGTCGCACCCAGGGCGAGACGCGCTACAGCCCGCTCAAGCAGATGGATACCTCGAATGTGCAGCGGCTCGGCCTCGCTTGGACGTACGTGCTGGGCGCGGGCGGAGGCAATCAGGAAGGCACGCCGCTGGTGTGGAACAACACGCTCTACGGCATCACTACCTGGAGCGTCGTCTACGCGCTCGACGCGCGCACCGGTAAGGAGCTGTGGCGCTGGGACCCTGAGATCAATCAGACCGCCGTGCGACCCAAGATTTGCTGCGGCGTGGTGAATCGCGGCATCGCGCTGTATAACGGCATGATCATCGCGCCCGCAAACGATGGACGCCTGTTCGCTCTCGACGCGTTGACCGGAAAGCCGGTCTGGGAAACGCGCGTGGCCTATCCGCAAGATCTCTACACCATCACCATGGCTCCGCGCATCGCCAACGGCAAGGTGATCATCGGGGTCTCCGGAGGCGACCGCCCGACACGCGGCTTCTTCGACGCCTACGATGCCACCACCGGCCATCGAGCCTGGCGTTTCTACACCGTACCGGGCGATCCTTCGAAACCTTTCGAAAACGAGGCCATGCGAGTGGCGGCCAGAACCTGGGGCGGCGACTTTTACAAGAACGGCGGCGGCGGCGCCGTCTGGGACGGTTTCGCCTACGACCCGGAAGCGAACCTCGTCTACGTGGGCACGGGCAACGCCGAGCCTTGGGTGCAGAAATTCCGCGGCGCACAGAACGTGGATAATCTCTACACTTGCACGATCCTCGCGGTGGATCTCACCACCGGCCTGCTCAAGTGGTACTACCAGACGGTGCCGAACGACAACTGGGACTTCGACAGCGTGCAGCAGTTGATGCTGCTCGACCTCACGATCAACGGACGGCCCCGCAAGGTCCTGATGCAGGCCGCCAAGAACGGCTTCTTCTACGTCCTGGACCGGGTCACCGGCGAGTTCATTCAAGCGGCTCCGTTCGTGAAGGTGAGTTGGGCCACCGGTTTTGACGAACGGGGGCGGCCCATTGTGAACCCCGAGGCGTATTACGATAACGATCCGGTGGGCGTTGAAATTTTTCCGACCGGCGGCGGCGCGCACAACTGGGCGCCGATGTCTTACCATCCCGCCACGGGGCTGGTTTACATTCCGGCGTCCTACATGCCATTCCCCTACAAGGCCGCCGACGAGTATAAACAAGGTTCCACGGGTTATGTGCGTCCAACCGGCCAACTGCGCCGGTTGAGCCCCACGATCGGTCCCGAAGCGCCCGAAGGGGTGCGCGGCGGCCTGCAAGCCTGGGATCCGGTCAGCCAGAAACTGGTGTGGCGCGCCGATGGCGGCGGCGGGATCGGCGGCGGCACCGTCGCCACCGCGGGCAACCTGGTGTTTCAAGTAACTAACGACGGCTGGTTCCGCGCCTACAGCGCCGACAAAGGCGAGAAATTGTACGAGCTTCAAGTTGGACGCACGGGCATGGCGCCACCCATCACATATGAAGCGGGCGGCAAACAGTACGTCGCGTTCATGGGCGGCTTGGGCCGCGCAGCCAACATCGTCGGCCCGAATGATGCGAAGGTCGACAATCCGCCGCTGCTGTTTGTCTTTGAGTTGGACGGAAAAGCGGAGCTCCCCAAGCCGGCGCCGGTGGAAAACACTCCGCGGCCGCCCGCGCCGGAACAGAACAACTGAGCGCAGCTTCGGCGCTCACTGTTCCTTGACAGCAGCATACTTCCGCCATAGCATGGCTAAAGTCCCGCCGTCGCGCGGGGCCCGAAAAAGGGTTTTTATGCGCCGCCTCTCCATCTTCGCGATTTTTTTTTGCATGGCCGCTTCAATCCAGGCACAGACTGCGACGGCTACGGTCACGGGAACGGTTTCCGATCCCAGCGGCGCCGTCGTCGCCAACGCGACAGTGGAGCTGAAGAACACCGCTAACGGCCAGATCTACTCGTCCGTGTCCACCGAGACGGGAAACTACGCCGTGTCCCGGCTGCCCGTCGGCAGCTATGAGATGACCGTCGCCGTTCCAGGCTTCAAAACTTACACCCGCCACGGCCTCGTGTTTTCTGCGGCGCAGGTGGCGCGCATCGATCTATCGCTGGAGGTCGGGGCGGCCACGGAGTCCATCACGGTGACGGCGGAGACTTCGTTGCTGAAGACGGAAAACGCCGCCGTGGCGCATAACGTCACGATCTCGCAGTTGTACCAGCTGCCGATTCTGTCCATGGGCGGCTCACAGAGCAACAACACTTCCGGATACCGGGATCCCTTCGCGCTGGCGGCTGTGCTGCCCGGCGTTCAATACCGTGTCAACAATCAAATGGTGATTAACGGGACTCCAAATACCACGGCTCAGTACCGCATCGAAGGCCAGGTGGCGATGGAAACCGGCGGCCTGCGGCTGTACACGACGATTGGCCAGCCGAGTGTCGACGCGATTCAGGAGGTCGCGGTGCAGACCAGCAGTTACGCGGCAGAGTTCGGCACCGTGGGGGGCGGGATTTTCAATGTCACGATGAAATCCGGCACGAATCAGTTTCACGGCAGCGGCTACGATTACGCGGCCAACGAGATTCTGAACGCGCATCAGCCTTTTACGGGCTTGCGCAACCCCACCAAGCGCCACAACTTCGGTTTCACCTTCGGCGGCCCGGTCTGGATTCCGGGAGTTTACGACGGAACGAACAAAACGTTTTTCTTCGTCGCCGAGGACCAGTTCCGGGAGAACCTGCTGGTGACCAACACCGTCGCCACGGTGCCCATTCCCGCTTACCGGGAGGGTATCTTTACACAACTGTTTACGGGCAACAACAATCAATTGCTGCGCGTTGGCGCCAGCAATTACACCGATCCGCTGGGCGGGACCGTGCGGAGCGGCACGATTTTCGATCCCGCTACGCAGCAGACGGTGCAGTGCACGGGCCAGCCGAATTGTCCGGCCGGCTCCAGCGTTTTGGTGCGCAGCGCTTTTCCCAACAACTCCATTCCTGCAAGCCGCTTTGATCCTGTCGCGACGAAAGTCCTGGCCATGGTGCCTCTGCCGATCGGTCCGAACTCCCAGCGCGGTCAGGTCGGCAATAATTTTCAGAATCCCTGGGTCAGCCAGACCCGCAGCCATATTCCTTCCGTGAAAGCCGACCAGAGCATTGGCGCCAACCACCGGCTTTCCTTTTATTACCAGAAGACCGGCCAGGAAGTGCAATATTCCCAGCAAAACGGCAACATGGAGGGCCTGCCGGAGCCGATTACGGCGGCGCGCGGGAGTCACATCTACACGCACACGGTCCGGTTGAATTGGGATTACACGCTGCGGCCTACAGTGCTGTTTCACTTTGGGGCCGGCTGGTACTTCAACAACTTTGACGACTCGGCGGCCACAACCAATTACAACGCGCTTGAGAAACTCGGCCTCAAGGGCGCGACACTCAACCGCAATTTCCCGAATTTTATTGTCGGCTCGACCGGGGTCAACACCGGAGGCATGAACAACCTCGGCCCGGCCGGCAGTATCCAGGGCACCGGCGGATCCGAGCGCCGCCCGTCGGCCGTTCTGAGCCTATCGTGGGTGAAGGGGAACCATACCTACAAGTGGGGCGGCGAGTGGCGGGGCGAACGTTATCCGACAACCACCTACGGCGCGTCGGCGGGCGCCTACACCTTCACGCTGGCCAATCCGGCAGCGGGAACAACGCAGACCACGCTCAACGCAACGGCGCAGACCGCTCTGGACGGCATCAGCCTCAGCCAGGGCAGCACTGGATTCCCGTTTGCGGCTTTCCTGTTGGGCGCTGTCTCGCAGTTTCGCCTGGATGTGCCCTCCCGGGTGCAAATGTCGAAGTCGCAATGGGCTCTGTTCGCGCAGGATACCTGGAAGGTCACGCGCAAACTGACGTTGGATTACGGCCTGCGCTGGGATCTGGGAACTTACGGCCGCGAGAAGTGGGGGCAGAGCGCCAACTTCTCCCCCACCATTCCGAATCCCTCGGCGGGCGGTCATCCCGGCGGCCAGATCTTCGAGCGGACCTGCGGATGCAGATTTGCGTTTAACTACCCCTATGCGGTCGGCCCGCGCCTGGGACTTGCATATCAGCTCAACAGCAAAACCGTGATCCGCGGCGGCTTCGGAATTGTCTACAGCGGGACCACCTCGGTTGGAGCCAACGTCAGCGCCAGCGCCTTCAGTGGTGTGCCTGGCTTTGCTCAAGCGGCGGGCCAGTTGCAGTTTGGAATCCCAGACAACGTGGCGCCGCGTTTCCCGGTGTATGAGGCGAACGTGGGCCAGTTCCCAGGCACGGTGGTCAATGGACCGGGACACCTGGATCCGAATGCGGGCCGCCCGGCGCGCCAGTATCAGTGGTCCTTTGGCGTGCAGCGGGAGATCACGCCGAACTTGGTGATCGAAGCGTCCTATGTGGCCAATCGTGGAAACGGATGGGTCGCGGCCGCTCTGGCTCCCCGAAATGTGATGTCCGAGGATATTTTGAAGCACCGTGGATTCACGATCGGAAACTCAAGCGACGCCACTCTTCTCACCCGGCGCATCGATCAACTCACGCCTCTGCAACAGTCCACGCTGGCCTCGCGCGGCGTTTTTCTTCCCTATAGCGGTTTCCCCGCGACGCAAAACGTGCGTCAATCGCTGCTGCCCTTCCCGCAGTACACCAGCACGTTTAATCCGACCAACGCGCCGCTGGGCAAGACCTGGTACGATTCGCTCCAGCTCAGCGTGACCAAACGCTTCTCCCATGGGTTGGCCTTGAACGCCAATTACACCTTCTCCAAGACCCTGGACTTGCTCAGTTCTCCGGACGTCTTCAATCGCCCGTTGGGAAAGAACCTTGCCAACACCGACCTTCCGCACCAGCTTCGCATCACCGGCGAGTACCAGACGCAGGACTACAGCCGTCGCGGCATCCCCGTGTTGTCCAACAGAGTCGTCGCTTACTTGGTAGGCAACTGGGGCATCGGGTTTGCGCTCCAGTATCAAAGTGCTCCCATTTTGAATCGGCCGGCTTCCAATTCCCCGTTCCCGATCAACCTGTACCTGAACCGCGGGCCCGGTCCGGCCCAGTTAAAGATTGGTCCCGACGGCAAGCCCATGAATCCCTGGTCGGTGGACTGGGTTGATTACAACGGCGTGCGCCACACCGATCCCATCGATATCAACTGCCGTTGCTTCGACCCGACCAAGACCATTGTGCTGAACCCGAACGCCTGGGAGAACATTCCGGACGGACAGTGGGCCAACAATTTCAGCTCGATCCGAAACTACCGCGGCATCCGGCTGCCGAGCGAGAACATGAACCTCAGCCGCAATTTCCGCTTCAAGGAAGGGCGCGTGAACCTCAACGTGCGCGTGGAGTTCACCAACATATTCAACCGATTGCAACTGCCGCAGCCGGTCACCAACGGGTTCAACGCGAATCCCACGAGGTTTCCGGCGTTGAACGCCGACGGCACGCCGAATCCCAACGCCGGATTGTACAGCGGCGGCTTCGGAACGATCCTGCCAACCAGCGGCACCGGCGGTTTCCGGACCGGCCAGTTCGTCGGCCGCATCACATTCTGATCGCAGCCGGTCCCGGCGCCTCGCCTGGCGCCGTCGACCGCCATTGTGTAACGCCAGGCCGTCATGGGGCGCCTATTCTAAACTGGTTTTAAGGCCGTCTGTGAGACTGCCTGGATTACGCTATCCTAGTCCATCACCCCCATTTATGCTTGTCTACGCCGTTACGATCTTCCTGAGCGCCTTTCTGCTGTTTCAGGTCCAGCCTCTCGTGGCAAAGTTCATCCTGCCCTGGTTCGGCGGCTCGGCCGCAGTCTGGAGCGCGGCACTGCTGTTCTTCCAGCTTCTGCTTTTGGGCGGCTATCTCTATGCCCACTGCCTGATCCGGTACCTGAAGCCAAAACACCAGCTTTACGTGCACGCACCGCTGCTATTGATCAGCCTGGCGACGCTGCCGATCATTCCCGCCGACCGCTGGAAGCCAGAGGGCGGCGGCGACCCCACGTTCCAGATTCTGGCGCTGCTGGCAGCCACCATCGGCTTGCCCTACATGATCCTTTCGGCGACCAGCCCGCTGCTGCAAGCCTGGTATGTGCGGACGCACGAAGGCGTGATCCCGTATCGCCTGTTCGCCCTGTCGAACTTCGGCAGCATGCTGGCGCTGCTGAGCTATCCGTTCTTTGTCGAACCGAACATCGCACTGCGGAATCAGGCCTACATCTGGTCCGGCGGATTCGCTGTGTTCGCGCTAGTATGCGCCTATGCCGCCTGGAAGAGCTCCCAGGCCGCGGAAAGGTCCGTGGAGGCCCGCGCCGCATCCGGCGAGGATGTGCGCCCGCCGAGCTTGGCCACGATGCTGTATTGGATCGGCCTGGCGGCCTGCGCCTCGGCGCTGCTGCTGGCCACCACCAGCCACCTGACCCAGAACGTCGCGCCGATTCCGCTGCTGTGGGTCGTGCCGCTGAGCCTGTACCTGTTGAGCTTCATCCTGAGTTTCGAAAGCGACAAGATCTACCAGCAGTGGATCTTTCTGCCGCTCGGGCTGGTCGCGCTGGCGATCTTCACACGCGGCATGAGCGAGTATGAGAACAACGAGGACGTGATCACGCGCCTGATCCCGATGCTGTGCGCCGCCCTGTTCGTGGCCTGCATGGTGTGCCACGGCGAGCTGGCCCGGCGGAAGCCGCATCCCCGGTATCTGACGCAGTTCTTTCTGATGGTCAGCGTGGGTGGAGCCGTGGGCGGCCTGTTCGTCGCCTTCGTTTCTCCTCGCGTGTTCCCCAATTACTGGGAGTTGCCGATCTCTCTGGGTGTGCTGGCGCTGCTGATGGCCCTGGCGATCTGGAATGAAGACAGTGGCGCGCCGCGTCCGTGGCTCCTGCGTGTGGCGCTACTGACTATGGTGATGTCCTTCGGCATCTACCTGGGGCGAATCGAAAGGCAGACGGACGCCGATTACACTCTGGTCGACCGCAATTTTTACGGCGTCCTTCGCGTGCGCGACGACCCGGAAGGGCCCGGATATTCCGCCCAGCGGGTTTTGATCCACGGCACGATCAATCACGGAACGCAATTGCTGGCCGACAACGGGGGACGCATTCCGACCTCCTATTTCGGCACGACGTCCGGCATCAACCGGGCCGTGCGGGCTAAGGGCGAGAAAGGTCCGATCCGGATCGGGATTCTCGGACTTGGCGCCGGCGTGACGGCGACGCTGGCTCGCGCCGAAGATACGCTGCACTACTACGAAATCAATCCGCTGATCTTCGACATCGCCCAAAAGCAGTTCGATTTCTGGAAAGAGTGTCCGGCCGACAAGAGGATTTTCTTTGGCGACGGCCGCCTGGTTCTGGAGAATTTCAAGGAAAGCGAAAACCTGGACTTCCTCGCCATGGACGCATTCACCAGCGACGCGGTTCCCATGCACCTGCTGACACGCGAGGCTTATCAGATTTACGCCCGTCATTTGAAGCCTGATGGTGTGCTGGCGATCAATATTTCCAACCGCTACCTGGACCTGGAGCCCGTCGTGGCGCAGGCCGCCCACGACGCCGGCTTCAGCGGGATCATGATCTACGACGAGGGGACTTCGGAGCCTTTCTATGTCGCCAACACCTGGGTTCTGCTGAACCGGGACGCATCGTTCTTCAATCACGCCAACTTCAGCGATACGCAAATCTATCCGCTTTCGCCGAAGTCCGGGTTCCGTGGCTGGACCGACGACTACACCAACATCATTCAATCCCTGCACTGCAGGAAGACGGACTCATGCTTTACGCTCTCACAATTTTTCTAAGCGCCTTTCTGCTGTTTCAGGTTCAACCGCTGATCGCCAAGATCATTCTGCCGTGGTTCGGAGGCTCGGCCGCGGTGTGGAGCGCGGCACTGATGTTTTTCCAGATCTCGCTGCTCGCCGGCTACGCCTACGCGCATGTCGTCGGGAAGTTCTTGAAACCGCGCTTGCAGATGATGGTGCACGGCGCGCTGCTGCTGGCCAGTCTCATTTCGCTGCCCATCCTGCCGACCGAGACGTGGAAGCCGTCCGGCGCGAGCGACCCCACGTTGCGCATCGTCCTGCTGCTGGCGGCGACCATCGGCCTGCCGTATTTTCTGCTGAGCTCCACCAGTCCTTTGCTCCAGGTCTGGTATGTGCGGCGCACGGGCAGCCAGGTTCCCTACCGTTTGTTCGCGCTCTCCAATTTCGGATCGATGCTGGCCCTGCTCAGTTTCCCGTTCCTGGTGGAGCCGGCGATGAGTTCACGGAATCAGGCCTTCACCTGGAGCGGGTTGTACGTGGCCTTCGTGCTGCTGTGTTTCTATGCGGCCTGGGTGAGCAACGAAGAAAAGCGTCCGGCTTCGCTGGAACCGGTTCCCGTGAAACCGGGGACAATCGCGGTTGAGGACCCTCCCGCGGACCCGCCCCCGCCCAGGTTCGGCGACAAGCTCCTGTGGGTGTCGCTGGCGGCCTGCGCGTCCGCCCTTCTGGTGTCCATTACGAACCACATGAGCGCGAACGTGGCTCCGATTCCGCTGTTGTGGGTCGTGCCCCTGGCGCTGTACCTGCTGAGCTTCATTCTGTCGTTCGAGAGCGACCGCATCTATCAGCGCTGGCTGTTTGTTCCGTGGGTGGCCCCGGCGCTCGGCTGGATGGCGTTTTCGATCTTCACCGCCGAAGGAAACTATCACATCAAATACGCGATCCCGATCTTTTCGGCGGGTCTGTTTTTGTGCTGCATGCTGTGCCACGGCGAGCTCGCGATGCGGAAGCCGGCTCCGAAGTACCTGACCTCGTATTACATGATGATCTCGCTGGGCGGCGCGCTGGGCGGGATCTTCGTGGCGCTGATCGCTCCGAACGTGTTCCGGACCTTCCTCGAACTGCCGATCGCGCTTACGGCCTGCGGGGTTCTCGCTGTGATCGCGCTATGGGACGTGGAGATGCCGAAAATGGGCCCCTGGCCCGTGCGGTTCGGCCTGGCGATCGGCGTTGGCCTGCTGGCCGGTTACCTGGCGAGGATGGAAGCGCAGGATCGCTCCGGCTACCATTTGATGGTTCGCAATTTCTATGGCGCCCTGCGGGTGCGCGATGACGACGCGGGCACCGAGTACGCCACGCGGAATCTGCTGCACGGCACCATCAATCACGGCTCGCAGCGCCTGACGCCGGGCCAGGAATACAACGTCGGATCGTACTATGGGCCGCGTTCCGGAATCGGCCGCACCATGGCGGAGATGCAGAGCCGCGGCCCGGTGCGCTACGGCGTCGTGGGGTTGGGAGCCGGCGTGATGTCAGGATACGCGCGCCCGGAAGACTACGTGCGCATTTATGAAATCAACCCGATCGTGCCGGTCATTGCGAAGTCCGAATTCAGTTTTTTCCCGCACGCGCCCGCCGACAAGGACATCCTCATGGGAGACGCGCGGCTGGTGATGGAGGCGCAGGAATCGCCCGGCTATGACGTGCTGGTGATCGACGCGTTTTCGAGCGACGCCATCCCCATCCACTTGCTGACGCGCGAAGCGTTCCTCGTGTATCAGCGCCTGCTGAAGCCGGACGGCGTGCTGGCGGTGCACATTTCGAACCGCTATCTGGATCTGGCTCCCGTGTGCGCACGCGGCGCGGAGGCGATGGGCCGCAAGGGCCACGTGGTGTACGACGAAGGCGATGCGTACTCCAATTCGACCACCTGGGTCTTAATCCCGCCGGATGACAGCTTCATGCAAACGCCCTCCTTCGCCGACGCGAACGTTTCCGACGCCGTGGCCGCGCCGAATTTCCGCGCCTGGACCGATGACTATAGCAACATTGTGAGCATCCTGAGTTTGAATTGAACCACATCACCTTCAGGACTGGCAGGCAACGGCGCTAACGCGCCGCGCGGGCTTCAAGCCCGCCCTCCAGCGGTGTCACCGGATCAATCAGCGGCCAGCACAGTGTGCCGATGGCGTAGACACCCGCAATCATGTATAGCAGCAGGTTCCAATCGCCGGCGGTCTGATCGAGCAAATACCCGCCTAGCACCGGAGCCGTGAAACCGGCCAGGTTTCCCATCATATTCATCGACCCGGCCACCGTGCCCGCGTATTTACCGCCGATATCCATGCAGGCGTTCCAGGTGGGCGGCATCGCCAGGTCATTCATGTAACTCGACAGTCCCATCACCAGCATGGCTGTAAGCGGATCGGGAATCTGCGTGACCACATAGATCAGCGCTCCGGCCGAGCCCAGGCCGAAGGTGGGGAGAATGCGCCGCGCCCGCCTTACGCTCCCGAGCCGGCGTGCGAGGAAATTCGCCAGCATGCCTCCCGTGAGCGAGCCGAAGCCGCCGAACAACAGCGGCAGGATGGCGAGGTTCGCGGCCTGCTCCGCAGTCCGCCCGCGGAACTCCTGCAAGTATGTGGGGAGCCAGGTGATGTAGAAGTACCAGCCGAAGCTCATGCAGAAATACTGCAGCCACAGCAGCCACACGGAGCGGTTGGAAACCAGCCTTGCCCAGGGAACATCGGCGTGGCGTTCGCTGTTGGAACGAACATCCCTCAACAGTTCCAGTTCCGCCGCGTTGACGGAAACATGATCCGACGGACGGTCGCGGAACCAGCGAAAGAAGAAGACGCACCACACCACGCCGAGCAGCCCGAACGCCGGGAATGCCCAGCGCCAATCCATGAAGCGCAGCGTCAGGATCACCAGCGGCGGTGTGAACGCCCCGCCCCAGCGCGCGAAGCTCCACATGATGCCCTGGGCCCGGGCGTGCTCGCCAAGGGGCAGCCACACGCTGAAGGCTTTCGTGAGATTCGGAAAGCATCCGGCTTCGCCCGCGCCGAACAGAAATCGCACGATCCACAACGATAGAAAATTCCACGCGGCTCCGGTGAGCGCCGTGAAGGCCGACCACGCCAGCACGATGCGCACCAGCACGCGGCGCGGTCCCATCCAATCCCCCAGCCAGCCGCTGGGGATTTCAAACAGCGCGTAGGCGAGCGCGAAGGCGCCGAAGATCTGGCCCATTTGCGTCTTGCTCAGGCCGAGATCCGCGGAGATCGGCCCGGCAGCCTGCGAAATCGCGACGCGGTCGATGTAGGATAGAATCGCCAGCGTGACGGCAAACAAGATCACCCAGTAACGCGCCCGCGTGGGCGTGGAGACCGGAGCGGAATGAGCCGTCGTCGGTGTCAGATCTGCAATTCTAGCGCGGTGGGCGAAGGGAGTGTGACACGCGCTTCCGAAAGACACCGCATTCCCGGAAAATTCCTACAACCGCGTGTTGGAACTTCTCACATGATTTTCGGAACCGCGCCGCCGCCACCAGCCGGAGAATTGGATACAGTTGCCTTATGGCGCTGCTGACAGCCGCTCTCCTTGACGTATTCAAGGTCCAGCGCTCGCGACGCCGAAGCCGCTCCAATCGGAAATCCGATCGGGCAATAAGCGCGGTGAAGCGCAAGTGGGCAGCGCTGGACCGGGCTATCCGCGCACTTGAACGCCTGGCCAAAATCCAGGAGGATGGGAAGCTGAGATGCAAGCGGGAGTTGGCACACCCCCCAACGGCCGTGCTGCCGGAACTCACCGCCCGTTTACGCGCGGGCGATGCCAGCGCCGGCGCGGAAATTCGCCGCACGCTGCGCAACGGAATCTCGCTGATTCTGTCGCGAAACCTGCCTGCCGACATCGCGGCAGCGAAGACAACGGATGTTTTGGAGGCCGCGATCGATGCGATCCGGACCGGACCAGCAGTGGATGCCGCGTCCATCCTGGGGGTGGTTCTGCGGATCGTGCGGCAACATGCTGGCTCCGCAACGCTGGCGGGGCCCCGGCGCCCGGAGTCCGTTGGATGACCAGCACTGGAACTGGGCGTTGCCGTTGCTGAACGGACGCCACTTTTCTACTGCATCTACGCACCGTCCGGAGCCAATCTGGACCTTGTTCCGGCTCATTCCTTCCGCCTTTCAGGCCGCGAAATCGCGCGCGAAAAATATAATCGCGAACTTGCCGCGGCGCTCCTCGCCCGGCTCAGCCTAACTTGTGCTCCAGGCCGATGCGGATCAGCTCGGCCGTACTGTGCGCGTGAAGTTTTTCCAGCAGGCGCGCGCGGTAGGTGCTGACCGTCTTAATGCTGAGGCACAATTCGGCCGCGATTTCCGAGGGCGTCTTGCCAGCCGTGATCATTTTCAGGATTTGATGTTCGCGGTCGGAGAGCGCTTCCATGAGGTGGCCCTGGTCGCCTTTGGCGACGGCTTCCACCAGCCGCTCGGCCAGCGCCGCGCTGATGTAGCGCCCGCCGCCTCTTACGCGCCGGACAGCGGCCAGGAGTTCCGCGACGGAGCTCTCTTTGGTAACGTACCCATCGGCGCCGGCGCGCAGCGCACGGATACCGAACTGATCCTCCGGATGCATCGTATGCACCAGAACGCGGGACCGCGGGCTGCGGTCTTTGATCTCGTGAAGCAAGTCGATCCCGCCGCGTCCTGGCAGCCCGAGATCGAGGATGACGACATCGACGGATTGCCGCTCGATGGCGCCTAAAGCTTCCGTAGGCGTTGCGGCCGCGACGAACTCCGAACCGGGAAACTCCGCACTCAGCGTCCGCTGAAGTCCTTCGCGGATCATGGCATGATCATCGACCAGCAAGAAGCGCGCCATTCGCGTCTCCGTTTCCTCGTGGAAGCGGCAGCGTCAACACAAGCCTGGCGCCGCCGGAATCGCCCCGGCCGATGGTCAGCGACCCGCCGGCCAGCGCGGCGCGCTCCTGCATCCCGATCAGGCCGAAACTGTCCGGCCGGGCGATATCGGCCTCGCGGATGCCGGTTCCATTATCGGCCACTTCCAGGCGCAGGACGTCGCCCTCGCGGCTCAGCGTCAATACAGCCTCAGTGGCTCCGGAGTGACGCGCGACGTTGGTGAGCGCCTCCTGCGCAACCCGGAACACGGTGGTCGCCGTGGCGTTGTCAACCGACAACGGCTCGAGGCGGCCGCGGCAGGCAATGCCGAACTTTTCTTGAAAATCGTCCGCCAGCCATTCCAGCGCCGGCACCAGACCCAGGCTGTCCAGGATCCCTGGGCGCAATTCCGTCGCGATCTTGCGAACCGTGCGGATGGCCGTCTCCAGATCCTGATACAGCAACTCTCTCTGCGGGGTGGTTTCCGCGGGCGAAATCTCGGGCCGGTTAAGATAGTCCAGGCGCATCTTCAGACCCGTAAGCTGCTGGCCCAGTTCGTCGTGGATTTCGCGTGCGATGCGCTTGCGCTCTTCCTCGCGAGCGTGTTGTAACTGTCTGGTCAGAGCTTGAAGCCGCCGGATCATCCGCACCCGTTCCCCCTCCAGCACGCGCCGCTGCTCGAGCTCCGTCTGAAGTTCCAGCATGAGCCGCGCGAAATCGAACGCAACTACGACGCGGTCGGCCAATTCCTGTGCAAAGGAAACATCCTGCTGCGTGAAGGGCGTGTAAGGGGAGCCTAGGCGGCCCAGGCTCATCATGCCCACAACTCCTTGCCGGCTGCGCAGAGGCACCATGATGATCGAGCTCCGAGTCCCCCTCCGGGCGACTTCCAGGTCCGAGGAATGGCCGCTGGACCCCGCGTCCAGGCCGAAAGCCGGAATGAGGCAAGCCTCTCCCTTTTGCAGAACGTCGCGGATTACCGGATGATCTTCCAAGGTGATGGGCTGGTCGAATGTTGCCGCCGGCAGATCTACTGAAGGCCCGCGAGCCACGACCGCAGGCTCCAACCGCTGCCCGTCTTGCGAAAGAAAGCGAATTGTGCACATATCCGCGAAGTCCGGGTTGAGCCTTTCCAGGGCCCCGGTGAGCGCCACCTGGGGCTTTTCAGGGTTTGCCCAGAAAGCCTCGGAAATGCCGGCTAGCACACGCAAACGGGTCTCGGAGGCGCGCAACTGCCGCTCCGCCTCCTTCCGCTCGGTGATATCCCGGCAGATGGAGGACATTCCGAACAGTCTTCCGAGGCTGTCTTCGATCGGCGAAACGATCACGGCTACCTCAAGCCGCGTACCGTCCTTTCTCACGCGCTGAGATTCGTAGCGCGGGGGCCGGCGCCGGAGCCGTATGTTTTGAAGATCGTTGGCGCATTCCCCATAACGGTCGCCCGGAAGGAGCATCGTCAGGTGCTTCCCGATGGCCTCCCGTGCGGTGTAGCCAAACATCTGCTCTGCTCCGCGATTCCAAGTCACGATGACTCCGTCCAGATTCACGCCGACGATACTGTCATCCGCCGACGTGACGATAGCCGACAGGTACGCCAAGGCCTGTTGCGTATTGCGATACTCGGTCATGTCCCGGATCATCGCCAGAACGCGGCCTTCCTCCCCGTTGGCGAGCGGACCGAGCATAATGTCGACGGGGACCTCGCTGCCGTCCTTATGCAAGGCCACGAGTTCATACGTGCCCATGCGCCGGATATGAGGCGCCTCGGCAAATTGCGAGCGCAGCCGCATATGTCCGCTGCGAAATGGCTCCGGGATCAGAACTTCCACGGGCTGGCCCACCAGATCCGCGGAGTTCCATCCAAGGATTCGCTCCACGGCGGCGTTGCTTCGGAGGATGTGGCCGGAGGGGCCGACTACAAGCACGCCATCCGGCAGGGCGTCCATGAGGGTTTCCATTTGCCGCCGGCGGTTTTGCAGATCCAGTTCTACGCTCTTGAGGGCGGTGACGTCACGGGCGACGCCAGCAATTCCCACCAAGGTCCCCTGCTCGTCGAGCAGCGGCACGGTGGAGTCTTCGATCCAACGGTATTCGCCGGATGAAGCTTGCCGCAGTCTGTACGTCCGGATACGCGGCTCCTGCAGCCGGTAGATTTCCCGCGTCTGTTCGATCACGCTGGCGCGGTCCTCCGGGTGCATCAGGTTGCTCCACAGCGCGGGATCCCGAATGAAGTCCTCCGCGCGGTAGCCAAGCAACCGGAACGCTCCGTCGGAGACAAATTCCACGCGTCCTTTCAGGGGATCGTCTGTGCCGCGGACCACGTAAATCGTGGCATCCAGTTTCTGCAGCAAGGTCTCGAACAATGACATGGCTGAGAGGTTATTTTCCCACACTTTGGAATGGCGGCAACACATCTGAGGTGTTCCACCAAGGCCGGAGGTAAGCGACATGCCCCACTGCGCCGTTCCCGTGCGTCCCTGGCCGGCGGCGACCTTTCCAGGAAGAGGCGCGCCGCGATGTTACGATGGCAAAGCGTGAACCGGACGTCGAAGCTGTCTGTGGCTGGCGTAATTGCCAGCGTGGCCATCGCGCGGGCTCAGGTTCCCGCCGATCAGCCCGTCGCGCGCGCCGACCAGAACTCGCAAATCGCACATCAGCAGCTCCTCGAAAAAGCTCGCCAGGGGGGCATCGACATCTATTTTGAGGGCGACTCGATCACGCGCCGCTGGGGAGCCACCGATTACCCGAACCTCCTAACGCATTGGAAACAGAGCTTTGTCGGCTGGAACGCGGCAAATTTCGGCTGGGGTGCGGACACCACCCAGAACATTCTTTGGCGCCTGGAAAACGGCGAACTCGACGGCGTGAACCCGAAAGTGATCGTGCTGCTGGCCGGGACCAACAACATCGGTGCGGCCCCGCAAAGCGCCGATCCCGACGATGTCGCGCGCGGGATTGGCGCGATCCTGCGCACGATGCGCGAGAAAGCTCCCGGCGCCACCATCATCCTGATGGGGATCACGCCGCGCACGAACCGGGACGCGATCATCGACCAAGTGAATGAACGGATCGCGCACTACGCCGATGGAGCGCGCGTCCGCTACCTGAACATTAACGCGAAGCTACGGGATCCAGCGATGTTCGTCGATGGGCTGCATCTGTCCGTTGCGGGCTATCAGGTCTGGGCGGACGCGTTAAAGCCCATCTTCACCGAGTTGCTCGGCCCTCCCGCCTCCACCGATCACGCGCCGCCGCCTACCGGCGACCCAAGCGCGCAGAGGCCCAGGCAATGAAGTGCTTCATGTTGGAGCGGTCCTCGTGCCCGCCGTCGTGCTGCCGCCAGGCGAGATCCCCGTCCAGCAGTCCCACATTGACGCCCGGCATCGTCGCAACGCGATAATCGCGTTTATCGCCCAAGTCGCGCGCCCCCAACAAACGGTAGACGGGCCCCGCAGCGACCGCGGCCATATAACTGCCCTGATGATCCAGCCAGTGCGCGTCGCCCTTCTCCGGAATACCGTAGCTGATGAAAACCAGGCGCGGCGCACACAGCGCGATCAGCTCATGCGCGTCCACCGGAAGATCGCCCGCGTTCCTGCTGCCGAACGATGCTTCCGATGCGCCGTACTTCAGGAAATTGCCCGCCATCCAGTGATACTCGCCCGGGCCGGTGAGATTCTCGACGGTCTCACCGAAGTTGCGGCGGTGCAACTTCGCGCCGCCCTCGCCCGAAGAGCCCACCAGCGCCACCGCGAAGCGCTCGTCGAACGCCATGGTCACCAGCGCCGCCTTGCCATAGCGCGACACGCCTTCGATGCCGACCTTTTTGGCATCCACCGCGGGATCGGTCGCCAGGTAATCCAGCCCGCGCGACGCTCCCCACGCCCACGCGCGCAGCGAGCCCCAGTCATCGGGCTTGCGCGGCTGTCCCTTGTTCACCAGGCCGATGATGCCTTTGGTCAAGCCCGCGCCGTTGTCCGCCTGGATGCTCGCGGGGTTGATCGCAGCGTAACCCCACCCGGCGGCAATCAGTTGCTGTTGCGATGGCGGATCGGCATTCGGATCCGGGGCCTTCGCTGCCTTCGGGGCCTGGCCTTGCGGCTGTGCTCCCGGCAGCCCTCCGCCGCCGAACATCATCAGCACGGGCACTTTGCCCTTCGCAATTGCGGGCCTCACCACCGTCATCTGTATTTCGACATGGATCGCCGGATAAGCGGAGTTGTCCACGCGGCCCACGAGGCGCTTGCCCACGACCGGCATGCCGGCGACCTCGGCGCGCAGGGTCTCAGCGAGGCTCCAGGTGACGTTCGGAACGTTCTTGGGAACGCGGCCCACGACCTCGCGCTCGAAGTCCTCCAGGATCTCCGGCCGTCGCTGTTCCCGCCACATCTTCGCGCTCGTGACCTTGCGCCCGTTCTTCAGAGTGAGCGGATCGGGCAGCTCGGGGAACGGATTGGCCTTGGCCGGATCATAGTTGGCGGCGTTCGGCTCGCCCGGGGCCGCGCGCCCGCTGGGCCCGGGCCGCAGGGCTTTGATGCCCAATTGCTCCATCATGTTTTGATGATCCTGCGCAGCCGTCCAATTGAGCGGCTCCTGCGCGCAAAGAAGAACCGCCATCCCGGCCATGACAAGCACGGTTCGTTCCATTCGTCACCTCCTTGCGGTCAACGGCCCGGGCGGGCCGTGCGCTTCACCTGACCATATGCTGGGACGCAGGATTTACTTCACAGACGAACTCTAGCAGGTCCGCATCCGGCAGCAGCGTGTAGCGCAGATTCCATGTCCATGGTGTCTCGTATGTCTTCGGATCGTCGACCTTGATCGACAGATCCAGATGCCCGAAGTCAACGCGCCGGAACCGCTCTTCCACTTTCAGCATATCCGAGCTCGGATGCGCGCTCATCGAAATGCCCCACACTTTGCTGTTGAACCCTTGCGTGTTCACCACGAATTCATCGCCTTCCCAGCGCCCCACCGAGTATCCCATCCAGGTGGGCGTGAACTCGCGCGGGTCGTCGGGCAGCTTGCGCCCGTCCGTGAAGACCTGCCGCCGCAGGTAATACATTTCGTACAGGATCAAGGTTTTGTCAGGCGTGTGGACAATCTCGAACGGATACGGCTCGGTGTTGGCGTGCGGCACGCCGTTCGGCATGCAGCGCACCTTGGGGTCGTCGATCATGTTGCTTTGCGTGCGCCGGTCGAATTCGGCCTTGGCCTCCGGCAGCATCTTGGACACGGGCACGCCGCGCCCGCCGGCCAGGGGAGGCCGCCGCCCCGCCGGATTCCAATTGTCCCCAAGCCACACGCCCGAAAGATCGGGCTTGCCGTCGGCCTGCTTGGGCGCCGGAGCCGTCAGGTTCACAGTTCCGTCGGCGTTCCGCGGAGCGCCCTTCTTCGGATAGTTGAACCACTGGGCTCCGGCCGAAACGGCAATCGCCAGCAGGATGACGCCGATACGATGCGGCGTCATGGCGTCAGCGGCTGATCTGGTCGACGTCCACGTCCAGATTGTGGCCGATGCGGAAGGCAAACAGGCCATCGGTGTGGACCTGGCTCTTCTGCAAGCGCCTGACCTCGGTGCCGTTCACCGTGAAGATCACGTTGTCCGCTTGCACTTCGACGCCCAGCGTGTTGGTCTGCTTCCCATCGGCTCCCTGCCTGGCGATCGCCTGATGCACGGTCCAGTTCACAACGGCTCTCGGACTGGCGCCTTCCCAGTTCGCGATGTAGTAGTCGCCGGTATTGCGCACCAGGAAATACGTGTACGTCGGCGATGCGGTGTTCAGGTTGCTGCCGCCGAACATCAGGCCGTAGGAGGTCGGGTGGCTGGGCGCCTTGGCCTGCGTCAAGCGCGCGGAAAACTTGTAGTCACCGGTCTTGGTCCAGGAACTGTTATAAAACGTTCCCGCCGGACCCATCACGAAATGATACACGCCGCCGGATTCGGTGAAATTAATCTGGCTGGGCGTGCCGCGGTCCGGGCGGACGCTCCAGCCCGCGGGCATGTTGCCGCCTTTCACGGCCCGGTCGGGGTCGTCGTCACCGCCTTTGCCCTTTTGCTGAGCGATCACCGGCAGCGCCAGCAGCGCCGTCATCGCCACAGCGCAGGTTGCCAGGCGCGGGAGTCTGGAGGAGCGAGTGTGTTGGAGGAGTTTCATAGCCGTTCTTCCCTTAGGGGCAGTATACAAGAGCGCCCACCGCCGCGTCTTTGCGGCCGGCGGCGAGCACGGGCCCCTTCATTGCTTCAGAATGCGAGGAATCAGGAGTCGGGGCTCAGAATGCGGAGCACCGCGGCCGAGCCGCGCAGTTCCACTGTGTCCGGCGTCCGCAGAACGTCGCCCGCGTGCGCGGTGACGCCGTTCACGCCAAGCTCGCCCTCCAGAACAACGATCGTCTGGCGCGGGCCTGCCGGAAAATGTGCCGCTCCCTCGATGCGATGCTTTTCGGTGGTGAAATAAGGGCACACGACCGGAAGCCCGCTGCGCGGCTCGCAGGGCCCAAGCCGGCTCACGCGCGCGGCATCCTCCAGGTGCAGTTTCCGCGGACGGCCGTAATCATAAAGCCGGTAGGTGAGGCCGGAGTTTTGCTGGATTTCGCACAACGTCAGCCCTGCTCCGATCGTGTGAACTGTGCCCGAGGGAATGAAAAACGTATCCCCTGCCCGGGCCTCGTGCCAGGCCAGCAACTGTTCGATTTCGCCGGAAAGCGCGGCGGAGCGCAGGCCCTCCGGCGAAAGCGGCTCGCGGAAGCCCGCGGCGATTTGCGCGCCAGGCTCAGCCGCCAGCACGTGCCACATCTCGGTCTTGCCGCGCGAGCCGTGATGCTCGCGCGCGTAGGCATCGTCCGGATGCACCTGCACCGACAGTTTCCCGGTGGTGAACAGAAACTTGATCAGCAGCAAATCGCCGGGTTCCTCGAACCACACTTCTCCGGTCTTTTCAGACGGATTTCGGAACCAAGGCTCCAGCCGCGTCGAGCCCCATTCGGGTTTCGGGACAAAGCGCGGAGTAAGCCGGCGGAGCATCTATACGCGGGCGCGGATGAAGCGCTCGATGCGGTCCAGTCCCCGCGCCAGCTCCTCCATCGACGTAGCGTAGGAGATCCGGATGTGTTCATTCGTGCCGAAGGCCTCGCCCGGGACCACGGCCACATGCTCGTCGGCCAGCAGCCGTTCGGCGAAATCCATCGAATTCGCGATGCCATTTTTGTACGCCGCAGAGACGTTCGGATACGCGTAGAACGCTCCGCGCGGCTCCTGCGCTTTCACGCCCGGCATCGCCCGCAGGCGGGGCACCACGAAGTCGCGCCGCCTGCGGTATTCGGCCAGCATCTCGCGCACCGAATCCTGCGGCCCGCGCAGCGCCTCGAGTGCGGCCTTTTGCGCGATCGAGGTCGGGTTCGACGTCGCGTGGCTCTGGAGCTTGTTGATCCCCGCCGCGACCTCCGCCGGAGCCAGCACGAAACCGATGCGCCAGCCCGTCATCGCATACGTTTTCGACAGCGAGCCGGCCACGACGACGGTATCCTTCGCATCCGGGAACGAGGCGATCGAGTACCGTTCGGCATCGTACAGAAAACGGTCGTAGCACTCATCGGTCATGATCCAGAAGCCGCGATCCTTCGCCAGGCGGAAGATTTTTTCCATCTCGCGCCGGTCGAAAACCGCGCCGCTCGGGTTCGACGGCGAATTCAGGATGATCATCCGCGTCTTGGGTGTCAGGTGCTTTTCGACCTGCGACGCGGTGAGCACGAATCCTTCGTCTTCGTCGGTGCCGGCGAAGACGCATTTCGCGCCGGCGTAATGGACCACGTCCTTATACGTGACCCAGTAGGGCACCGGAATGATGCACTCATCGCCGGGATTCAGCAGCGCCTGCGTCAGGTTGAAGATCGCATGCTTGCCGCCGACCGTGACGATGCATTCGTTCTGCTTGTAGCCGGTCTGGTAGGCGTCCCTGTGGAAGTCGCAGATGGCCTGCTTCAGCTCGGGAGTGCCGCTGATGGGCGTGTACTTGGTGAAGTTCTTGACCAGGGCGTCAATGGCGGCGTCCTTGATGTTCTGGGGAGTGGGGAAATCCGGCTCGCCCGCGCTGAAGTCCACCACGTCGACGCCTTCGCGTTTCAGGCGCCCGGCTTCGGCCGCCACTTTCATCGTCGAGGATTCGCTGATGAGAGAAATCCGGTCTGCGAGATGTAGTGTTGCCGGCATAATCTTGTTCGTTTCTATCGCCCCAGCTTCTGCTTCAGGCGCGCTTCCACGGCGGCCGGGATGATCCCGGTGACGCTGCCTCCCAGCGACGCGACTTCTTTCACCAAACGCGAGCTGATGAAGCTGTACTCCTCCCCCGCCGTCAAAAAAACCGTCTCAATTTCCGGCCGCAGGCGCCGGTTCATGAGCGCCATCTGCCATTCCAATTCGTAGTCGGAAACCGCGCGGATGCCGCGTAATATCATGTTCGCTCCGCGCGAGGCGGCGAAATCCACCAGTAGACCGCCGAACGCCGCGGCTTCCACATTGCCGAACTTGCTCGTCTCCTGACTGATCATCTCTAGCCGCTCCTCCACGGAAAACAGCGGATGCTTCGCCTCGTTCCGGAGCACGGCCACGATCAGATGGTCGACCATCCGGCTCCCGCGCGCGATCAAGTGCAGATGCCCATTGGTGATGGGGTCGAACGAACCTGGATAAATGGCGACGAGACGGGGCGCGGCCAAACGGGCTCCTGAAGGGACATTCTAGCAGAGGAGCCGTCTGCCGGCGCAGTGGGCGAACGCCGGCCGGCGCGCTATTCCACGCCCCAAGCCAGCAACACGTTGCCCGGCATGCCGCCATTGCGCGCGTAACCGGAATGGACGAACAGCATGCCACCGGCAACCACCGGCCCCGCTCCATCAAGCGATCCTCCACGCGCCTGGACGCCGTTCACCGTGGTCCACTCTTTAGCCGTGTCGAAGTCCCAGAGTATGCGCCCGTCCGATGTCGAAAATGCGCGCAAGTGGCCGTCCATACTGCCGGAGAATACGGCTCCGGGGACCGCAGTCACCGCGGCGGGCTGCGCGGGACTGCAAACCGGTTTCGCGGGATCGCACGGGGCGGGCGCCGCGAACCACACCTTCTTGCCGTCGCGAATGCGCAGTGCCGTCAGGCCGCCGCCCAAATTCGGATCGACGCCGTTGGGCCGCGGATCGAGCCTGTTCTTCTGGGCCGGCCGCACGCGGCCAATATCGCTGACCGAGGCGTACACGTTGAGGCCGTCCGCAGCCATGCCCCACTGTACGCCGCCGTTGGTTCCGCCTTTGCCGACGCGCTGCTCCCACAGGATCTTGCCCTGCTTGTCGGGATCGAGCGCGTAAACGACTCCCGATTTTTGCCCGGCTAACAGAACATCGCGGCCGCCACTGCGGACCAGAATTGCGGACGAGCCGAAGTCGAAATCGGGACCCGGGCAGCGCTGTCCTCCGCCCAGGCACACCGCGTTGAAAATGTCGTTGGGCGTGACCTGGCGCGACCAAACGATTTTTCCACTCGCCAGATCCAGGGCCACAACCGCGTCGCTGTGTTCCGATGCAAGCGTGTAACTATTGCCCGTAGTCACATACAATCTGCCGCGCGCCAGATCGAGCGTCGGCGCCGACCAGACGCCTGCGCCCGAAGGCCCCCATTCGGGCCGCCCGTCGCGCATCCGATTCCCGGTGGCGCGAGGCTCCTCGGGAATCAGGAACGTCTTCCAGATCTGCGAGCCATCGGCCACGCGCATTGCGGTCACGCTCCCGCGGAAGGTGCAACAGGTGTACTCCGGATTCTGCGGCCGGGTTTCCTCCCACGATGCCGCCGGGACGTACACGACGCCGTCGTGCACCACCGGCGATCCGGTGAGCTTGGTTGATTCGTGCGGCTCCGGCTGGTTCTTCCACAGCAGCCGCCCGGACTCCGCCTCCAGAGCATAGAACCAGCCGGTCTGATCGCCGAACAGCAGCACGTGTCTCGGGCCGATGAACGCGACGGCCGGCGGGTTTCGCACGGGACCGTCAGCCTGGTACAGCCACTTCACGCAGCCCGTCCTGCGGTCCAGCGCGTGTACGAAACCGCCTGCGCTGCCGGCGAACAGAGTCTCTCCAATCACCGTCGGCGGCGCGAAGGAGTTCACGTCGCCTTCGAACCCGAACACCCATTTCAGCTTCAACCGGCCGAGGTTCGCGGCGCTCAGGCCTCCGTCCGGCTGATAGCGCGCGTTCGCCGCGCCCGGGCTCCAGCCCGCCCAATCCGTGGGCGCAAGTTCGTGGATGACAACCATGCGATTGGCGCAATAGTTCACGGGCTTCGCCGCGGCCTTCTCATCGGGCACGCCGAGCCACTCCGCGACTGCCTCGCGCTGGTCGCGGTTCAATGGATAGGCGACGTTCATCATGACGCCGAAATCCAGCGTGCGCAGAATGCGGCTCACGGGCATCTGCTTCAGCGCCCCGAGCATCGGCGCCTGCGACTCGATCGAGTTATGGCAGCCGCCGCAGCGTTCGTTGTAGATCTTTTCGCCCACGGCGGATTCCGGGGATCCTCCGCAAGAAACCAGCAGGCCCGCCAGAATGAGGATCGCGGCTTTGTTCATTCCGCAGGTTCGATCTTCAGCAGCGCGCCCTGCACTTCATCGGTGATCAGGTACAGCAGCCCGTCAGGTCCCTGCCTGACGTCGCGGATGCGCTGGTGCAGGTCGCTGAGCAAGGTCTCGCGGCGCTGCTCCCCGTTTTCGTTAAACACGACGCGCTGCAGGTTTCCGGTGCCCGCAATGCGGCCCACGGCCATCGCGCCGAGAAAGAGATTGCCCTTCCAGGCCGGGATCTTATCGCCCGTGTAAAACGTGATGCCGGAGGCAGTGACCGAGGGCACCCAGTACAGCTCAGGCGGCTCCATGTCGTCGCGCCAGGGAGTAGGAGATGCGCGCTTGCCGTCGTAATCGCGGCCATACGTCACCACTGGCCAGCCATAATTGCGCCCAGGCTTGAGAATGTTCACTTCATCGCCGCCCTGCGGCCCGTTTTCCGTTTCCCACAGCTCGTTGGTTCCCGGCTTGAACGTCAGACCCAGCACCGTGCGATGGCCGTAAGAGAAAATCTCCGGCTTGCGGCCCGTTTGGCCCACGAATGGATTGTCCGGGGGTACGCTGCCGTCGTCCTGCAAGCGCAGAATTTTCCCAACGTGCGAATTCAGATTCTGCGGCAGATCGGGATTGCGCCGGTGCGACGAACTCAGATACAGCACCCCGTCCGGACCGAAGGTCACCCGCGATCCGTCGCCGCCCGGCAGCGGTTCCCATGCGTCCGCCTCGAAAACGTCCTTCACATCGAGCAGTGCGCGCCCGTCGAAGCGCCCGCGCGCGACGGCTGTGGTCGCCCAGTAACTGCTGCCGCCTCCCGGCGGCGTGCCGCGCTTGATGTATGTCAAATAGACAAGTCCGTTGGAGGCGAAGTTCGGATGCAGCGCGATATCGAACAGCTTGTCGATCTTCAGCTCTTCGAGGCCCGGGATGGGATCGGGCGCGAGGGCTCCGTTGCGGAACAGGCGCAGGCGGCCGCGGATTTCCGTAATTAGCATGTCGCCGTTGGGCAGAAACGCCAGGCTCCACGGATTCGCCAGACCCTTGGTCACCACCGAAACGCGGATGCGCGTGTTGCGCTCGGCGGTGTCGTAGATCCACGGCCCATCGCCCAGCACGTTCGCGCGAGGTTGCGCGAGCGCGACCGCGGCCGCCATCGCCGTCCACAAAGCACGAGTCAGCATGAACCTGAGTCTAGCGCAGCCCGCGCAGGGCCGGGGCGGCGGCCGGCCGTGCAGGCAGGGTTCTGAAAGCTCCGGTATACTTGCCACGAGGAACCTGTCATGCATCGAATCTCCGCATTGCTTCTATTGGCCGGCGCGCTGATCTGGGCGCAAAGTCCCGTGCCCGCGCCGAGGGTCACAGGCCCGATTCCCGCCACCGCCGATTCGCGCATGTTCAACCCAGCGAAAACGAGTTTGAAGCCCCTCGATCTGTCGAAGGCGGGCTACATCGAGGAAGAGTACATGGTTTCCGGCACGGCCAATGTGTACGATTGGGCGGCGGATGGCTCGGTGAGCGTCCGCACGCCGAACGCTCCATATACCACGAAGATCCTGATCCGGCGTCCGGCGGCGAATTTCAGCGGCACGGCGATTCTGGAAATCCCGAACATCGCGCGGCGCTTCGACTGGGCGATGATGTGGAGTTACTCGCACGATTATTTTCTCGAACACGGCGACGCCTGGATCATGGTGACGATGCCCGCTTCGGTCGAGGGCCTCAAGAAATTCAACCCGGCGCGCTACAAGGATCTTTCCTTCGCTAACCCCAGCCAGACGCCGTGCGCCAATGCCAAAGGCGGACCGAATCCGAACGAGAACGGGCTGATCTATGACATGTTCAGCCAGGTGGCGGCCGCGCTCAAAGGCGGATTGCCTGGAGGCTTCCGCGTGCAGCGGCTCTACATGACCACGCAGGGCGGCGAGATCACGACCTATATCAACGCCATCCACGGCCGCGCACGTTTGGAAGGCAGCCG
>CAZTKA010000011.1:8744-39547 GCA_964614015.1 uncultured Bordetella sp. | reverse complement strand
CGGGAATGATGCCGAGGTTCACTTCCGGGGCGCCCAGCAGAGCATCCGGGCTGGCGATGCGATAGTGCCCGGCCATGGCGAGCTCGAGTCCGCCGCCCAGCGCGGTGCCGTGCAGCGCCATCACTACGGGCTTGGCGCAGTGCTCGACTTTCTCGAGCAGTGGATGCAGGTCGGGCGCGGCATCGGGATTCTGCGCCGCGGCCTGGAGTTCGTTGATATCGGCTCCGGCGATGAATGTCTTGCCGCCGCCGCCGATGACCACGGCCCGCACGGCGGGATCAGCGGCGGCCGCCTCGAGGGCGGCCTCCAGGGCCTCGGGAACTCCCGGGCTGAGAGCATTCACGGGCGGGTTCTCGACGGTGAGGACGGCGACGCCGTCCCGGGGAACAACGCGGACGAGTTCACTCATGCGTAAGTCTTGAGTGTAGCGCGCCGCGCTAGCCCCCCCTTGGGCCCTTCCTCGATCTCCGCTTCGAAGCCGGGAGCTTTACTGTCATGAATCCGGAGCACGGGCGCAGCTTCTACCAAAGACGGCGCCGGCCCGCAAGTGGAGGTGTTTCCGGTTTCTGGACTGAGACAACCTGGTTTAACCTTACATTCAAATGGAAAATCTTCCTGATATCCGCAAGATCGAAAACGTGCACGTGGCCCTGTGGCTGGTAAAGGACATCTCCTGGTGTTCCGACTGGCAATGGCTGGGAATGCTGATGGTCGCCCCGACGTTGGTGGTGGCCTCGCGCATCTGCTGGCTCACGCGAGCCGACGGCGAGGAGCTGGTGCACAACCTGGCCGTGGTGTTTTGGGTCACGGCGAACATCACCTGGATGATCGGCGAGTTTTTCTATAACGATGTCACGCGGCCGATGGCGCGGGTGTTCTTCGCGATCGGCGCGGTTTGCCTGGCCGGCTACTACGGACGCAAGCTGGTGCGGTGGGCCTTGACATACTCGGCGTGATGCGTGGCAAGCGCAGTAGGCTCACGCCGCGTAGCGTCCTAAGTCCAGAGGCGCAAGTGCAACCTTCATCCCCTCTCAGCTACACCCGCTCGTCCCCCCGCAATTCTCGCACTTGTAGCAACTCCCATTTCGCGTCATCAGCCCCCCGCACTCGGCGCACGTCGGAGCATCCGCCACCGCGGCCGGAAACGGCAGCTCTTTCTGCGGGCTCGGCTCCGTCACGCGCAGCAGGGGAGCCTCCCCCGCCTCGTTCACCGGCGCCGCTTCCTCGCCCAAAAACTTCACCGCCATCCACCGGAAAATGTAATCCATGATGGACTTCGCGTAGGGCACCTGCGGATTGCCCGTCCACCCGCTCGGCTCGAAGCGCACGTGGCTGAATTTGTCGACGAAGAACTTCAGCGGCACGCCGTACTGCAACGAATAACTGACCGCCGTCGCGAAGGAATCCATCAGGCCCGAAATCGTCGAGCCTTCCTTGGCCATCGTCACGAACAGCTCGCCGGGCGAGCCGTCCTCATACAGGCCCACGGTGAGATAGCCTTCGTGCCCGCCGATCGAAAACTTGTGCGTAATCGCGCGCCGTTCATCCGGCAACTTGCGCCGCACCGGCCGGTAGACGATCTTCTCCTCCACTTTCACCGCCGGCGCCACGGCCGTTGCCGCCGGCTTCGCCCCCTTCGCCGTCCCCGCGCTCAAAGGCTGCACGCGCTTGGAGTGTTCGCGATAGATCGCCACCGCCTTCAAGCCGAGCTTCCAGCTCTCGATGTAGGCGTTCATGATCTCTTCCACCGTCGATTCTTCCGGCATGTTGATCGTCTTCGAGATCGCGCCGGATATAAACGGCTGCACCGCCGCCATCATGCGGATATGGCCCATATAATGAATCGAACGCGTGCCGTTCTGGGGGCGCAAACTGCAATCGAACACCGCCAGATGCTCCGCCTTCAGCCCCGGCGCGCCCTCGATGGTCCCCGAGGAATCGATGTGGTCGACGATCTTGCTCACCTGGTCCGTCTTGTAACCCAGCTTCAGCAGCGCGCTCGGCACCGTGTTGTTCACGATCTTGATCACGCCGCCGCCCACCAGCTTTTTGTACTTCACCAGTGCCAGATCGGGCTCGATGCCGGTGGTGTCGCAGTCCATCATGAACCCGATCGTGCCCGTGGGCGCGATGACCGTCGTCTGGGAATTGCGGAAGCCCGCGATCTTGCCCAGCTCGTACGCCTCTTCCCAGCACTTCTTGGCGTTCTCGTAAAGGTGCGGCGGGACGCGCTTGCTGTCGATGCCCGCCGTGGCGTCGCGATGCATGCGGATCACTTCGAGGAACGGCTCCTCGTTCACCGCATAGCCGGCGCACGGGCCCGTCGAGCCTTCCGCGATGCGCGCGCTGGTCAGATACGCCTGCCCGCACATGATCGCCGCGATCGCGGCGGCCCAGTCGCGCCCCTGGTCGCTGTCGTAGGGAATGCCCATCGACATCAGCAGCGCGCCCAGGTTGGCGAACCCCAGGCCCAGCGGGCGGAACTCATGCGAATTTTTCGCGATCTTCTCGGTCGGATACGACGCGTTGTCCACGATGATTTCCTGCGCCAGAATCATCGTGTCCACCGCGTGCCGGAACGCTTCCGTGTCGAACTGCCCGTCCGGACCCGCGAACTTCATCAGATTCAGCGACGATAAGTTGCAGGCCGAATCATCCAGGAACATGTACTCCGAGCACGGATTCGAGGCGTTGATGCGCGCCGTGTTCTTGCATGTGTGCCAGCGGTTGATGGTCGTGTCGAATTGCATGCCCGGATCGCCGCACTGGTGCGTGGCTTCGGCGATCTGGCGCAGCAAATCGCGCGCGTTGTAGCGGTTCTTCCTCTCGCCGTTCACCCGCGAAATCGTCCACCAGTCGGCGTTGTGCACCGCGGCTTCCATGAATTCATCGGTGACCCGCACGCTGTTGTTGGCGTTCTGGAAGAAAATCGAGCTGTAGGCTTCCCCGTCCAGCGAGGCGTCGTAGCCGGCCTCGATCAGCGTCCAGGCTTTCTTCTCTTCCTTGGCCTTGCACCAGATGAATTTCTCGATGTCCGGATGATCCGCGTTCAGAATCACCATCTTCGCCGCGCGCCGCGTCTTGCCCCCGCTCTTGATCACGCCCGCGAATGCGTCGAGGCCCTTCATGAAGCTCAACGGCCCGGACGCGCGCCCGCCGCCCGAAAGAATGCCGTCTTCCTCCCGCAGCGAGGACAAGTTGCTGCCCGTGCCCGAGCCCCATTTGAACAGCATGCCTTCGGTCTTAGCCAGATCGAGAATCGATTCCAGCGAATCGCCCACCGAATTGATGAAGCACGCCGAGCATTGCGGCTTGGATTCGCCGCCGTTCAATTTCTTAAGCCCGTCGCTGGCCTCGTCGTAATACCAGCCGTAGCCGCGCGGCTCCTTTACCCCAACGTTGAACCACACCGGCGAATTGAAACACGCCTTCTGCGCGAGCATCAGGTGCGTCAGGTCCTGGCGGAAATTTTCGGCGTCTTCCGGAGTCTTGAAGTACCGCTGCGCCGCGCCCCATCCCGCGATCGTGTCGCAGACGCGCGCGACCAGTTGCCGCACGCTCGTCTCGCGGTCCGGTGAGCCGGCCTTGCCGTAAAAATACTTGCTGACGACAATGTTGGTGGCCGTCTGCGACCAGTCGACCGGCACTTCGACGTCGCGCTGCTCAAAGATCACCGCGCCCTTGTCGTTGCCGATGGTCGCCGTCCGCAGCTCCCACCTAAATTCATCGTAGGCCGTCTTGCCAGGCCCAAGCTTCGCCGTGAAATAGCGGGGGAATGTCACCCCCACCCGGTCCGCAACCGGCACGGGCCGCCGGTTTTCTCTGAGCTTCATCGCGACACCTAATCCCAATTGTCCCATGTTGTGGCTCCTGCCGCTCACCGATGTACACGTCCCAGTAGCGGCTGTCGGCCATGTTACCCCCAACCGCTCGGGCCTGTCAATAATCAACCCACGGGATGTTGTATGTCTGTCGTTTTATTGGATTTCCCTTTAATGTTTGTATTCTTGATTGACAATATCCATTTTGTGCTACACTGGCACTGTGAGCAGGCTGAGTCACTTACAGGCTCTCGAAGCCGAGAGCATCCACATCATGCGCGAAGTGGCCAGCGAATTTCAGCGTCCGGTGATGCTGTATTCGATCGGCAAGGATTCCAGCGTGTTGATCCGGCTGGCGCAGAAGGCCTTTTACCCGGGTCCGATTCCGTTCCCGCTGCTGCATATTGATACGACTTACAAGTTCAAAGAGATGATCGAATTTCGCGACCGCTTCGCGGCCGAAATCGGCGTGAAGCTGATCGTGCATTCCAACACCAACGCGCTTACAGCGGGAGCGAATCCGTTCCGGCTGGGCACGGAGCGCTGTTGCGGATTACTGAAGACGCAGGCGCTGCTTGATGCGCTGCGCGCTGGCAATTTCGACGCCGCGTTCGGCGGCGCCCGCCGCGATGAGGAAAAGTCGCGCGCCAAAGAACGCGTGTTTTCCTTCCGTGATTCGCTCGGCCAGTGGGATCCCAAGAATCAGCGCCCCGAGCTGTGGAACCTCTTCAACAGCCGCGTCGAGCCAGGAGAAAGCATCCGCGTGTTTCCGCTTTCGAGCTGGACCGAGATGGACGTCTGGCAGTACATCCATCACGAAAACATCCCCATCGTACCGCTGTATTTCGCCAAGGAGCGCGAGGTGATCGTGCGCGGCAACCAATTGATCGTGGCCGAGCAGCCCTTCATCAAGCCGCAGCCGGGCGACCGCGTGGAAGTCGTGAAGTGCCGCATGCGCTCGCTAGGATGCTCGCCGTGCACGGGCGCGATCCGCAGCGATGCCGACACGCTGCCCAAGATCATCGCCGAACTGGTGGCCGTGCGCAACTCCGAGCGCGAGAACCGCATCATCGACCATGACCGCGAGGGGTCGATGGAGCTGAAGAAGCGCGAGGGGTATTTTTAGGGCGCGCGCCGAAGCCGCCGGGCCGCGCTGCGCAATCGGCCCGGGCTCCCGGACTTGTTTCGTGTTCGTTTCGGTGCTGTCCATCGATGACGGACGAGCGCGGGGCCGCTTCCAAAACGCCCATCCGGACACTCTTCGCGTTACCCTATCCGTGATGTCCGACCGCCTGGAAGAACTGCGCCGCCGCCACGCCGCCGCCGAGGCTGGGGGCGGCGAGGAGCGCCGCGCGCGCCAGCACGCCGAAGGCAAGCTCTCCGCCCGCGAGCGCATCGACCTTCTGCTCGACGAAGGCACCTTCATCGAAACCGACAAGCTCGTCCGCCACCGCGCGCGCGACTTCGGCATGGAGCAGCAGATCATCGACGGCGACGGCTTCGTCACCGGCCACGGCCTGATCCAGGGCCGCCCCGCCTACGTCTTCGCACAGGATTTCACCGTGCTCGGCGGATCGCTGTCGGAAATGAACGCGCGCAAGATCGTCAAGATCATGGATCTCGCGATGAAGACGGGCGCTCCGGTGATCGGCCTCAACGATTCCGGCGGCGCGCGCATTCAGGAAGGCGTGCTCTCGCTCGCCGGCTACGCGGATATTTTCCTGCGCAACACCCTCGCCAGCGGCGTGATCCCACAGATCTCCGCGATCATGGGCCCCTGTGCCGGCGGCGCCGTTTATTCGCCCGCTATCACGGACTTCACGTTCATGGTGGAAGGCACCAGCTACATGTTCATCACGGGTCCGGATGTCATCAAGACCGTGACGCATGAGGACGTGACCAAGGAACAGCTCGGCGGAGCGCAGACACATAACACAATCAGCGGCGTCGCGCATTTTCTGGCCGCCAACGACACGGAGTGTTTGCAACTGATCCGCGAGCTGCTCAGCTACCTCCCGTTGAACAACCGCGACGATCCGCCGCGCCGCACGCCCGCCGATTTGCCGGATCGCGAGGATGTGGCCCTGGATACCATCGTTCCCGCGGCCTCGAACCTGCCCTATGACATGAAGGACGTCATCCGCCGCATCGTGGATGAAGGCAAGTTCCTTGAAGTGCACCAACATTGGGCCCGGAACATAGTCGTGGGGCTGGCGCGCATGGATGGCCGTCCGGTGGGCGTGGTCGCGAACCAGCCCGCGCACCTGGCCGGGTGTCTGGACATCGATTCCTCGGTGAAGGGCGCGCGCTTCGTCCGCTTTTGCGACGCGTTCAACATTCCCATCCTCACCTTCGAGGACGTGCCCGGATTCCTGCCTGGCACGGCGCAGGAATTCGGCGGTATCATCCGCCACGGAGCCAAGCTTCTGTATGCGTTCGCGGAGGCGACCGTGCCGAAGATCACCGTGATCACGCGCAAGGCCTACGGCGGAGCCTACTGCGTGATGGGATCGAAGCACCTCCGTTGCGACGTGAATCTGGCGTGGCCCACCGCCGAGATCGCGGTCATGGGTCCGGAGGCCGCCGTGAACATTGTGTACCGGCGCGAAATCGCCGCGGGAGCCGACCGGGAGGCTAAAGTGGAGGAGTTCCGCGAGCGCTTCGCCAATCCCTTCGTCGCGGCCGAGCACGGATTCATCGATGACGTGATCGAGCCGCGGGAAACGCGCCGGCATGTGATTCGCGCCCTCGGGCTGCTGGAAACCAAAGTCGATACCATGCCGCGCAAGAAGCACGGCAACATACCACTTTGAGCGGATTTCCGCCGTGGCCGGACGCAGGGCCGCAAGCAGCCCCACGCGCCCAAGGCCGCCTTCCGACAAGACTCCCCTAAAGTTCCGGGCAGCCCGGCCGATCATATGGCGCTGGAGGTGCGCCGCGATGACATATATGAAGCTGGTTACCCCAGGCGTGAAGCACCATTTGGCGGCGGCCGGTCCGGTCTCCGCGGAATCCGAGACCTTATGCGGATGCGTCATTACGCAAAAGCAAAGCTGGACCCGTGTCGACCGGCTGGAGGGCGATGAGTGCCAGCGCTGCGCGGAACTGGCGTTTGGCGCTGAACGCGTGGCGGCAGGATCCCGGCCGTAAGGCTGCACGGTTCTTCCCTGGCAAGCCATGGATCACGCCGCTCCCATCGCCTCCAGATACGCCCGCCGCACTTCCTCCGGCTGGCCTGACTGGAACGGATACCCTTCGGTCAGCTCGCGGCCGTGGATCGGGTGCTTGCGGACTTCTTCCAGGCTCAGTCCCTCGGTCAGCCGCTTGCGCTCGGCGACGGGCAGCCGCACGCAGCGATTGACCTCGGGGTCGCGGATCACGCCTTTGGGGTCCTCGCCGCGCCGCACCGCCTCGATGTCGGCCAACAGGCGCTGCCGCAGCAGAATCACGCCGCGGTCTCCGGCGCTCAAATGTTCCTTGGTACGGTCGGCGATCGTGCCTTGCCCCACCCACGCCACGAAATCCTGATTCATGATGTGGCTCGAGATCCAGCGTCCCGTCGCCGGATCCTTCACCGGACCATGCCAGGCCGGGATCTTCTGCTGCACGTACGGACGCCGCTCCGGAGGCACCGGCGAGAAAGCCCACGTGACGCTGAGCGTGTTCTCATCGTCGATGGGCACACGCCATTCGAAGTGATCGCCCGGGAACAGCATGTTCGGCCACAGGCATACGCGCCCGACGGTCCACAGCGGATCGTCCTCGCGCATGCCCTCGCGCAGCCGCTTATAGGTGAATCCGTACTCGAACTCCTCGAAGGCGAGCTTTAAGTGCGCGGGCGAATACGGACCGGGCCGGCCCGCCAGCCGCACGCTCCAGTTCATGTGCATCCATTCGAAGTGCAGAGGGTCGATCGAATTTTCCTGGCACTGGAGCCAGTTGCATGGCACCTCGGCGAAAACGATCTGCACGAATCCGTTGGACCAGGTGAAGGGCTCCCAGTTGGGCACCAGCGGGGCAGGCTCTGGGCCGAGGTAGGCCCACACCAGCCCGGCGTGCGTCTGAACCGGATACGCCTTCACGCGCACACGATCCTTGAAGCGCGCCTCGGGATGCGCGATGTCGTCATACGGCAGTTCGGTGCAGCGGCCCTGCTGGTCGAACAGCCAGCCGTGATAATTGCACCGCAGGCCGCATGGCTCGACAAAGCCGTAGGAGAGATCGGCGCGCCGGTGCGGGCAGTGGCGGTCCAGCAGGCCGAAGGCGCCGCTCAAGTCCCGATAGAGCGTCAGGTCCTCGCCCAAAAGGCGCACGGGCTTGATGTGGATGCGGTCGAACTCGCTGACGCCCGCGATGGGCATCCAATGGCGCCGCAGCATCTCCCCCATGGGTGTTCCCGCGCCCGTCTGCGTCAGGAGGCGGTTGGCCGATTGATCGAGCATTCGTTTCGAGATTATACCGCGCGTGTTGCCGCGCTCCGTATGCGATCAGACGGGGAACGAACGAGCGCCGCCGGGATCGACAGCGCGAACGTAAATTTGGTGTAGCATAGCGCTATGCGTCCTCGCCGGCGTTTCTTCACAAAGCTGAGCGTCTGCGCCGCGGCGGCGCTGGCGCTTTCGCAGGGCCCGCTCGCGCTCCAGGCACAATCGCGCTTCGAGGCGGAAATCCAGCGCATGCTGGAGCGCGATACAACCAATCCGCCCCCGCAGCGCGGTATCCTGTTCATCGGCAGCAGCATTTTCCGCCTGTGGAGCGGCCTCAGCGAGCAGATGGCCCCGCTGCCCGTCTTCAACCGCGCCTTCGGCGGATCGAGGACGCAGGACATGATCGATCAGTTCGACCGCCTGGTGGCCCCCTATCAACCGCGTATCATCGTTTATTACTGCGGCTCCAACGACGTCAATGCCGGAGCCGACGCCAGCAGCATCCTCGAAAACACCAAACGATTCCTCGGCCTGGTGAGCCAGAAACTGCCCACTACGGCGGTCTACTACACGGCCATCCAGAAAGCGCCTGACAAGCGCGCGCGCTGGGACGTAGTGGATGCGGTCAACCGGGAAATGGAGCGCTACGCCAGCCAGACCAAAGGCGTCGGCTTCATCGATCTGAACCCGGTGCTGTTCCGGGACGGCGCGCTGCGGGAGGATCTGTTCCTTCCCGATCAACTGCACTTCCGGCCGGAATCGAGCGCGTACGCGGAGTTCGCGGAGGTGGTGAAACCGGTGCTCGCCAAAGCTTGGGAGAGTATCCAATGATACGACGGCTCATTTGTTGTTCACTGATGCTTGCGCCCGCGGCGCTGCTGGCACAGGAAGCCCATCCGCTGACAGGCACCTGGACGGGCGACTACGGCGTCCCCGGAGGGCCGCGCACGCATGTGACCGTCATCATGAACTGGGACGGCAAGAAAGTGACGGGCATCGTCAACCCCGGCCCGAACTCCGTGCCCCTCGGCGACGTCTCCATCGACTTCGCCACCTGGACCGTGCGCATCGAAGTGCACGCGGCGTCCAACGCGACCGCCATCATCGCGGAAGGCAAGCTGGAGGATCTCGCTTCGGCCCACCGCTCCATCCGGGGCACCTTCCGCCAGGGCGCACAGAGCGGCGATTTCCGCCTGACGAGGGATTAACGTGAGCGCTCGCACGGCCCTGGCAGTTTCGTTTTTGTCGTGCGCGCTCGCGCAGGCGCCCTTTTCGGCGACCTACGACACCGAGCGCCGCGTCCGCCTGCAAGGCATCGTGACCCGTGTGGACTGGGTGAATCCACACGCCTTCCTGTTCATCGACGTGCGCGATGCCGCAGGCGTCGTGGCGAACTGGGCCATCGAGTTCGGCGAACCGCTCGTGCTCGAGCGCGAGGGCTGGAGTCGCAATGCGGTGCGCATCGGCGACCTCATCGGCATGGAAGGTTATCCCGCGCGCGGCCCGAAAAAGCAGGCCTTCGCGACCAGCCTGACGCGGGGAAACGAACGGCTGTTCGTCCCGCGCCTGGCAGCCGCGCCGGCGCGAGACGTCGAGCCCACGCCGCGCTGGCCGGACGGCAACGTGCGCCTCGGCCCCGCGCCCGGTAGAAAAGGCTACTGGGGTGCGGCCACCGCAATCGACCTGGCGGAAACAGCGGCTACGCCCGTGCCGATGAATCGCGACGGACTGCTGGAGAATCTGGCGGACATCGACCGCGTCGCGCCGTTTCAGCCCTGGGCCAAGGCGGTTTACGAATTCCGCCAGCGCAACCTGCTCAAAGACGACCCCTACAACCGCTGTGTTCCGCCGGGCGGGCCGCGCCAGTATCTGATGCCCAACGGATTCCAGTTCCTGGAGCAGCGCGAGCTCGGCCGCATCCTGGTGCTGCTCGGCGGCGGCAACCGCAACTGGCACATCATCTACACCGACGGGCGCCCGGCGGTCCAGCCGAGCGAGGCCGTGCTGACCTACTACGGCACGTCGGTGGGCCGCTGGGAAGGCGATACACTGATAGTGGATTCGGTCGGGTTCAACGAAGGATTCTGGTTCGCCAAGGGCGGATTGCCGCATACCGAGGCGCTGCACCTGCTGGAGAGGTTCACGCGGACAGACATGAACACGCTGCGCTACGAAGTGACCGTGGATGACCCGCGCGCCTATACGCGGAGCTGGAACAGCGCCTGGAGTTTCGCCTGGGTGCCCGACCTGGAGATCCAGGAGTACTTCTGCGAGGAGAACGCGGAGTCGACATTCATCCGCTAGGAGGCTTTCATGAAACGCAGCTTGGTTGGACTGATCCTGTTTGCGGGGCTTCTGGGGGCGCATCATTCCTTTGACGCCGAATACGATTCCAGCAAATCGGTCACGCTGACTGGCGTCGTGATCAAGGTGGATTGGGCCAATCCGCACGGCTTCATCCACATGAACGTGCAGGAAGGCGGCGCGGTGAAAACCTACGCCATCGAACTGGGCCCGCCCTACGCGTTGACGCGCGGCGGCTGGAAGCGCGACACGGTCAAGCTCGGCGATACCGTGACGGTGCTGAATGGAGCTCCGGCCAAGGACGGCGGGACCAAAGTCGGCGCGACGCGCGACACCTTCCTCCAGCTTTCGACCGGCGCGAAGATGGTGCTGCGGTAAACATGCGCGTCGCGGCGGCATTGATCGTGGGCGGGCTCCTGACTGCGCCCGTATGTGCCCAAGGCGGAGGCGCCGCGCCTCCGAAGGCGGCGGCTCCCAAGGCTCCCGCCGAGCCCACGCCGCGCTTTCCCGACGGCCATCCGAATCTCGGCGCCACGCCGCAACAGAAAGGCTACTGGGAAGTGCGGCCGGGCCTGGGCGGATTCCCGCGCGCGGCCGATGTTCCGATGCAGCCCTGGGCGCGCGCCCTTCATACCTGGCGCCAGGCGCAGACATGGCTCCATCCTCCGCTGGTGAAGTGCAAGCCTGGCGGCGGACCTTCGTTCTTCAACGCTCCCGGCTTCGAATTCGTGGACGTGCCGGAGGAGCAGAAAATCTACATCTTGAACATCGCGGGTCCGCACTCCTGGCGCGTGATTTACATGGATGGCCGCCCGCATCCCACGGGCGAGGCGCTGCGTCCGACCTACTTCGGGCATTCCGTGGGACGCTGGGAGGGCGACACGCTGGTGATCGACACGGTCGGCTACAACGAGAAGCAATGGATTTCCGGAGCCTTCCCGAGCACCGAACAGTTGCACACCATCGAGCGCGTCACGCGCCCGAACCTGAAAACGCTGTCGTATGAAATCACCATCGACGATCCCGGCGCCTACACCGGCCCGTGGACGGCTCGCTGGACGATCACCGAATCGACAGCGTCTTCCTGGATCGAGGGCGGCGAGATGTTCGAGTACATCTGCCAGGGCTCTCCGCAGTAGTTCGCTGGCCGAAGAGCGCACCGGGCCGGTGAGGCCGCTACACTGAAAGATTCCATGGACAAGATCGTTTCCCCCGCCCGGGCGATTGAGGGAATCCTGACGCTGCCGGGCGATAAATCCATTTCCCACCGCTACGGCATGCTGGCCGGGCTGGCCGAAGGACGCACCACCATCGCCAACTACTCGGCCGGCGCCGATTGCCAGTCCACGCTGGCCTGCATGCATGCCTTGGGCGCGAAAATCGAGCGGCGCAGCGACGGCGTCACGGTGATCGAAGGCGGTCCGCTGCGCCAGCCCGCGGGCGATCTCGATGCCGGCAACTCCGGCACCATTACGCGCATGCTCACCGGGATTCTCGCCGGGCAGAACTTCACTTCGCGGATCATCGGCGACGAGTCGGTTTCGAGCCGCCCCGTGGACCGCGTCATCCGTCCGCTGACGCAGATGGGCGCGCACATCGAGGCGCGCCAGGGGCGCTATCCGCCGCTGGTGATTCATGGACGCAAACTGCACGGCATCGAGTACACGCCTCCGGTCGCCAGCGCGCAGGTCAAAAGCTGCGTTCTGCTGGCCGGGCTGTTCGCCGCAGGCGAAACCGTAGTGCATGAGCCGGTCCCCACGCGCGACCACACCGAGATCGCGCTGCGCGAATTCGGCGCCGATATCGAAGTTCAGGGCAAATCGATCCGCGTGCGCGGCGGAGCGCATCTGAAAGGACGCGACTTAGTGGTGCCCGGCGACCTGTCCTCGGCGTGTTTCTTTCTGGTCGCCGCGCTGCTGATGAAGGAATCGGACCTGGTGATTCACGGCGTCGGGCTGAATCCCACGCGCTCGGCGTTGCTGGATTTTTTGGTCTCCGCGGGCGCGCAGATTCGCGTGGTCAACATCCATCAGGTCGCGGGCGAATTGATCGGCGATCTCCGCGTGAAGGCTTCACGCATCCAGGGCGGCGTGATCGAAGGAGCGCTGACCGCGGCGTTGATCGATGAGCTGCCCGCGCTGGCCGTATTGGGCGCGGCGAGCGAAGGCGGCCTCACCGTGCGCGACGCAGCCGAGCTGCGGGTCAAGGAAACCGACCGCATCGCCACCATCGCGGCCGGCCTGAAGGCGATGGGCGTGAAGATCGAAACCACCCCGGACGGATTCCAGGTTCCGGGCCGGCAGCCGTTCCATGCGGCCGAAATCGATTCCTATGGCGACCACCGCATCGCCATGGCGTTTTCCGTGGCGGCATTGGCGGCCGACGGCCCGTGCACGATCCGCGATGCGGGCTCGGCCGCCGTGTCTTTCCCGGCGTTTTACGATATGCTGCAACAAATCGTGAGGTGAACGTGAGCCGCAATCCTCCAGACGATTTGAAGCTGGCCGGCCTGGTGCACGACCTGAACAACGTGTTCCAGACGCTGGTGGATTCGGCCGACCAGTTGCACGGCGATCCCCGCTGGGAGCCGCTCGCGGCCGCCATTCTGCGTAGCGTGGAGCGCGGCAAGAAGATCATGGACAGCTTGTGGCGCCAGGGGACGGCCGGGACGCCTTTCGAACAGATCCTGGCGGACGCGATCGCCTTCGCCGAGGACACGCAAATCGCGGGCCGCGGCCCGGCGATCCGTTTCGCCTGCGACGTCGAGCCGGGAATCGAGCTGGGAGGCAACTGGGCGTGGGAACGTGTGCTGATCAATCTGTTCCTCAACGCGGGACGCGCGATGCCGGAGGGCGGAACGATCCGCGTCACGGCCCGGGCCCTCGATTCCGGCAGCGCCGAGATCACGGTTGCCGATGAAGGCTCGGGCATCCCGCAGGATTTGCTGGGCCGTTTGTTCGAGCCGCGCGTGTCGGGCTCGGGCTCGACCGGCCTGGGGCTGCACATCGTGCGCACCATCGTCGAGGAACAGGGGGGCTCGATCCACGCCGCCAACCGCAGCGGAGCGGCGGGCGCCGAGTTCACCATCCGCGTGCCGAGCCTGCCGCGGCGCATCGCGGCGCAGGGGCAGCCGAGTCTGTGAGAAATTCGTAGAGTGGTGCGGATGAGAGGACTTGAACCTCCACTCCCTTGCGAGAACTAGAACCTGAATCTAGCGCGTCTGCCAGTTCCGCCACATCCGCACTGAAGGTGGGCAATTTCATTGTCCCGGAAGCGGGCGCGGCTGTCAATCGCGCGGCGCGGGCCGCGCTCCCCGCCGGCCCTTTCTTTTGCCCAGCTCGCCGCCGGGCGTTGTTATCATGGATTTTTATCCCACATGCCAACTGAAGTTGCCCAAATTGTCTGCGCCCATAGCCCCGACTCCGACGACGCATACATGTTCTACCCATTGGCGACCAAGAAAATCCGCAGTCCGCTGGTTCAGTTCAAGCACGTTCTGGACGATATTCAGACCCTGAATCAGAAGGCTCGCAACGGCGAGTATGAACTGACGGCGATTTCCTATCATGCGTATCCGTACGTTGCCGACAAATATTTTCTGATGGCGGCCGGATCGAGCGTGGGCGATGGCTACGGTCCCATGGTCGTCGCCGAGCGGCCCATGGAGCGCAAGGACCTGAAGGGCAAGCGCATCGCGGTTCCCGGCAAGCTCACCACCGCGTACCTGACGCTGAAGCTGATGGAGCCGGACTTCGAGCCCATCGTGGTTCCCTTCGATAAGATCCTGAACGCCGTCCAGGACGATGCCGCCGACGCCGGCCTGATCATCCACGAAGCGCAGCTCACGTATGCGCGCGGTGGATTCCACAATATCGTGGATTTGGGACGCTGGTGGAAAGACGTGTACGACTTGCCGCTGCCGCTCGGTTGCAATGTCCTGCGCCGGGATCTGTCCCCCGAAATTGCGGGGGAGTGCAATCGTTTGATGCGCGAGAGCATCCAGTACGCGCTCGACCACCGCGAGGAGGCGCTGGCCTACGCGATGGAGTTCGCGCGCGACATGGATCCGGCGCTGGCCGAAAAATTCGTCGGCATGTACGTCAATCATTACACCGTGGATTGCGGCGAGATCGTGCCGCGCGCCGCGCAGAAGCTGCTGGACATGGGTTTCGAGGCTGGAATCATCCCGAACCGGGTTAACGTGGAAGTGGTCAGATGAGAAGAAGTCAGGAGTCAGAAGTCAGGAGTCAGAAATGCGAAGGCTTCATGCACTCTTCGTCCTAACGGCGCTGCTGATCGCGTCTTCCGGTCGGGCGCAAGCTCCGGCCGCCCCATCCGATCCCAGGGACCGCATCCGCTACATCCGTGAACAGGGCAAGCGCGGCGAGGACGGCATTGCCGCGGTCGTTGCCTACATGCGGGACGTGGAGCTCGAGGTTCGCCTGGAAACCGTCAAGCAGTTGATCAAGATCGCGGGGCCCAAGACGGTGGAACCCCTGGTCCAAATGGCCCGCGACAATGACCCGGAAATACAGATTCGAGCCACCGACGGTTTAGTGAACGTCTACCTGCCGGGCTACATCAAGACCGGCATCAGCGCTTCGTTAAGCCGGGCGGGCAAGATGCTGCGGGTCAAGTTCTCGGACCGGAACGATCAGGTCATCGACGGCTACGTGAACGTGCCGCCGGAGGTGATCGAGGTGATCGCCCGGCTGGCCGGAGGCGGAACGAGTCTGGAAAGCCGCGCCAATGCATGCCGCGCACTCGGCGTCCTGCGGGCGCGCCCGGCGCGGCCGGAGCTGGAACAGGCGCTTGCGTCCAAGGACGGCCAGGTGATGTACGAGGCCCTGGTGGCGCTGCAAAAGATCGGCGATCCGGCGGCCGGGCCGGCGGTGGTGTTCCTGCTGCGCGATCTCGAGGAACGCGTGCGGATCGCGGCGCTCGAAACGGTCGGGATTCTGCGGACCACCGAGGCCGCTCCGCGCGTGCGCGAACTCTTGAATGACGCCCCCAACGCGCGCCTGCAACGCGCAGCGATGAGCTCGCTGGCGATGATCGCGCTGCCAGAGGACCGCGGTGTGTTTCTGCGCAATCTCACTGCCAAAGACGCCAGCCTCCGCGCGGCCTCGGCGGAAGGCTTGGCGCGCATCCGGAACCCCGCCGACCAGACCATCCTGGCGCAGGCCTTCACGGACGAGCGCGACGCCGGCCCCCGCCTTTCGCTGGCCTTCGCCTTAGTGGCCCTCGGGCGTGCCGACATGAACGAGCTCAGCCCGCTGCGTTATCTGGTGAACACGCTCAACCGCGCTGCCTACCGGGGCGTCGCGCTGGCCTTTCTTACCGAGCTGGCGCGCGAGCCCGCTGTCCGCAATGCCGTTTATCCCTACCTGCCCACGGCCACGCGCGAGGAAAAAACAGGCCTGAGCATCGTGTTTTCCAGATCCGGCGGGCGCGACAGCGTTCCATATCTGGAAACGATGCAAAAGGACGCGGATCTGGCCGTCGTGCAGGAAGCGGTCCGCAGCCTGCGGACGCTCGAGGCCCGTCTGCGCTAAACTACTTCACCTTCTTCTGCTTCTGCTGGCCGACGCGAATCTTGAACTGTTTCGCCTGAGCTTCCGCGTGAGCCTTCCAGTCGAAGCGCTTGGCGGCCTCGGACAAGTACGCGTTCACATCGATGTCCTTGGGCAGCACGGCCATCAAAGTGGCGTTCTGCGTGCCGTCGGGGCTGGTGATGCGATAGCGCTTGACGTTCGGGATGGACATAACGCTTCTAGAATAGCATTCCGCGCCGGCCGGGAGGAAGATCGTCACCGGACCGGCTGCCGCGCGGCCATCAGACGCCGCAGCAGCGCCGCCGTCGACTCGCGGGCGGCGGGTTCGCCGCTGATGCGCGGGCGGATGCCGGCCGCGGCAACGTTCACATCGGCCCCCGCCTCGATCAGGAACTTCACTGCCGCAAACCGTTGCTCCTCGGTCGCGTAATCGTTGGCGAAGACGCCGGTGCCGCGTCCGAGCCCCGCGGCGAGCATCGATCCGTTTCAATCTCGCGGGTTGGTCGCGAATACGGTCAATTCCGTCGTGAAGCCCCGGTCATCCATCTCCAGCACGGCGCGCACGGCGTGCGCGATCTCTTCCGGCCGCAGTTTGGTCTCGTTCACGCTCTGCTCGAACCCGGCCGCCGCGCCGAAGCTGGTGATCACCTCGCTGGGGTTCACCAGCATCACGCGAATATTATACTTCCGCAGCTCGGCGCGCCAGCATTCCGTCATGCCGCGCAGCGCGAACTTCGTGGCGTAATAGGCCGTGCCATTGGGAGCCCCACGGTGCGACGCGGTCGAGCCGATGTTTACGATGTTGCCCTTGTTGCGCCTGACAAAATGCTTGGCCGCCTCGCGCGCCATGAGCATGGCTCCGGTGACGTTGGTGGCGAATGTGCGCTCAAAGCCGGCCAGGTCCATTTCGAGCAGCGGCTGAAACACGCCGAGCCCCGCGTTGTTCACCAGAATGTCCAGATCGCCAAACTCGGCGAGCACTTCCTGCATCGTGCGCTGCACATCGGATTCTTTGGAGACGTCGGCCTGGATCGGATGCGCGCCCAGCGCCTTGGCGGCTTCTTCCAGTTTGGTCCGGTTGCGCCCGGTGATGGCGGCCTTGGCGCCCGCGTCAATCAGCGCCGCGGCAATGCCACGGCCGATGCCGGAACTGCCGCCCGTGACCAGAGCAATAGAGCCTTGCAAATTCATTGTCTTCCGAGTTTACCTCACACGTTCCTCTCAAAGACGGCACGAAACGGAGCCCGGCAGCACTTGAGCGGACCGTCGCTCAGAGTGCAGCGAAGCAGGCCCGCGCTGGCGCTCGCATGTTGCTTCCATGCCGCGGCCGGTGCGCAACAACGAACAAAGCAGGGACCGGTTCGGGGGCGCCCGCCAAGCGGTGCTACCTGTACCGCCCGCGTATCTGATTCCACCGCACCACCGCCAGATCCGAAAACGCCCGCGCGCTCGACAGCGCCCCGACCTTCGTGCCCTCGACGTTGTTCCACACCACCGGCACCTCCACCACCTTCAGCCCATGCACGCGCGCGATCACCAGGTCCTCAACATCGAAGCCGAAGCCGTCCAGCAACTGGCGCGAAAAAATCACCCGCGCCGCATCCCGCCGGAACAGTTTGAAGCCGCACTGCGTGTCCTTGAAGGGCAATCCGGTCGCCACGCGCATCATCAGGTTGAACACACGCCCGCCCCATTCCCGGAACGCCGCCTGGTGCACGCCGATCAGGCTGCGGTCGAGCGCTCGTGATCCGATCGCCACCGCGGCGCCGGTTTTCGCAACCGCCTCCTCGAGCTTGCCGATTTCCTCCAGCGGGCTCGACAGGTCGGCATCGGTGGACAGCATCCAGGCGCCCCCCGCCGCCAGCATGCCGCGGCGCACCGAGTACCCTTTGCCGCGGTTGCCCGGATTCCGCAGCAGCTTTAGGAAGCAATGTCGCCGTGCATATTCCGAGACCACGTCCGCCGTCCGGTCGTGCGAGCCGTCGTCCACGATCAGGACTTCGGTATCCCCCCGGCGCTCGCAGAATTCCACGATCCGCGGCAAGGTCACCGGAAGACGCGCTGCCTCGTTGTAGGCCGGCACGACGATCGACAGAGCGCAGCGCACCGCCGCTGAATTGTCAGGATGGGTCACGGGAGAGTCGAGGCAACGATTCATTTTACTTCTCGCCTAGTGATCGGCAACAACCGGGGGCAACTTTCGCCGCCCAAGGCCGCGCCGGTTCGCCCCTAACGCGACCCGCCGCTTCCGCCGAAATTACGGAAGAGTGCCCACAGGCTCGCATCTCCGCATCCGGTTGATTCTGCTCGCCGGCGCGCTGTTCCTGTTCCTCTACGGCAGCGGCCAGGCCTTCCGCTCCGACGAGGTCTGGAGCCTGCACACCGTCGCGCTTCCGTATACGCAGATGATGGAGGAGATCCGTGACGACATCCACCCGCCGCTGTATTACTGGATGCTCGCCGCCTGGACCAGCCTCGTGGGCGCCAGTGAAGTGGCCTCGCGCGCGCTTTCGATTCTGCTGATGCTGGGCGCTGCCGCGGTGGTCTACTTCGGCGGCCGCGGCCGGTTGGGCGAACGCGGCGGACTGCTGGCCGCTGCATTGTTCGTCGCGAGCCCCCTCAGCACCGTCGCGGCGCAGATGGTGCGGATGTATGGGCTGCTGGCGCTGGTCTCCGCCGTCTCCACGTCGGCCTATCTGCGGATCAGCGCGGGCAAGGCTCGCCGGCTCGATTGGGCGCTGTACGTCGCCGCAAACATTGCGGGTTCCTTCACGCACGTCTGGTTCTTCTTCTTGCTGTTCGCGCAAGGCGTGGCTTACTTGGCCTTCCGCCGCACGCTGGGCTTGGGCCGGATGATCGCCGCTGCCGCCCTGTCGCTTGCCCCCTACGCGATCCTGTGGCTCCCGGTGCTCCTGCAACAGATCCGGAAAACCGAGAGCGCGCTGGCCTGGGCGCCGCCGCCTGGCTTCTCCGAGGCTGCGCAAACGCTTTTCCTGCTCGCCGGATTGTTTCTCGCCGCGATTCCCTTCCTCAAATCCTGGTGGACCGGTGCAGGCGCGAACCGCGCTCGCGCTGCCGAACCGGCGCTGCTGGCGCTGCTGGCGGTCGCCGTGCCCTTCTGCATTTCGCAATTCAAGCCCGTCTTTTGGCCGCGCTTCACCATCGTGGCTCTGCCTGCGCTGTCGCTGGCGATCGCAGCGTTCGCTCCGGCAGTGAAGAAGCATTACTTCGAAATGGGACTGGTCTTTGCGGCCGCCGCGATGGCCATCGGCGTCGGCTTCACTGCATCGCGCTGCGATGCGCGCACTACGGCCCAGTATTTGGCCCGCGTCACGCGCCCGGGCGATGTGGTGATCTTCACCAACCTGAGCCGCCTGCCCATCGATTATTACTGGGACCGCTTGCAGCCCGATCGAAAGATCCGCGAGCAGAGTTTCCCCGCCGCGATCGACGCGCATCCGGGTTTCGCCGGCCGGCCGGACCATCCCGAGCAAGAGGCCGCGCGCCTGGTGGCCAGCCTGCAGGACACCTCGCGCGTGTTTTTCCTGCATGGCTTCCGGCCCGCCGACGACGCTCCGCTGAAGATGCTGCTCGATGCGCGGCTGATGCCGGTCACCGGGCTGAATCTCGACTGTGGGTCGGCTGGAAGTTACTTCCGGTTCATTTCGGCCTACACGTGCGGTAATATGACCGCATGGCCAAGTCATCCCTGAACCGCCGTGGATTTCTGAAAGGAGCCGCCGCCGGAGCCGCCGCTCTGGCCGCCGCCCCCGAACGCGCCCAAGCCCAACAGGCTCCCGCCCCCCGCAACGCCACCGCACAGGCCCCGGGCGGCCCGGCTGTGGCGCGCGAAACGGGCGCCGCGCAGCCCGCCCCCGCGCAGGTCATCATCGAGAACCCGGGCTCGGATTTCATGGTCGACGTGCTCAAGACATTGAACATCGAGTATCTGGGCTCGAACCCCGGCTCGACCTTCGAGTCCCTGCACGAATCGCTCATCAATTACGGCCAGAACAAAATGCCCGAATTCCTCACCTGCACGCACGAGGAAAACGCGGTGGCCATGGCCCACGGCTACGCCAAAATCGAAGGCAAGCCCATGATGGCGCTGATCCACGGCAACATCGGCCTGCAGCACGCCGCCATGGCGATTTACAACGCCTACGCCGACCGCGTGCCGGTGTTCATGGTCGCCGGCAACCACGCCGACGGCGCACAGCGCAATCCCGGCGTGCAGACTTTCCACAGCGCGCAGGATCTGGGCGCGCTGGTGCGGGACTACACCAAGTGGGACGACCAGCCCTATTCGCTCGGCCACTTTGCCGATAGCGCCGTGCGCGCTTACAAGATCGCGATGACACCGCCCATGGGTCCCGTGCTGATCATCGCCAACGACGAGATCCAGTCCGAGCCGCTGGAAGGACCCAAGCCGCGCATCCCCAAGCTGGTGATGACGTCTCCCCCGGCCGGCGACATGGGCTCCGTGCGCGAGGCCGCGCGGATGTTGGTGGCCGCCGAGCGCCCGCTCATCATCGCCGAACGATACGCCCGCACGCAGCAAGGCATCGATCTGCTCGTGCAACTGGCCGAACTGTTGCAAACCCCGGTGCTCAATCAGGAGCGCACGAATTTCCCCAACCGCCACGCGCTGGCCGGCAGCGGCTGGGCCAATTATCAGCCGGATCTGACGCTGGCTTTGGAAACGCAGGACGCCCTGGCGCGGCTGCGCACGGCGCGGCAATCGAACGGCAAGATCATCACGATCTCCTCGGTTTCCCTCACGCACAAGAGCAACATCCAGGACTTCGGCCACTACGCCGACGTCGACCTGGACATCGGCGCGGATGCCGAGGCGACCATGCCGTATCTGATCGAAGAAGTGCGCAAGCTGATCACCGCCGACCGCCGCCGCGCCTTCGAGGAACGCGGCCGGAAGCTGGCCGAGGCGCACCGCGAAGCACTGAAGGCGCAGATGGCCGCGGCCTCCTGGGGCTGGGATGCGAGCCCGGTGAGCGTCGCTCGCATCGTGGCCGAGCTATGGCCTCTGGTGAAGAACGAAGACTGGTCGTTCGTGTCGCCGCAAGGCTTCGTCGCCAACTGGCCCAACCGCCTCTGGAACATGAGCAAGAAGTATCACTATATCGGCGGGCAGGGCGCGGGCGGCATGGGCTACGGAGCCCCGGCCTCGGTCGGCGCCGCGCTGGCCAACAAGAAGTACGGCCGCTTGTCCATCAACATCCAGACCGACGGCGACTTCAACTACTCACCCGGCGTGTTCTGGACGGCGGCGCATCACCGCATTCCGCTGCTCTCGATCATGCACAACAATCGCGGCTATCACCAGGAAGTGATGTTCGTCCAGCAGCAGGCGAGCCTGCACAATCGCGGCGCCCAGAACGCCCACATCGGCACCAAGCTCTGGGACCCCGACATCGACTACGCCAAGATCGCCCAAGGCTACGGCCTCTACGCCGAAGGCCCCATCTCCGATCCCAAGGACCTGGCTCCGGCGCTCACGCGCGGCATCGAGCGCGTGAAGAAAGGCGAGCCCGTGCTGATCGACGTGGTGACCCAGCCGCGGGGGTAGGCTGGATCGTGAATCGCAATTAATCTGAATCGCTATTGACTTTTTTCGCGGGGGGGGGATAATGCCGCTCAGGGGTTGAGTATGTCCCTTCGCCCGCTTCTTGGCTTGGTTTTTGCGACCGGTCTTCCTCTGGCAGCCCAGACATTCACGGTAACGCCAAGTACGATCGAGGGCGTGGAATTGATTGGCCCAAGCTCTCCGCGTTTCGCTCCGCTCGCAGATCAGTTTATCGGCCCCGAAGCGAAGCAGAGTCCGCTGATTGCATCCACGCTTCCATTGCTCGTATTTGCGAACCTAACCGGATCGCGGAAAGTGGTATTGTTCTCGGTACGCTACGACTTCAGTGTCGATGGCACTCCGCGCCATCATGTTCACACTCAGGAGACGCGTAACGGCTTTGTACGCGGTCCGCAAATCGTGACTCCTTTGGGCCCCATTACTCAGGCGATCCGGGATGGGAATACGGGACGATTGGTCCAGGGCCAATCCAGCCACTTCAGAACTCTCTCGACGCTGACAGCATCCCCGGAGATCGCGGTTTCGCTGGATGGAGTTGTGTATGACGATGGCGAGTTCGTGGGCGCAGACCGCTCGGAGACGTTCTTGTACTTGAGGCAGGAGCGCGCGCAGGTGCAGGCAATCGCCAAGGAGTTCCGCGATATCGACAGCATGACGGACCAGGCGATCCTCGCCCGGCTCGCCGTAATCGCGAATGCGCCGCCGGAACGCACGCCGGGGGGGCGCGGTGTTTTCAGACAACGCCTTGTGGCTGATAGCTTGAGGGCACGGTTGACCGCCGGAGGGCGCGAGGCTTTCCGCGACGGGCTGCGGTTGTACCAGGAACAGTACCAGCTTGAAATCTGGCGCCGTTAGGGAGGGTGTATGAGACTATGGTTCAGCGTCTTCGTAGTCGCGGTGTTTCTGTCTGCTGCGCCTTCCGCGCGAGGCGAATTCTGGTCGGCGGCTAGTAATGGTTCGTGTTACGAATTTGCCGTCACCTCTAACTACGCATCCGTGGGGTGCTGGGAGTGGGCGCTGAATTTCTCCCCGCAAGTAGTTGCCGAGATGAGGGCCCATGCCGAAGGGGCGGACTGCGGCGTTACCTTCTTTGTGGAGGCTGGCGCCTACGCATACACTGACGCCCCTGAAGCACTAGGATTCACGAGCGCCAACGCTTTCGAAGTATCTTGTGCGCACGATTCGTCGATCGACTACGAAGGAAATTACTACTATCATGACTATGGGGACTGCAGCGGATCGTGCATAGACGCCTACTTGTATTGAATCCCGCTCCAGCGGAGTGAAAGGCCGCCCATCACCGCATTCCGCTGCTGTCGATCATGCACAACAACCGCGGCTATCACCAGGAAGTGATGTTCGTGCAGCAGCAGGCGAGCCTGCACAATCGCGGCGCCCAGAACGCCCACATCGGCACCAAGCTCTGGGACCCCGACATCGACTACGCCAAGATCGCCCAAGGCTACGGCCTCTACGCCGAAGGCCCCATCTCCGATCCCAAGGACCTGGCTCCGGCGCTCACGCGCGGCATCGAGCGCGTGAAGAAAGGCGAGCCCGTGCTGATCGACGTGGTGACCCAGCCGCAGGGGTAGGTCCCACGGCTTCTATCTCCCACATCCGTCGCCGTTTCAATCATTTCGCGTTTTAGCTCCGCCCCTTCGCGCCGCGCCTGTGTTATCCCCCAAAGTAGGTATGGACACATTCGCCAGGACGCCGGCCGCCGCGCCTCAGCCCGGAAAACTGCAATCCAAACCCAATCTGTTTTTCGCCAACCTCATGATCCGCCGCGGGATCCACCCGGAATCGCCCCCGCGAAGCGAACCCATTTCGGCCCATTTGGGATGCGTTTGGATCCCCACGAGTCAATCCGGCTCATTGCGCCTTACTCCCGCGCACAAGCCCCGCGAGGGGCGCGTAGTACAATTTGAACTATGCGCTCGAGGAAAGTGAAGTTTCTGACCGCACTGGCGCTGACCGCGGCGTCCGCGAGCCTTTTCGCCGCAGACCGCCAGCTCCTCAACGCCTGGGATGTCCGCAACGAAATCCATTTGGCGCCCGGAGTGAATCCGGCCTTGGTGAAGGATTACTTCCCTTCTTTTTACGAGTACCTCGACACTGTCCTGTTCCATCCCACCGCCGGCTATTATTCGAGCGGCCGCGTCGACTTCCACCAGCATTACCGCACATTCCCCATCGCGCTTTCTCCCTCCTTCGGCTACATGGTAGCCGAACAGATGTTCCGCATGTGGGATGGCATGCGCAAGGCCGGCACGCTGCGGCCCAACGAAACGTTCACCATCGCCGAATTCGGCGCCGGCGATGGCGCCATGGCCGAATCCGTCCTCAGCTACATCGATCAGCAGGCCGCCACCAATCCCGATCCGCGCTGGCGCGAATTCCGCCGCCAGACGCTCTACGCCAGCTATGACCGCTCTCCGGCCTTGAGCGAAATCCAGCGCACGCGCAACGCGCGTTTCGGAGCAAGGTTCCAGGCCCGCCAGGGCGACGCCACCAATCCGGGCGCGGCCATTCCGCCCGGCAGCCTCAAAGGCGTCGTTGTCTCCAACGAACTCCCGGATTGCTTCAGCGTGTATAAAGTGATCCTCGATCCAAGCGGCACGGCCGAGATCGCCTTCACGGTGCCCTCCGTTCTCAGCGAGACCTGGCGCGCCATCGAGCCGGCGCTCCCCGCGCCGGTGCGGCAGTTGATCCGCAGAGATGACGAGGCCATCCACAACAAACTGTTCGCCGCCAGGGACCCCGCAAGTTCGCCCCGCGGCCGCGTGTATCTGAGCCGCGCCGCATTCTCTGCCCTCCTGACCGCCTTTAGCGCCTCCGGCAATTATGAGGCGAACGTGAACCTGCTCCAGTTTCAGGAACTCTACGTCCCCGCATCGGTCATCCCCGAATTGGCGCGGCACTTCCGCCAGTACGCCCGCAGCTATGCGTACGCACTCACCAAAAGCGGTAAAGGCATGGTGACCTACATCAATCTGGACGAGGGAAAATTCATCCGCGGCGCGGGCGCGGCGCTCAAGGCGGGCTACGTGATCACCATTGATTACGGCTCGAACTGGGAAGGCATTCTTTCGCAGGAGTTCGATCATCTGCGCATGTACGGGCCCGGAGCCTCCACCACGCAGGCCAATCCGTACCATGCCCCGACCCTGAATGACATGACCACGGACGTGAACTTCAGCCACATCGCGGCGGAAGGGAAATCGGTCGGGCTCGAGGCGCTCTTTTTCGGGCCCCAGCACTCCCTGCAAAAAGGAACTCCGGTTTCGCTCGACGAGCCGCCGTTCCCGCGCGGCCAAACCGAAGATGATTTGGCCGATTATCAAAATTGGGCCGGCTTGTTCTACTCCTGGCAAGTTTACAAGGTCCTCATCCAGCAGAAGGAAAACACAGACCCGCGGTATCGCTATCCCGGCTCTCCTCAAGAGCCTTTGGCTATCGCGGAGGAACGCTTGACCGCAGCGGAGCGCGGGATTCTGGCGGACATCGAGAAGAAACTCGGCCGTTAGAAGGAGCTTCCTCTGGCTGCGCTCTTGCCCCTCGTCGTCGCCAGCGGCTGCTCGTCGATGATGTATCTCATCGTCTGGGACCAGCTCCTGCGCCGCGCCGGCGCCCCGGCGCCGGTTTCGCTGGCCGTCTTCTTCGGCGGATTGTGCATCGGAAGTCTCGTTGTGCCGCGCTGGAAGATCACTCTGCCTCCGCTGAAGCTGTACGCATACCTCGAAGCCGGTCTCGCCATTTTCGGATTGCTGCTGCTCCTGCTCTTGCCGCTCACCGGCCCGATCGGCCTGTCGCCGCCGGCCATCTTCATGGGAGCCTCTTTTGCCGCCGTGGCTCGCCGGGCGGACGCGGGCCTCCTTTCCGGCGGCGCCGCCGCCGGAGCGGCCCTCGGATGTTTGCTCGCCGGCTTCTATGTGCTGCCCAATTACGATCAGATCATCGCCACGCTCATCGCTGCCGCCCTCCATCTTCTCGTCGCGGCAGTAGCGCTGAAGCTCGCTCCGCCGGAACCCCTTGAACCTTCCGGAAAGGCCACCCCCTCGCGCGGCACTTTGATCGCCCTCGCGCTCACCAGCGCGGGAGCCGCCGGCGCCACGATCGTGTGGACCCGCTTGCTCAGCGCATTGATGGGATCGACGGCGTATGCGTCCTCGATCCTCTTCGCGGCGTTGTGGATCGGTATCGCCGTGGGGAGCATCGCAGGAGCCTGGACCGCACGCACTGCGAGCCCGCGCACCGCGTTCGGCGTGTGCCAGATGCTGCTCGTGCTTGGGATCTTCTGGACCAGTTACACCATCACCGCATCGCTGCCCTACTGGCCCATCAATCCTTTCCTGGCGGACAGCCCGCGGTTCACGGCCCAACTCGACATGGCCCGCGCGCTGTGGACGCTCCTCCCACCCGCGCTGCTGTGGGGCGCGAGCTTCTCGCTCGCACTGGCCGCTGCCGCGAGAGGTAATCCCGGCCGAGTCTGCGCGGTCAGCTTTTCGGGCCCGATTCTTGGAATACTCGCCACCGCTCTGATCCTGGTTCCATGGATCGGCGCCCATCAGACGCAGCGCCTGATCCTGATCTTATCGACGATGAGCGTCGTGGCTGCGTTCGCGTCTTTGGTACCGCGGAACAAGGCGGTCGGGTCGCTTCTCGTCAGCCTGCCCATGCTTGCCTTGTTGTTTGCCTCGTGGATTCCGCCCGTGCCCGGCGAGTTCATCGCCTACGGCCGCCAGATGCCCGGCATGCTCGGCCAGTCGGAGATTCTATTCATGAAGGAAGGCGTTCACTCCTCTGTTGCGGTTTCGCGCTGGTCCTCCGGAGCCGTGTACCTCAACGTCAACGGCCACATCGAGGCGACCACGGAAGTGTACGACCTGGCGCTGCAGCGCATGCTCGGCCATCTTCCCGGCATCTTGCATCCTGATCCGAAATCCGTTCTCGGACTCGGCTTTGGAGCGGGCATCTCGGCGGGCGCGTTCACGCGCTATCCGGGGATCGAGAAGATCACGATCGTCGAAAACGAGCCCGTAATCCCGGAGGCATCGGCGAAATATTTCGCCGCGCACAATTATGAAGTGGCGTCCGAAGCAACCATCGTCCACCAAGACGCACGCCGCTTCATTTTCACCACTCCGCAAACATTCGATATCGTCGCCGCAGACCCCAACGATGTTTTTGCGGAAGCCAACGCCGCCCTTTACACCCTGGAATTCTTCCGTGCGGTGAAGGCGCGCCTCAACCCTGGCGGGTTCTTCACTCTCTACTTGCCGCTCTACGAAAGCGACGCGCTCACCGTGCAGAGCCAGCTCGCGACCTTCTTCGCCGCATTCCCCAATGCGACCGTGTGGGCCAACACGCGCGAGGGCCAGGGCTATGACATGGTGCTGCTCGGACCGGCCGGGCCCCTCAAGATCGACCTTGACGCCGTGCACGCGCGGCTCGCACGTGCCGGTTACGAACCTGTCGTCCAATCCCTGCGCGAAGCCGGATTCAACAGCGCGCTCGACTTGTTCGGCACATATGCCGGCGGCGCGAACGATCTCGGCCGCTGGTTCGGCAACGCCGAAGTCACCCGCGACAGCAACCTGCGCCTGATGTATCTGGCCGGACGGGCCATCCACTCGGCGCAAGCCGATGCCATCTATCGCGAGATGCTGCGCTACCGCGAGGCGCCCGAGGATTTGTTCCAAGGCTCGCCCGCCGCCGTGCAGCAGGTCCTCACGCGGCTCGGAGGGAGGAACTGACCCGCAGGCTCCTCGCTCATGATCGATACCAAGGGGCCGGATCCGGGTTTAGCGGCGAGGCAACGGCTGCTCTGAGATTCGTTTCTGGATCATCGCCGCCAGCCAGGCCACTGCCGCCGCGACGGCCGCCACGGTGACCCAGCGCAGCACCTGCACCGCCGCCGGAGCCGGGAACGGGAATTTCATGAGTGTCTCCCAGCGCTCCGTCATCCAGTGCCAGGCGGTGTGCGCCGCGAGCGCGGACAGGATGATCGTGCCCGCGCGTTCCGCCACCACGCGCCGGAACAGCCACGCCAGCGCGGGAATCAGCGCCGACAACACCACCAGTTGCCCGAGTTCGACGCCAACGTTGAAGGCGAGCAGCGATGTGATCAAGTGCGATCCGGCGAACTGCAACGTCTCACGCAGCGCGAAGGAAAAGCCAAAACCATGCACCAATCCGAATCCGAAGGTGATCAGCCAGCGCCGTGTGATCGTCATGCCTCCGACAATGTTTTCCAGCGCCATGTACACGATCGAGGCGGCGATCAACGTCTCGATCAGCGGCGGGAACCACAGCCCCGCGGGCGCGTAGTTGAAGGCGGAAGCGATCAGCGTGATCGAGTGCGCCACCGTGAACGACGTCACCACCAGGATCAGGTTGCGGAACCTGCGGAATGGTATCACCAGACAGAACAGAAACAGCAGATGGTCGATGCCGTCCAGAATGTGCAGAAACCCCAGGCGCGTGAAGTTCCATGCGGCCTGATGCCAGCGCGGGTCCAGGCGAATCAGGCCCGGATCGGCCGTGTATTCAAAGGCGCGCACGCCGCCGCCCGGCGGCATGAACCACAGCAGGGTGACCACCGTCAAGCCCAGCCGCTCGAAACGCGGATGAATCGAGAAGCGCGCAACGTCCGACTGGATCGGCGTCTCCAGCACCATGTCCAGCATCGCCTGCTCGACCGGCAGGTTGATGTTTTCCGGCAGCGGCGGCCCCTTCACATGCGCCAGGGCGGTTTCGTAAGACGTGAAGGATTTGTCCGATTCCAGGGAGGCCTGCACCGCCATGACTTGCAGCGTGCGCAACGGCCGGTCTTCCTCATAGAGGTCGATGGCGCGGCTAATCCACATGGTTGCGGCGTCGCGCAGGAAGGATTCGGCCTTCGGAATATCCAGATATGCATTCCCGCGCCGGGGAAACTCGATATCGCGCATCGCCTTCAGCGGAACGCGCAACACCAGGCGCATGACTTGCCCCTCGGGCCGGATGTAGGTCTGGATTCTCACGTCGCCCGCGATGTCGTGCGCGCACACCGGCGCCGCCAGCAGCAGGGCTACGAGCATGGGAGGCCGAATCGTCATCGCCGGATCGTGTATAGTCCAATGTAGACCAACTGGAGGACCTCGTGAAACGCGACTTCTACCTCGGCATAGTTCTTGCGATCGCGCTGCTCGTGTCCGGCATCGCATTGCTTCGGGAAGAACGGCGCGCCGCCGCCGCGGGCCAACAGGCGCCCATGTTCGAAGTCGATCCGCTGTGGCCCAAGCCTCTGCCGAATCACTGGCGCATCGGCTCGACGATCGGCGTCTCCGTGGACGCGCAGGATCACGTCTGGATCATTCATCGCCAGGGCAGCCTCGACCGCAAGGAACTCTACGCGGCGCAGAATCCGCCGGCCGCCGTGTGCTGCACTGCCGCGCCGCCGATTCTGGAGTTTGATCCCGCGGGCAATCTGGTAAGCGCCTGGGGCGGCCCCGGGGAAGGTTACGAATGGCCGTCTTCGAATCACGGCATCACTGTCGATTACAAAGGCAACGTGTGGATCGGCGGCAATGGTCCGCAAGACGCGCAGGTGTTGAAGTTCACGCGCGACGGAAAGCTGCTGATGCAAATCGGCCGCTCCGGCCAAAGCAAGGGCAGCAACGATACCGCCAACCTCCGCCGCCCGGCGAAGCTGTTCATCGACCCCGCGGCGAATGAGTTGTACGTCGCCGATGGATACGGCAACAAACGCGTCATCGTTTTCGACGCCGACACTGGAGCCTACAAACGGCACTGGGGCGCCTACGGCAACAGACCCGAGGACACCGACCTCGGTCCCTACGATCCCTCCGCGCCGCCCGCGAAACAGTTCCGCAATCCGGTGCATTGCGCCGATCTTTCCAACGACGGCCTGCTCTACGTCTGCGACCGCACCAATAACCGCATTCAGGTTTTCCGCAAGGACGGTACGTTCGTCAAGGAGGCTTTCCTCGAGCGCAACAGCCTGGGCGATGGAGCCGTATTCGATGTGGCCTTCTCGCGCGACCCGGAACAGAAGTATCTGTACGTCGCCGACGGCACCAATGACCGCGTGCACATCCTGCTGCGCGACACGCTCGAAGAGTTGACCAACTTCGGCGACGGCGGCCGCCAGCCCGGCCAGTTTTACGCCGTCCACAGCATCGCCACGGATTCCAAAGGCAACATCTACACGACCGAGACGTATGAAGGGAAGCGGCTGCAAAAGTTCGTCTACAAGGGCCTCGGTCCGGTGACCGGGGTGTCGCAGGGAACGGTGTGGCCACAAAGGCAGTGATGGCCGCGGCAGAGCACTGGATCGCTTACGTCGGCACGTACACGCAGGGCATCAGCCGGGGAATCTATGCCTTTGGCTACAATCGCGGCGTCTTGAGGCCGGCCGGGCTGGCGGCGGAAACCGTTAGCCCGTCGTTCCTCGCGATGCATCCGGGCGGGGGCGTGTTGTATGCGGTGAACGAATCGCGGCGCTACCGTGGCATGGCGAATTCGGGAAGCGTCAGTGCCTTCACCATCGACCCGGCGACGGCGAAGCTGACGCTGTTGAACACGGTCGCCTCACGCGGGGCGGACCCTTGCCATCTGGTGGCCGACGGCACGGGGCGCTGGCTGTTCGTCGCGAATTACAGCGGGGGCAGTCTTGCCGTTTTGCCGATCCGGGAGGACGGCTCACTCGGTGAAGCGTCACAATTGATCGAGCACGCCGGAGCGGCCCGCGCCGATCCGCAGCGCCAGGAGATGGCGCACGTACACTCGGTGGATCTCTCGCCGGACAACCGGTTCCTGTATGTTTCCGACCTCGGTCTCGACACCATCTTCGTCTATCGCCTGGATGCGGCCACGGGCACACTCAGCGAGCTTGCGGCCGTGCGCACGCAGCCAGGGCGGGGGCCGCGACACATCGCCTTCAGCCCCGACTACAGGTTCCTGTATTCGTTCGGCGAGCTGGACGCCTCGGTGACGCTTTACAGCCACGACACCGGCACTGCGGAGATGCGGGAGATCCAGAGCGTCTCCTCGCTGCCGCCGGGTTTCCGCGGTCCGCGCAGCGGCG
>CAZTKA010000011.1:0-8734 GCA_964614015.1 uncultured Bordetella sp. | reverse complement strand
CGCTGAAATCGCAATGGACCGGAGCGGCCGGTTTCTTTACGCTTCCAACCGCGGGCATGATTCCATCGCGATTTTCTCGATCGACGCCGCGCGGGGCCTGCTGCGCGCCTGCGGGCACGCGTCAACGATGGGCCGTACGCCACGCCATTTCGCCATCGATCCGGATGGGACACATATGCTGGCGGCGAATCAGGACAGTAGCACCATCGTGGCCTTTCGCATCGAACCTCGCAGCGGCGCGCTGACGCCGGTGGGCGATCCCGTTGCGGCTCCGGATCCGGCGTGTATTCTGTTCGTGAAAGTCCCCTGAGCCCGCCATACGCCGGAGGCGTATAATATGGCCCATGGCCACCCGGATCCTCATCCTGCTCGCGAGTTTGCTCGCGGCGTTGCAGCTTGCCGTCAGTCAGGGCCCCGCACGTGGCGGAGCGGCGAAGGCCGCGCTGCCGGAGTGCGCGGAGGCGGCGAAGCTGCGTTCCGCGAAGATGCCGAACCCCGCCACGGTCATCCGCTCGACGGCTGCGAATCCGGCGCAAGAGGCCAAGGGCAAAGCGCAGGCCGCGCCCGCGCACTGCGAAGTGCTCGGCGTGATCAACGAGCGCACCGGAGCCAACGGCCAGCGCTACGCGATCCGCTTCCGGCTGCGTTTGCCGGACCAGTGGAACGGCAAGTTTTTCTTCGAAGGCGGAGGCGGGTCGAACGGCACGCTGGGCGCCGGATACGGCAATCTGCAAGGACAGCAGCGAATGAACGCCTTGTCGCTCGGCTACGCCGTGGCCGCGCAGGATTCCGGTCACGACAACGCGGTCAACAACGACCCGGAGCGCAACGGCACGCTCACCTTCGGCTTCGACGCGCAAGCGCGCATCGACTTCGGCTACAACTCCTACGACCAGGTCACACAGGCGGCTAAAGCAGTCATCACCGCGTATTATGGCCGCGCGCCGGAGCGTTCCTATTATGTCGGCTGCTCGGAGGGCGGGCGCGAAGGGATGATGATGTCGCAGCGTTTCCCTTCTCACTTCGATGGAGTGCTCGCGTGCGCGCCCGGATTGAACCTTCCGAAGGCGGCGTTTTTCGGGCACTCCTGGGACGTGCAGGCGTTCGCGGAAGTGGCGCGCGCGATGGGCATCTTCGACCGCTTCGGGCAGCCTCTGCTCACCAAGACGTTCACGGATGAGGATCTGGATCTGGCGCAGCAGGCGATTCTTGCCGCTTGCGACGCGCTCGACGAATTGACCGATGGCGTAATCGACAATTTTCCGGCCTGCACGGCGGCGGTGGTGGAGCCGAAACTTGCGGCGGTGACCTGCATGGGCGCGAAGCGCGCGTCGTGTTTATCTGCGGCGCAGGTGGCCGCGCTCAAGAAAGTGTTCGCGGGTCCGCCGCAGTATTCGAGCTGGGCCTGGGACCGCGGGATCGGGGGCAAGGTGGGAAACGCGTTCAATCAAGGCTGGCGGTCATGGAAGATCGGGGCCTGGGACGCGGCCAGCAACTCGGCGATCATCACCGGGCTGGGCAGCGCCGCCGTGTCGGCGGTCTTCACCACGCCTCCGACGGCCGTGCCGACAGGGGGCGGCGGGAACGTGGCGTTGCTGCTGGGCATCGATCCCGCGCGCGACGCCTCCAAGCTCACGGCGACGGCGGGCGAGTTCACGGAATCCGCCGAATCTTTCATGCGCGCCAGCTCCACCGATCTTTCCGCGTTCCGCAACCGCGGCGGGAAGCTCGTGATCGTGCACGGAGTAAGCGACCCGGTGTTTTCCGTCAACGACACGATCGCGTGGTGGAATCAGGTGAACGCAGCTAGCGGCGGCCGCGCGGCGGAGTTCGCGCGCGTATTCGCCGTGCCCGGGATGAACCACTGCGGGGGCGGTCCGGCCACCGACCAGTTCGACGCCTTCACCGCGCTGGTGGATTGGGTCGAGAAGAGCGCGGCGCCGGATCGCATCATCGCAACGGCGGGAGCGGCCTCGCCGTGGCCGGGCCGCACGCGGCCTCTGTGCCCATATCCGCAGCAGGCGCGCTACACGGGCAGCGGCAGCATCGAGGATGCGGCCCGTTTCGTTTGCCGTCAGGCCGCGGAACGATAGCGGCCGCTAGGGGACCTGCTAGAGCGGCCCGCGCCGTGCGCAGCTATCATGAAACCATGAAGTATTTTCTGCTTGCTGGCGCGCTGTCTCTCGCGGTTTTCGGTCAAGCCGACACGGCCACAATTTACATTCTCCCGATGCCGGGCGGCTTTGACCAGTACCTCGCGGTGCACCTCACCGCGTCGGGCAAGTACCGCGTGGTTTCGGATCCTGCCCAAGCGACGCTCTTGCTTACGGACCGGATCGGAGAAAACTTCGAGCAAGCGCTCAAGGACATGGCCGAGGCTCCGGCCGCAAGCAGCAGCGCCACGACGGACTCCTTTTCGCGGCCGCGCATGCAGCCGCTGTCGCGCAACCGCGGCACGCTTTTCCTGGTGGACCGCGCCTCGCACCAGGTCCTGTGGAGTACGTTCGAGGAGCCCAAAACCACGGATCCCAAGGAGCTGAACAAGACCGCGCGACGCATTGTCGATCGCATGAAGTGATGCGGCGATTGGCCGGCGCCACGAACGTGGCGTGGTGCGCCGCTCTTGCGGGCCGCGCGTTCCTCCCCCAGAATGAGGAAATGGCCGAATTTACGGGCGAGCGCGTAATTCCCGGGCAGGTGGACGCCGACCTGTGGGCCGAACACGTCGCGCGCTACGCGTTCGCGGCCCGGTTCGCGGCGGGCAAGCGCGTGCTCGATCTGGGCTGCGGCGCCGGCTACGGCGCGGCCGAGCTGGCCAAGACGGCCGCGGCGGCCACGGGCGCCGACATTTCCGAAGAGGCGATCGCGTATGCCCGCCAACATTATCCGCGCCTGACATTCCGCGTCGCCGATGCCCGCAAACTGCCGTTCGAGGTGGCCGCGTTCGACCTGATCACGGCCTTCGAACTGATCGAACACCTGGAGGACTGGCGCGCGATGCTGCACGAGGTGCGGCGCGTGCTGGACCGCGCGGGCGTGTTTCTGGTCTCGACGCCCAACAAGTTGTACTATGCGCAGGCGCGCGGGCAGGCGGGGCCGAATCCGTATCACAAGCACGAGTTCGAGTTCGCCGAGTTCCGCGGCGTGCTCAGCGAGTTTTTCCCGCACGTGCGGGTGCTGTTGCAGGATCGCCTGGAGTCGTTCCTGTTTTACGATCCGGCGGGCGCCGAAAGAGCCGAAGGAATGATCGCCAGGAGCGCGGGCGGCGCGGCGCAAGCGAATTTTTTTGTCGCCGTGTGCTCCGTGCGGGCACAGGCGAAAGCGCCGGCGTTCGTCTACATCCCGCAGGCGGCGAATCTGCTGCGCGAGCGCGAGTCGCACATCGCCAAGCTGGAAGGGGAGCTGGCGCAGGTGCGCAAATGGCTGGAACAAGCAACGGTGGAACGTGACCAGATCCTCGCGAAACATGCGGAGATGGAGCGGCATGTGGAAGAGAAGAACCGCTGGGCGGCAGAGCTGGATGGGACGCTGAGGGCCGCGCAGGCCAGGATCGTGGAATTGCAGGACTGGCTGGCGGCGCGCGAGCGGGAGTTCGCCGCAGAGAAAGCGCGCGCCATGGAAGTCATCGCCGGTTTGGAAACGTCGCTGAAAGAGCGCACGGACTGGGCGCGGAAACTGGAGGCGCGGGTCGAGGAGCTGAGCGGCCGGGCCGCGGCGCTGGCGGGGCAGCTCGCGATGGTGCGCGAGTCGCGATGGTTGAAGGCGGGGCGTCTGGTGGGGCTGGGTCCGAAGCTCAAGGAAGGATAGACCGGTTACCGCGTGCGGGGACTTCTACGCCTCATCTGGAGACTGCTGAAGGGACTCCCCGGCGCTCTCCTGGCTCCGGTGTTTCTGCTGGGATCCGCGTTGGTGCTGCTGTTGGCGGACCTGTTCGCGCTCCTGGTCCCGCGCCGCGCGCCGGCCGATACGCGGCCTGGCGCGAAAGCCGCAAGCGTGATCATCCCGAACTGGAACGGCCGCGACTTGCTCGAAACATATCTGCCCTCGGTGATCGAGGCGGTGGCCGGATCGCGGGATCACGAGATCATCGTGGTGGACAATGGCAGCGAAGACGGCAGCGCGGCATTCGTGCGGGAAGAGTTTCCGCAAGTGCGCGTGCTGGCGCTCGGCCGGAACCTGGGATTTGGCGGCGGATCGAACTACGGCGTGCGCGAGGCCCGCAACGAGATCGTCGTGTTGCTGAACAACGACATGCGCGTCGAGCCGGGATTTCTCGAGCCGCTGCTGGACGGCTTTCAGGACGACAAAACGTTCGCCGTTTCCTGCCAGATTTTCTTTGCCGATCCGGCCAAGGGGCGCCAGGAAACCGGACTCACCGAAGGCTGGTGGCAGCAGGGCGGGCTGCGCGTGGGGCATCGCGCGGATCCCGAAGTGCGCGAGCTGTATCCCTGCTTCTACGGTGGTGGCGGATCGTGCGCCTTCGACCGCAAGAAATTTCTGGAACTGGGAGGATTCGACGCGCTCTATCATCCGTTCTACCTGGAAGACACCGACCTCGGCTACCTGGCCTGGAAGCGCGGCTGGAAAGTGCTGTATCAGCCCGCCAGCGTGGTGCATCACGAGCATCGGGGGACCATCGGCAAGACATTTTCGCAGGCCTACATTCAAAACGCCGTGCGGAAAAATTTCCTGCTGTTCACCTGGAAGAACGTGCACAGCTGGCGGATGGTGGCCGGGCATTTTGCGATGACATGGGCGGCGGCGACGCTGAACTGGCTGGCGGGCGACGCGCCGGACCGGCCCAGTTACGCGGCCGTGTGCCGCGCCGCGCTCGCCGCTGGAAGCGCGGCTCGGGCGAGAGTCCGCGCGCGGAGGCTCGCCGTGATCGATGACCGGGAAGCGTTCCGCAGGCCGATGGGAGGGCATTTCCGGGATGCATTCGAGGAGTTCCCGCAGAGACGCGAAGAAGGAAGGTCCTTGAAGGTTCTGTTTGTCTCGCCGTACGCGATCTGTCCGCCGGTGCACGGAGGCGGCGTGTTCATGTATCAAACCGTGCGAGAACTGGCGAAGCTGTGCGAGCTGCATTTGCTGGTTCTGTTGGATCATGAGCGCGAGCGCGCTCGGCACGAGGAGCTGACGCTGCGATGCGCTTCGGCGCAGTACCTGGTCCGCGCGGTGGGACGGCAGAAGGCCTTCGGCTCGCCCGAGCCGCACGCCATGCGCGAGTTCCGCAGCCGGGAAGTGGCGTGGGCGATTCACCGCACGATCTACACGCGCAAGATCGACGTGCTGCAATTGGAGTACACCGTGATGGGGCAATACGCCGGCCAGTTCCGCCACATCCCGAGCATTGTCTTCGAGCATGATGTGTATTTCCAATCCATCGCGCGGCGGCTGCGGCACATGAAAAACGCTCTGGAGCGGCTGGAAGCGCGCTGGGAGTATCTGAGGGCGCTGCGCAGCGAGCTGGCGATGTTGCGCAAGGCGGATCGCATTCAGGTGTGCAGCGCGGACAACGCGCGTTACCTGGAATCGTTCCTGCCGGCGTTGAAAGGACGGATCGACGACGGCTATCGCGCGGGCATCGAGACGGGCCAGTACCATTTTCGCGCGCAAGGGCGCGAGCCGTACACGGTGCTGTTCCTGGGGAGCTTCCGTCATGCGCCAAACCTCGAAGCGCTGGATTGGTTCTTGAAGGATGTGTTCCCGCGCGTGCGGGCGGCCGAGCCGCGGGCGCGGCTGAAGATCGTGGGGGCGGAGGCGCCGCCGCTGCATTCCTTGCGAGACGCGAAGGGTGTGGAAATGGTGGGCTTCGTAGAGGATGTGCGCGAGCCGCTGGGGCGCTATGCGGTGTTCGTGTGTCCGGTGCTGGCCGGCTCGGGCGTGCGGGTGAAGTTGCTCGAAGCCTTCGCCGCCGGAATTCCCGTGGTTTCGACGCACGTGGGGGCGGAGGGGCTGACAAGCCAGGATGGCGAGATCTGCGCGCTGGCCGACGATCCGCAAGGTTTCGCCGACCGGGTGGTGCGGTTGATCGAGCGCCCGGAGGAAGCCGAGGCGATGGCGCGGCGGGCTCGCGCGGAAGTGGTGGCGAAGCGCGACATGCAGAGGATGACGGAGCGGCTGGTGACATGCTACCGGACGGAGGTGGAACGCATGGCGGCGGAGGAATGGGACCGATTGCGGCATCATAAAAGAAGGTGATCGATCTACGCGGCGTTTCCAAGCACTTCGAGGGTAAACGGCTGGTGCGGGCGCTGGAGGGCGTGGACCTTTCCATCGCGCGCGGCGAGATGACGTCGATCGTGGGGCCATCGGGTTCGGGAAAATCGACGCTGCTGAACTTGATCGGCGGACTGGACCGGCCGACCGCGGGCGAAATCGAACTCGACGGCGAGAAACTAGCGGAGTTGAGCGATGACGGCCTGACGCGCGTGCGGCGCGACAAGATCGGATTCATTTTCCAGTTCTTCAATTTGCTGCCGACGCTGACCGCGCTCGAAAACGTTGCCCTGCCGCTGCATCTGCGCGGCTGGCCCCGCAAGAAGGTGACCGAGCGGGCGCGCGAGCTGCTGGATCTGGTGCACTTAGGCCGGCGCGTGGAGCATCTGCCCGAGGAACTCTCCGGCGGCGAGCGGCAGCGGGTGGCCATCGCGCGCGCGTTGAGCGTATATCCACCGGTGCTGCTGGCGGATGAACCGACCGGGAATCTCGACACCGTCACAGGCGCCGAGATTCTGAAGCTGATCCACGATCTGCATGAGCGGCTGGGCGCGACCATTTTGATCGTGACGCACGATGAGACCGTGGCGGAAAGCTGCTCACGCACCATCCACCTACGCGATGGGAAAGTTTTTGAGGACGTACGGCGGTGATCCTGCTGCGGCTGATCAGTTGGCCCTACGCGCGCAAGCACCTGGTGCGGAGCCTGCTCACCGTCACGGGCATCATGCTGGGCGTGGGAGTGTTTGTGGGAATGCACACAGCAAACCAAAGCGTGCTGCGCGCCTTCCGGCAGACGATTGACCGCATCGCGGGTTCGACGCAGTTGCAGGTTTCGGCCGGCGAAACGGGTTTCGCCGAAGATGTTCTGGACCGGGTGCGGGAGGTGCCCGGGGTGCGCGCGGCGGCTCCGGTAATCGAGGCGACGGCGGCGACCGGCGCGGGCAATCTGCTGATTCTCGGCGTGGACATGCTGGGGGACCGCAGTATCCGCACCTACGATCTGGAAGACGCCGATGCGTCGATCGACGATCCGCTGGTGTTTCTGGCGCAGGCGGATTCGCTGCTGGTGACCAAGACGTTCGCGGACAAACACGGCCTCGCCGTGAACAGCAAGATCCCAATGAAGACGATGCAGGGCGATCAGGTGTTCACGGTACGCGGCATCATGAGGCCAGGCGGCCTGGCGAGCGCGTTCGGCGGAGACCTGGCCATCATGGACATTTACGCCGCACAAAAAGTCTTCGGGCGGGGCTACCGCTTCGACCGCGTGGATATCGTGCTGGAAGAGGGCCTCGGTTTGGAAACCGGCAAGGCCAAAGTGGAGGCGGCGGTGGGGGAAGGATTTGAGGTGGCGCCGCCGAGCTCGCGCGGGGAACAGTTCGAGGCGACCTCGCGCTTGTACGCGACCGCGACGAATGTGACCAGCGTGTTCGCGCTGTTCATCGGAATGTTTCTGATCTACAACAGCTTCGCGATCGCAGTGACGGAGCGGCGCAGCGAGATCGGAATCCTGCGCGCGCTGGGCGCGACGCGCAAGCAGATCCGCACGCTGTTTTTGGCCGAGAGCGCGGTCAGCGGGCTGGTGGGAACAGCGGCGGGAATCGCGTTCGGGGCGCTGCTTGCGAGTCTGATCGCAGACTACATCGGCACGCTGCTCTCCGATATTTACGGGATGTCCCAGAATCCGGATCGCGTATCGGTCGAGCCGTGGCTGGGCGCGACGGCCGCGGCGCTGGGTCTGGCGGCGAGTGTGATTGCGGCGTTTCTTCCGGCCCGGGCCGCGTCGGGCGTCGATCCGGTGAAGGCTTTGCAGAAGGGGCGCAGCCAATCCTTGAGCGCGGGCGAGAGCCGGGCGCGCAGACGGTGGGCGTTCCTGTGCTCGGGCCTGGCGTTCGCGGCGTTTTTGTCCGGCCGTGCGGGAACCGTATTCTACGCCGGCGCCGTGCTGATGGTGACGGCGGCCGTGCTGCTATGTCCGGCCGGAACGCTGTGGCTGGCGCGAGCGCTGCGGCCGGTCCTGGCGCGACTGCGGCCCGTCGAGGGCACGCTAGCCGTGGACAGCCTGATGCAGGCGCCGCGGCGGACGTCGGGGACGATCGCGGCGCTGATGTTGTCGCTGGCGCTGGTGATCTCGCTTGCAGGGCTGGCGCGCGCGAGTTACAACTCGCTGGCCGAGTGGATGCGTGTGGCGCTGAGCCCGGATCTCTATGTGACCACGGCGGAGAACATCACCAACCGCAGTTTCACGTTTCCGAATTCGCTGGGGGATGAACTTCGCCAGATCCCGGGGGTGGAGCGCGTGCAGGCCGTGCGGAACGCGCGGGTGCGCGTCAAGGGCGCCCCGGTCATGCTGTTCGCCGCGGATGTGGCGGCGATTCCGCGCACGGCGCGATTTCTTCCGCTGGAAGGCGATCCGGCGGAGATGTACCGGCTGACGGCGGAAGGCAAGGGCCTGGTGGCGGCGGAGAATTTCGTGCGTTTGCGCGGCGCTCGCCTGGGCGAAGTTTTGGAA
>CAZTKA010000010.1:16519-42850 GCA_964614015.1 uncultured Bordetella sp. | reverse complement strand
GGCGCCAACATCGCGCAGTCGCCGCGCGAGGTGACCGATGCGCTCGGCATCACCGAAATCTTCGATCCGGGCGGATTGCAGAAGCTGATTCTGTTGGGCTCGGATACAGTGGGCGCTGAGGCGCTGATCCGCTTCTATCTGCTGCACGTCATGATTCTGCCGCTGGTGATCGGCGCGCTGATGGCGGTCCATTTCTGGCGCATCCGCAAGGACGGCGGCCTGTCGCGCCCGGCGGATGCCGACGAACGGCTGGGTCCGCCGGAAGGCGCGACCTATCCCGTCTTCACGGAAGCGCCAGCCAAGACGTACCACTTGGCCGCGATCGTGAAAGGCACGTCCCCGGCTGTCAACCGCGGCCCCGAAAACACGGTACCTTCGATGCCCCATCTGTTCTACGCAGAATTGGCAGTCCTCATGCTTATTACTTTTGTATGCGTGGCTCTGGCAATTGTCTCGGACGCTCCGCTCAAGGAGCTCGCCAACCCGAACGTGCCCGAGAACCCCGCCAAGGCACCGTGGTACTTCCTGGGCCTGCAAGAGCTGGTGGCGTTTTCCGCATTCATGGGCGGCATCGGCATTCCCACGATCGTGATGATCGGGTTGGGACTGATCCCCTATCTCGACCGCGAGGAAGCCGGCACGGGCGATTGGTTTGGCGGGCCCGGCGGCTGGCCACTGGTGCAGCGGTCGCTGGCCGTGGGCCTGGGCGCAGCGCTGGCCGTCGAAGGCCTGGTGATCCGCTACGGCTGGATTCGAGAGTGGTTCCCGAATACGCCACAACTGGCCGTGACGATCATCAATCCTGGCACGCTGCTTACGGTGATTTACGGCTGGTACTCGGTGTGGCTGGTGCGGCGATTCGACTCGACGCGCTCAGGAGCGCTCGGCTTGTTTACCTGTTTCCTGTGCGGATTCGCCGTGTTGACGGTAATCGGAACGTATTTCCGGGGTCCGAACTGGGAGTTTTATTGGTCGCCGGCGGATTGGCCGGGGCATTGAGGCGGCGATGAAGAGAAACAAAATCCTGCTGCTCGTGTCGAGCCTCGGCGTGCTGATCCTGCTGCTGCTGGCGGCCTATGGCGAGAATTTCCGGCGCGAGTGGCGCGATATCCAAAGGATCGCGCACAGCGAGGAAGGCGCGATTCCCGTGATGCTGCGCCAAGTGGTCAATCCGGCGCTGGGCGAAAGCGACCGCTGCGTTTCCTGCCACGTGACGATGGGCGCGGGTGAACAGAGCGTGAGTGGCGCTCCACTGCTCACCGCGCACAAGCCGGTCGTGCATGACCCGGCTGAATTTGGCTGCACGGTGTGCCACGGCGGCCAGGGCCTGGCGAGCGAGAAGGAAGCCGCGCATGGAAACATCGAATATTGGCCGCAGCCCATGCTGCCCGCCTCCATGAGCTACGCCGGCTGCGGCGCCTGCCATGTGCCTCTGGGCGTTCCGAATCAGGTTGTGTTCCGTGCGGCTCGGGAGAGTTTCGAGCGCCTGGATTGCTTCGCCTGTCACCGCGTGGACGGGCGAGGCGGCACGATCCGGCCCAACGGCGGAGGCATGGAGGGGCCGGACCTTTCGCGCGTGGGGCTCAGGGGTTACGACCAGCAGTGGTATGCGAAGCATCTGGCGAAGTCGGCCGAAGCGCGCCGCGCTCCCGTGGATCCTTGGAAAGATTCCTTCGGCCCTGTCTCGGAGGGGGACCGCGAACAGCTGCGCGCGTATCTGGCGGCGCGCATCGGGGCCGCTCCGCTGGTGGAGGCCAAGGCAGTGTTTCACTCGACCGGCTGCCTCGGCTGCCACAAAGTCAGCGGCGTGGGTGGTGAGGAAGGTCCCGATCTGACGCGCGCCGGAGAAAAGGACCCCGGCCAGGTGAATCTCAAGGCAGCGCCCGGTGAGCCGACGCTCGCCAACTGGATGGCGGAGCATTTCCGCGCTCCTGGAGCGTTAGTCACCGGCTCGCAGATGCCTCCGCTGGGGCTTTCCGAGCGCGATGTCGCATCGCTCACGCTCTACACGCTGTCGCTGCGGCGGCGCGAACTGCCGGCGGCCTACACGCCGCGCGACCGGATGCGGGCCACGGGTTTCGGCGAACGCGAGTTTGCAAACGACGGCGCCACGCTCTTCGGGGCGTTTTGCGCAGGCTGCCACGGATTGCGCGGGCAGGGCCGGAAGGCTCCGGGCATGACGGCGTTTCCTTCGATCGCCAACCCGGATTTTCTCTCGCGCGTCAGCAACGCGTTTATCCGCGAAACGGTCGCGCGGGGCCGCCCCGGCCGCCGCATGCCCGCATGGGATAGCCCTTCCGGGCTGCGGCCGGAGGAAATCGACAACGTGGTCACGTATCTCCGCGCACTCGGCGGCGCGGCCGCTACGGTTGACCCGAAGCCCGCCCGCTGGGTGAAAGCGGATGCGGCTGCGGGCAAGCGCCTGTTCGAAAGCACTTGTGCGAGCTGCCACGGGATGAACGGCGAAGGCGGCGAGGGGCCGGCGCTCAACAATCCGGTGCTGCTCGCCAGCGCCACTGACACGTATTTGGTCGAGACGATTTCAGGCGGGCGGCGCGGCACGGCCATGGCCGCCTTCGCCGAGCCCTCGACGGTCCGCCCCACGCTGACGGCGGGCGACGTGGAATCGATCGTGGCTTATCTGCGCTCACTCGAAGGAGACAAGCAATGACGGACAAGAATCAAACGCGGCGCGAATTTCTCGCGCGGGCGGGCGCGGCCGGATTCGGCGCGTTCCTGGCCTCGACGCGCGACGCCTGGGGCCTGGACAGGATCGATAACCCGCTCGCCGCCTACCCCAATCGCGGCTGGGAACGCGCCTACCGCGACCTGTGGCGCTACGATTCCACGTTCACCTTCACCTGCGCGCCCAACGACACGCACAATTGCATCCTGAACGCCTACGTGCGCGATGGAGTGATCACGCGCATCGGGCCCACGATGAAGTATGGGCAAGCGACGGATCTCGACGGCCGCCGCTCTTCGAGCCGCTGGGATCCGCGCATCTGCCAGAAGGGGCTCGCGCTGACGCGGCGCTTCTATGGCGACCGGCGCGTGAACGGCTGCATGGTGCGGGCGGGGTTCAAACAGTGGGTGGAAGCCGGATTCCCACGCGGAGCCGACGGCCGGCCTTCCGAGCGTTATTTCAACCGGGCCCGCGACCAGTGGATTCGCGTCCGGCATGACGAAGCCGCAAACATCGTGGCTTCCGCGTTGATCAACATCGCGGAGACCTACACGGGCGAGGCAGGCCAGCGCCGCTTGCGCGAGCAGCACTACGATGAAGCCGTCATTCAGGCCACGCAGGGCGCGGGCACGCAAGTTTTGAAGTTCCGCGGAGGCATGCCTCTGCTGGGCATGACGCGCGTGTTCGGCATGTACCGCATGGCGAACTCCATGGCGCTGTTGGATGCCAAGCTCCGCAATCTTGGCCCGGATCGCGCCCTCGGCGGGAAGGGCTTCGATAACTACTCTTGGCACACGGACCTGCCTCCGGGGCATCCCATGGTCACCGGGCAGCAGACCGTCGAATTCGATCTGAACGCAGTCGAGCGGGCCAAGACGGTCGTGGTCTGGGGCATGAACTGGATCACGACGAAAATGCCCGATTCGCACTGGCTGACCGAGGCGCGTTTGAAAGGCACGCGCATTGTCGTGATCGCGTGTGAGTATTCGGCCACGGCCTCCAAGGCCGACGAGGTGATCGTCGTGCGTCCGGGGACCACGCCTGCGCTGGCCCTGGGGCTTTCGCACGTGATTCTGCGCGACAAGCTGTACGACGCCGATTACCTCAAGCGCTGGACCGACCTGCCGGTGCTGGTCCGCATGGACACGCTCAAGTGTTTGCGCGCGCAGGACGTTTTCGGCGGACGGGCTGCGCCGCTGAAGAGCACGCGTGTGCTGAATCGCAACGAGACAGAGCCGCCCGCTGGAACGCACACGGACCAGATCATCTCCCAGGCGCAGCGCGAGGAATGGGGCGACTACGTGTGGTGGGATCGCGCGGCAAACCAGCCGCGCGCGCTGACGCGCGACATGGTGGGTGTGAACTCCAACGTAACGGATCCGCTGCTTGAAGGCTCGATCGAGGTGACGCTCGCCAACGGCAGCAAAGCGCGCTGCCGCGCGGTCTTCGATCTGGTGAAGGAATACGCGGCGCACTTCACGCCCCAGACCACCGAGGAGCTGACGTGGGCGCCGGCGGCCGCCGTCGAATCACTGGCCACGCAGCTCGCGCGCAATCCGGGCACAACGCTGTTCGCCATCGGCATGGGGCCCAATCAGTTTTTCAATAACGACAACAAGGACCGCGACCTGTTCCTGCTGGCGGCGCTCACGGGAAACGTCGGCAAGATCGGCGGCAACGTCGGATCCTACGCCGGGAACTATCGCGTAGCTCTGTTTAACGGTGCGCCACAGTACATCAACGAGAATCCCTTCGACATCGAACTCGATCCGGCCAAGCCAGCGCGGACGCGGCAGTACTGGCGCGCCGAGTCGGCGCACTACTACAACCACGAGGACCACCCCCTGCGCGTTGGCAACAAATTGCTGACGGGCTCGACGCATATGCCCGCGCCTACCAAGTCGCTGTGGTTCGCCAACGCCAACTCGATTCTGGGCAACGTGAAGTGGCATTACAACACGGTGATCAACGCCTTGCCGAAGATCGAAATGATCGCCGTGAACGAATGGTGGTGGTCGACCTCCTGCGAATGGGCCGATGTGGTCTTCGGCGTCGATTCCTGGGCCGAGCTCAAATATCCGGACTTCACCGCATCCGTCACGAATCCATTCCTGACAGTGTTCCCGCGCACGCCGCTGGCGCGCATCTTCAACACGCTCGGGGATATCGAAGTAATCGCGCTGGTCAGCGCCAAGTTGGCCGAAAAGACCGGCGACCGGCGCTTCCTCGATTACTGGAAATTCGTCCGCGAGGGGAACGTCGAGGCTTACATCCAGCGCGTTCTCAACGCCTCATCCAGCGCGAAGGGCTTTGGCATCGCCAGCCTGGAAGCGAAAGCCCGCAATGGCATCCCGGCAATTCTCCAGAACCGGACCTATCCCAAGGCGGTCGGCTACGAACAGGTTACCGATTCCAAACCTTGGTACACCAAGAGCGGCCGGCTCGAGTTTTACCGTGAAGAAGATGAATTTATCGAGGCCGGCGAGAACCTGCCGGTGCATCGCGAACCTGTCGATTCGACCTTTTACGAACCGAATGTGATCGTCGCGCCGGAGCATGAAGCGTTGCGCCCGGCGGGCCCGGAAGCCTACGGCGTCCCGCGCAGTGACCTGTCTTGCGAGACACGCTGCGGGCGCAACGTGGTCTTGAGCTGGGAGGAATGCAAGAAGACCGCCCATCCGCTGAAAAAAGACGGATACAAGTTCGTGTTCCATACGCCGAAATACCGCCACGGCGCGCACACCATGCCGATCGACACCGACTTGATCGCGGTGCTGTTCGGCCCGTTCGGCGATCTGTACCGTCACGACAAACGCAGCCCGTTCGTCACCGAGGGCTACGTGGATATCAATCCGGCCGATGCGGCCGAGCTCGGTATTCAGGACGGCGACTACGTGTGGATCGACTCGGATCCCGAGGACCGGCCCTTCCGCGGCTGGCAGCGCAACAAGCGCGATTACGAGTTGGCGCGGCTGATGTGCCGGGCCCGCTACTATCCCGGAACGCCGCGCGGCGTGACGCGCATGTGGTTCAACATGTACGGCGCAACGCCGGGATCCGTGGAAGGCCGCAAACAGCGCGCTGACGGGCTGGCGAAAAATCCGCGCACGAATTACCAGGCCATGTTCCGCTCCGGCTCGCATCAATCCGCCACGCGCGGATGGCTGAAGCCGACCTGGATGACGGACTCGCTGGTTCGTAAGGGGCTGTTCGGGCAAGGCATCGGCAAGGGATTTTTGCCCGACGTGCATTGCCCGACCGGCGCGCCGCGCGAGGCGATCGTCAAGATCACGCGTGCCGAACCGGGCGGCATGGACCAGAAAGGGCTTTGGCGGCCCGCGGCGCTGGGCATCCGGCCGCGCTACGAATCCGACGCGATGAAGCGCTACCTGGCCGGTGGATTCACGTGGGCAACCGCGCCCGCGCCTGCAAGAACAAAAGGAGGGAAGTAACTCGTGGCACGCGTATTCAACTGGCAACTGGGACGCGAGATGTCTTACTGGTATCCGCAGAGCCGGCCGGAAAAACAGTTCGCCGCGGTCTTCGATACCAACAAGTGCATCGCCTGCCAGACCTGCACACTGGCTTGCAAGACCACCTGGACCTCGGGCCGGGGGCAGGAGTACATGCTGTGGAACAACGTTGAAACCAAGCCGTATGGATTTTATCCGCTGGGCTGGGATCTGAAGCTGCTCGAGATGCTGAATGGCGGCGCCTGGAACGGATCGCGTTACGAAGGTCAGACCATCTTCGAGTCGGCGCCAGCGGGCGAGCGCGTGCTCGGGTGGCGGCCGACCTCGCAAGACTACGCCTATCCGAATGTCGGCGAAGACGACTGCACGGGCCAGATCGACGGTGGGGCGAGTTTCTCGCTCCCGCACATGAACTGGTTCTTCTACCTGGCGCGCATCTGCAACCACTGCAGCTATCCGGCCTGCCTGGCCTCCTGCCCGCGCGGGTCGATCTACAAACGGCCCGAGGACGGCATCGTGCTCGTGGATCAGGGCCGCTGCCGCGGCTATCAGGAGTGCGTGCGCGGCTGCCCGTACAAAAAGGTCTTCTTCAACCCCATGACCGGCACTTCCGAAAAATGCATCGCCTGCTTCCCCAAGATTGAGCAGGGCATTCAACCGCAGTGCTTCGTGAACTGCATCGGCAAGATCCGCCTGGCAGGCTGGATCTCGCGGCCCGGCCGCGTCCGCGCGGACAACCCCATCGACTACCTGGTGCACATCAAGAAAATCGCGCTGCCGCTGTTCCCGCAGTTTGGTCTCGAGCCGAACGTCTACTACATTCCGCCCGTGCACGTTCCCACGTCCTTTACGCGGCAATTGTTCGGACCGGGCGTCGACGACGCCGTGCGCGCCTATCGCAATGCTCCCAACGATCCGGACCTGGCGGGGCTGTTGAGCCTGTTCGGATCCAGCGAGCTGGTGATGCCGCGCTGGAGCCGCTCGGGCGAAACCATCACGGGCGCCGACGAGCGCGGCAACCCGCTCGTGCGCGTTCCCATGTACGAACCCGTGTATGCGCGTCCGGCGCAGGACCGCCTGTATCAGATCCAAAGGACGAACTGCCCGTAGGAGATTTCATGCGTTTACTGATTTCAACCCTGGTTCCGCTGTCCCTGTTCACCGCCGGCTGCGCGCGGCGTGTCGAGAGAATCAACGAAGTCGCCGCACTGCGGGTGCAACGGATTCCGGCTGAGCCATCCGAGCCGGCCTGGCGCAACGCGCCCGAGCACGCGGCCAAACTCCAGTTGCAAGATCTGGTGGACCCGCGCCTGATGCAAGCTTCCACGGCGGAGGTCCTGGTCCGCGCGCTGACCAACGGCACGGACGTCGCGTTCCGCCTGGAGTGGAGCGACGCCACGCAGGACGATCTCTCCGGCCCTGGGCAATTTGTAGACGCGTGCGCGATCCAGATTCCCGCGGCCATCGAAGCCGATCTCACCGACCCGCAAATGGGACAGGAAGGCAAGCCGGTGGAAATCGCCTACTGGCGCGCCGACTGGCAGGCTTCCGTCAACGGGCGGCCCGATACGATTCAGTCGCTGTACCCCAATGCGAGCGTCGATCATTATCCCTTCCAAGCCGGATCGCTACAACCCGGTTCCTCGGCGCAGCAGGAGATGGCCAAACGCTACGCTCCGGCCGCCGCGGTGGGTAACCGCAGAGCCGGGCCGCACGACATCCCCATCGAGGACCTGATTTCGGAAGGTCCCGGCACGCTTTCGCCCGCTGCACGAAGCGTCTCGCGCGGTAAAGGCGTTCGCACGGCTCAGGGCTGGGCCGTGGTGATCGCGCGGCCGTTACCCGGCGGCCTGAGCCCGCGCGTGCGGACCAACATCGCATTCGCCGTCTGGGAGGGGTCGCACAACGAATCCGGCGCGCGTAAGATGCGCACGGGATGGATTCCGCTCGCCTTGAGGGAGGGAACGTGATGCTCACCGAACTACATCCGGAAATACGCAATCTGTTGGCGGAAGCCGCGGAATGGCGGCTGCTGGAACTCCTGTTCCAGTGTCCGTCGCCGGACTGGCGGCGATGCATCACCAGACTTGCGGAGGAAGTGAGGGATCCCCTGCTGCGCGAGGCTGCCAATCTCGCAGCCGAACAAGGCCATGAAGCCGTGTTCCATTCCCTGCTCGGTCCGGGCGGCCCCGCGCCCGGCCGCGAGGTCAGCTATCACACCGCGATTCCGCTCGGATACCTGATGGCCGAGATCAGCGCATATTATCAAGCTTTTGCCTTCGAGCCTGTTGGTGTCGAACCGCCCGATCACGTGTCCGTGGAGGCCGGCTTCCTGGGGTACCTCAAACTGAAGCAGGCCTGCGCGCGAGCCTGCGGCGAAGAGGAGCCGGTCATGATCGCCGCCGAGGCTGGCGAGCGCTTCCGCTGCGAGCATCTTGCGTTTATCGCCGAGCCTCTGAGCACCGCGCTCGACCAATCTGGCGAACGGTATTTGGAACTCGCCGGACAAGCTTTGCTCCGCCGGGCCGGGCCGCGCGGGAAACAAATGTTCGAAATCCTGGATAATGAAGCGATGAACCTCGATGAGGAACTGTTCGAGTGCGGCGCATCATAGAAGTCGCCGCCGGTCTGTTCGTGGGTTGCTGCGCCTGGGCGCAGCAGGTTACGTTTCAAGGAAGCATTCGTTCCCGCGTCGAAGCCTGGGACTGGTTCCACGCTCCTGCCGCGGACAACACCTACGCGTATTCGGGCAATATTCTGCGCATGAGCGTCGCCCGGTCGGCCGTCCGATGGGACTGGCAACTCGAATTCGCCGCGCCCTTCCTGCTGGGCCTGCCGGACAGCGCCGTGGCTTCCGGAACGCCGGGCCAGTTGGGCTTGGGCGCAGCCTATTTCACCGCCAACCAGGGAAATCGCAACACAGGGATGGTGTTTCCGAAGCAGGCATTTTCCCGCTGGAAGAACTTGGGCGGAGTAACGGGCCAGAGCTTGCGCGCCGGCCGCTTCGAGTTCGCCGAGGGCGCCGAGCGCACGCCGCGCAACGCCACGCTCGCCGCGCTTAAACGGGACCGCATCAATTCCCGCCTGATCGGCACCTTCGGATGGACCCACGTGGGCCGGAGTTTCGACGGCGTCCACTATGCCCTCGACAAGCCTTCTTCCACACTCACGCTGATGGCTGCCATCCCCACGCGCGGCGTGTTTCAGACCGACGGCTGGGGCCAGACGCACACCGCGGTCGGATACGCCTCTTACAGCCGGGCGTGGGGCAAGGGCCAGCATGCGGCCGAAACGCGGTGGATGGGAATTTATTACTACGATTGGCGTCACGTTTTGAAGACCGATTCGCGCGCGCTCGCGGCGCGCGCCGCCGATCTTGCCAATATCCGCATCGCCACCCTCGGCGGCCACCATGTCAGCGCAATCGGCACCGAAGCCGGCGCTGTGGACCTGATGCTATGGGGCGTCGCGCAAACGGGCCGCTGGGGAACGCTCGATCACCGTGCCCACGCAGTCGCCATTGAGGGGGGATTCCAGCCCGCGGGAACGTGGACCCGGTTCTGGAGGCCCTGGGTGCGCGCCGGGTTCTTCGATGGCTCGGGCGACGCGAATCCCAACGACAGCCGGCATGAGACGTTCTTCCAAATCTTGCCTACGCCGCGCCTGTTCGACCGCATTCCGTTCTTCAACATGATGAACAACCGGGATGTGCACGCGGCCCTTATCAGCCGGCCGCACGCACGCGTGACGGTTTCCAACGAATTCCACTCCCTGCGCCTCACCGAGCGAAACGACCTCTGGTATCTCGGGGGCGGCGCATTTCAGCCCTGGACCTTCGGTTACGTGGGCCGTAACGCGGGCGGCGCTCAATCCCTGGCGAATCTTTACGATCTGAACGTTGATGTTCGCCTCAGCGATTTGCTGGCGCTCAACGGATACTTCGGATACGTCCAAGGCCTGGCTGCGCCGCGCTCGGTCTACCCGGGCGGAAAGGACGCGAGGCTCGGGCTGTTCGAAGTGACGTACCGGTTCTGAGCGCGCGGCACGGGGGCGTGACTACCCCGCCAGCATCTTCAGAAGCGCCAGCGCGTCGTTCGGAGCATGTCCCGCATCTGTGTTGTCGAAGTACACGTGGACGTCGCGGCCCTCGGCCAGCCAGCCGCGCGCTTTCGCCGCCCAGGGCCGCAGCCCCCGCGTTCCGTACCGGGAGAGGTACGTCATTTCGTGGCCATGCAGCCGCACATAAACAAGATCCGTGGTGACGGCGTCCCACAAGGGCCAGTCCGCCGCGTCCGACTGGCACACGGCCAGGTGATGCTGCCCGAGCAGTCTTGCGACATCCTCATGAAACCAGGAAGGATGCCGGAACTCCAGCGCGTGGCGCGTTTCCGGCCAGGATGCCAGCAGTCTTGCAAAATGCTCCAGGCGATTGTCGTCGCGGCCCAGGTTCGCGGGAACCTGCCAAAGGACCGCCGCCAGCTTATCCTCAAGCCCCGCTGCCGCCCGCCGCTGCTGATCGAAGGACTGGCGCGGCGGATTCAGCCGCTTGACATGCGTCAGGTAACGGTGGGCTTTCATCGCGAAGCGGAATTGCGGAGCCGTCGCGGCCCTCCAGTTTTCGAAAGCGGATTTCCGCAACTGGTGATAGAAAGTCGCGTTGATTTCGAGACCGGTGAACTGTGAGGCCGCGTGGCGAAGCCAGTCTTTCCGGGGCACGCCCCGGTAGAAGCTGTCTTTCCAGAAGTCGTAGCTCCAGCCGCTGGTTCCGATGTATGCGATTGCAGGCATGGAAGCGAAGGCGGGTGCACGCCGCCGGCCAAACGCGTCCCGGGGACCGCCCTATCGGCTCGGGCTTAGCGTTTCACCTCGCGAAAGGATTCCAGGGTCCAGGTACCTTCTTGCTCGACGGATCCGGCCCGCCGCAGGATGTAGAGGTTTCCATCGTCGCCCCGCACTTTGAAGTAGGAGTCGTTGGGGCCGTACCATTGGTCGAGCACTTCCTCCACCATCCGGACTTGCTCGCCGATCTGAAACCGCGCCGGGCGTTCATCGGCCTTTCGTCCCGCGTAACATTCCACCCGCAGCTTCACGGCTCCTCCTTCACCCAACCATTAAGCATATCCTTGGAAGCGGAGACGCTCACCAGAGAAACTCGCGCACAACGCAGCCGGGCGCGAGCTTGGAGTGGGAAAACCAAGCGCGGCCCGCCCCGTGCGCTCGAAAGAATTCACGCCGATGATCACGCTTGACGGATCCCGTTATTCCGGCAGCGGCACGATCGTGCGCCAGGCCGTCGGGCTAGCCGCATTGACTCAGCAGCCCGTGCACGTGATCCACGCCCGGTCCCGGCGGGCCAAACCGGGCCTGCAGCCGCAGCACATGCGGGTTGTCCAGGCCATCCGCGAACTGGTGAACGGGAGAACCGAAGGCGTTCACCAGGGTTCTCAGGAATTCCGTTTCTGGCCGGGCGCCATCCAGGCGGGCGCCGGGCCGTATCTTTGGGACATTGGGTCCGCAGGCTCCACGACGCTGCTGGCTCTGGCCGTGCTCCCTCTGATGGCTTTCGCTCCCGGCCCGATCGAAGCCGAGCTGCGAGGGGGTGTCTTCCAGGATTTTGCCCCTTCCTTTTTCCACTTGCGGCACGTCGTGCTTCCCTTGCTCGCGAAGATGGGCTTGGAGGCAACCATTGAGATGGAGCGCCCGGGATACGTGCCAAGGGGCGGCGGCATTCTCCGCCTGACGGCCTGGCCTGCGAACCGATGCCTGCGGCCGCTGGTTCACGAAGCAACGCGGCCGCCCGAGCGCCTGTGGGGCATTGCGCTAGCTTCTCACCTGGAACGGCGCTCGGTCGCGCGGCGGATGGCCGAATCGGCTCGCGAGTCGCTACAGGCGCAGGGGTTCGAAGCCGCTGTGGACATCCGTGAGGATACCGACGCTCTCCAACCGGGGGCGGCCCTCGGCCTGTTTGCAGACTTGGGTGGCGGGTGGCGGCTGGGCGCGGACTGGGCAGGAGCCTTCGGGCGTCCGGCTGAAGTAATCGGGAAGCGAGTCGCCGCGCAGCTTCTGGAGGACCTGAGGTCGGGAGCCTCACTGGACCGCCATGTGGCCGACCAGATCCTTCCCTTCGCCGCTTTAGCGGAAGGAGAGAGCCGCTTCCGGATTCCGGCGCCGAGCGAGCACATTCAGAGCAACGCGTGGCTGGTCGGGGAATTTCTCGGAGCCCAAGTGGAGGTGCACGGCCATCTCATGTCGATTCGCGGCGTGGGATTCCACCGCAGAGCAGGTTCTTAGCCTGGCGGTCCGCGCCAGGAGCGCTCCGTCAATGGCAGAGCGATGGGCCGCCCGTGAATTCCTTCAGGCGCCGGCGCGCGGTCTTGAACGCCTCATGAATCGCCAGGAGGACGTCCTTATGCTCCGCCCTCACTTCGTGGTGCTCTACTATCTCCCGCTCTGGGCCGCCCGCAGCGGCGCGGGCAGTTACCCCGCGAAATCCCAGGTCCAGGCGGATCCTGGAAACGCTGCCATGGCGGGGATGTTCCGGAACTTCGACGTCCACATGGCAGCTCACGATGTCGTGACAGTCTTTCTCCAACGCCGCCAGTTCATGCCGGATTCCTGTTTCCGCATCCTCAAGCGGCGGTGTGTTATGAAAGCGAATTTCCACTGGAGTCATCATGGCAGTGTGGCCTTCTGACGATCTTCTCGCCTCTGGTGAGTCAAACAATATGGGGTCCACGGAACGCTTTCCAGGCGGCGGCCGTCGATCTCGACCCCGCACTCGATACATTTCCCGTACGTGCCGTTCTTGATACGGTCCAGAGCGTCCCGCACCTGGGCGTAGAGTTTCCAATCCGCGCTGTTTTCCTGAAACAGGATTTCCTTGGTCTGATCGGAAACGGCGCCGTCCGCGCTATCCTGCACTTCCGCAACCAGGGAGCCGCGCGCCTCCAGCCCGGCGCGCGACATGTCCGCCATCAATTCTCGCTCCATTTGTTGCAACCGGTTCTTCAGTTGGGCGATGTCCATCGAATCGGCTCCTGGAGTCAAACCAGCACGCAACGTGCCGTTCATGGCGGGGACCGCCCAGGTCCGCCGCCGCTGCCGTCGTTGCGGTGGAGCGCCGATCCGCCTGGGGAAACGCGGCCCGGATGGGTGAGATTCCGCAGGGCCCAGCGGCAAGACGCGCTCCGCGCCGCAAGGCGCGTCGGCGCGCGCGGAGGATTCTCGCCGGATGCGCTACAATCAAATCTCCCCTTAGGCACCTCGCAGGACACGCGCATGCAGCGGGCGGCAAGTCTACTCGGAAAACTGAAGTTGCCGGCGGGCTCCGATTCCCCGGAGGACCGCGCGCGGGCCGCCTGGGCGATCGCCGCCGGGCGGAAAATCGCACGGCACACGCTGGCGGTCTCGTTCGTCCGCGGCGCTCTGGTGGTCGAGGTCAGCGATCTCGTCTGGCAGAAGCAGCTCCATGCGCTGCGCCATTTTCTGCTGCGCAATCTGGCCGAAATCCTGGGGGAGCCGCTGGTGACCGATCTCGATTTCCGGCCGATGCCGCCGCGCCGGGCGCCGCGGCGGGCCGAAGCGGCGCGCTCGGCCGACGGCATCGCGGATCCGGTGCTGGCGTTGCTTTATCAGAAATCCAAACGGAAACAAGCATGAAGATTACCGAACTGGAGATCCAGCGCGTGGCGCAGCTCGCCAACCTGGCCCTCACCGGCGAAGAGGTGGTCCGGATGGCGCGCGACATGAGCGCCATTCTCACCTACGTCGACAAGTTGAATGAGCTCGACACGGCGAACGTCGAGCCGATGGCGCAGGTGCTCTACGACGCTCCGGAGACCGCGACACTGCGGGACGATGTCGAGAGGCCATCGCTTTCCAACGAGGAAGCTGTCGCCAACGCGCCCGCCGCCGGCATGGGGTATTTCAAGGTTCCGAGGGTGATTGAGCGGTGAGGCACACGATCGATTCCATCCGCGCGGGTCTCCTCAAAAAAAAGTTCAGCGCCGAAGAGATCGCTCTGGAAGCCCTGGCGCACGCCGAAGCGGAAAATCCGAAGACGAACGCGTTTTTGACGTTTTCCCCCGAACGCGCCCTCAAGGCGGCGCGCGCCGTGGACGCGCGCGTCGCCGCGGGCGAAGATCCGGGTCCGCTGGCCGGCGTTCCGGTCGCGGTGAAAGACGTCATCCTCACGCGGGGGCTGCGCACGACGTGCGCATCGAAGCTGCTGGCCAACTATGTGCCGCCTTACGACGCCACGGCCGTGATCCGGCTGGAGGCGGCGGGCGGCGTGATCATCGGCAAGACCAACTGCGATGAGTTCGCGATGGGCTCCTCCAATGAGAACTCCGCTTTCGGCCCGGTGAAGAACCCGGTTGCGCCCGATCGCGTGCCCGGCGGATCGAGCGGCGGATCGGCCGCCGCCGTGGCGCAGGGCTCGGCTGTGGTTTCGCTAGGCTCGGATACCGGAGGCTCGATCCGCCAGCCGGCGTCGTTTTGCGGCATTACCGGCGTCACGCCGACCTACGGACGCGTGTCGCGCTACGGACTGACCGCTTTCGCCAGCTCGCTCGACCACATCGGACCGTTTTCGCGGAACGTGCGCGATTCGGCGCGTCTGCTGGAAGTGATCGCCGGGCGCGATGAGATGGACGCCACCTCGGCGTTCGCCCCGGTGCCGGATTACGTGGCGGCGCTGGAGGGAAACGTGCGGGGCATGAAGATCGGCGTGCCCGAGGAGTGGATGGAGGGACTGCCCGCCGAAACCGGCGACTTGATCCAGGCGGCCGTGGATCAACTACAGAAGCTTGGCTGTGAAGTCCGCGAAGTGCACCTGCCGCACACCGCCTACGCCATCGCCTGTTACTACATCATCTGCACGGCCGAGGCGAGCTCGAACCTGGCCCGCTTTGACGGCGTGCGTTATACGACGCGCGCGGCAGCGGCCGGGAGCATCGGCGACATGTTCCGCATCACGCGCGACGAAGGCTTCGGCGCGGAATGCAAGCGGCGCATCATGCTCGGGACCTACGTGCTGAGCGCCGGCTATTACGACGCCTATTATGTGAAGGCGCAGAGGGTGCGCACGCTGATCGCGAGCGATTACCAGCGAGCGTTTGAAGAGGTCGACGCGATCGTTGGGCCAGTCTCGCCCTTTCCAGCCTTCAAGCTGGGCGAGAAAATCGACGATCCCACGTCGATGTATCTCGCCGATATTTACACCGTCACGGGCGACCTGGCGGGCATCCCGTGCATGAGCGTCCCCTGCGGCGCTACTGCGGAAGGGCTGCCGGTCGGGCTGCAAATCCTGACCAACCATTTCAACGAAACGGGCATGTTCCGGCTGGCCGCGGCCTACGAAGCAGCAACGAACTAAAATAAACCTATGCCATTTACACTTCCTGCACTGCCTTACGCTCCAAACGCGCTGGAGCCGCACATCGACACGATGACCATGGAGATTCATCACGGCAAGCACCACGGCGCGTATGTGACGAACCTGAATAAGGCGCTCGAATCGGCGCCGGATCTTGCATCCAAGAGTCTCGAGGAACTGTTGGCCAACGGTTGCGCGATGGTTCCCGAATCCGTCCGCACGGCCGTCCGCAACAATGGCGGCGGACACTGGAACCACTCGCTGTTCTGGCAACTGATGGCGCCGAACGGGGGCGGAGCGCCGGTGGGCAATCTCGCCGCGGCGATTAACGGCATGTTCGGCACCTTCGAGGAGTTCAAGGCCAAGTTCAGCGCGGCGGGCATCGCGCGCTTCGGCTCGGGCTGGGCCTGGCTGATCAAGACCTCGTCCGGCCTCGAGATCATGTCAACTCCGAACCAGGACAATCCGCTGATGGAGGGCAAGCACGCCGTGCTCGGCCTGGACGTCTGGGAGCACGCTTATTACTTAAAGTATCAGAACCGCCGGGCGGATTACATCACCTCGTGGTGGAACGTGGTGAACTGGCCGGAGGCCGAGAAGCGGTTCAACGCGAAGTAGGGAATCAGAACACGCCGGGGATCGAGGCGCCGCACTCCGGGCATACCCCGCCGGGACCGATCCGGTTCTCGAGGATTCGGAAACCGCGTCTTCGGATCAGCGTCGCCTCGCAGCCGGGGCAGCGCGCATCCTCCCAGGCGCCCACCCTGCCCGGCAGGTTGCCCGCATAGACGAACTTCAAGCCCGCTTCGCGCCCGGTGCGCGCGGCGCGCAGCAAACCGTCCTTGGCGGTACTTTGGATCTGAACCATCTTGTAGTCGGGGTGGAACGCGGTCACGTGCCAGGGGATGCCGGGAGAAACACCGGAGATAAACTTGGCCATCGCTTCGAGCTCTGCGGGCGAGTCATTGAAACCCGGCACCACCAGGGTGACGATCTCCAGCCAGAAACCCATCTCGTGGATGAGCTGGATGGAGTCAAGGACCGGACCAAGGCGGCCGCCCAGCTCGCGGTAGCGGCGGTCATCGAAGCCTTTGAGGTCGACCTTGTAGAGGTCCAGCCACGGGCGGAGATAGCGGAGCACCTCCGGCGTCGCGTTTCCATTGGAGACGAAACCGGTCAGCAAGCCGCCTTTCCGCGCCTCACGGAAAACGTCCACCGCCCACTCGGCGGTGATCAACGGTTCGTTGTAGGTGCTGACAACGGCATCGGCCCCCAGCCGCACCGCGGCCTCGATGATTTGTTCTGGCGCGATCCTATGGAAGCCGGCCCGGGAACGCTCATCGCGGAGCGCCTGGGAGCTCACCCAGTTCTGGCAATAGCCGCAATGCAGATCGCATCCCAACATTGCGAAGCTGAGCGCGAGACCGCCGGGCCGCACGTGGAAGAAAGGCTTCTTCTCGATGGGATCGCAATGGAGCGTGTGGACGTAGCCGTGCGGCGCCAGCAACTTTGCGTCGCGGTGAAACCGGACCTTGCAGACTCCCGCAAAGCCGGGCGCAATCGGGCAGCGGTGCCCGCAGGCGAGACACCGCAAGCGGCGGCCGTCGATTCTTTCGAAAAGCTCGGATGGGCGCGTGAGCTCGTTCAGTTGGCCGGCTAGCGTTGTGGGCATTGCAGCAGAACGCAGAGAGCTTTGTTCTTTAGATGCAAAACGGGCGGCTGGGTCGCAGTGGCTCAAATCACGTCCGCGAAGCTGCGCCGCAGGCGGTGGAACCAGGCGTGGCCCAGGATCGCTACCGTCGCGGAGCCGGCCCACAACAGCGCCAGCTCGCCGGAAAGGGGCGCGCGGTTTTCCAGCAGGATCGCCCGGTAGCCGCGCACCAGCACGAGCACCGGATTCAGCCCGAGCAGGCGCATCGCGGCCCGGGGCAGGGCGTCTTCCGGGTAACAGATCGGGGTGAGGAAAAACCAGAGCGTCAGCGCGAATCCGGTCATCTGGCCCAGATCCCGCACGAAAACGCCGGTGGCCGCCAGCGCCCAGCACAAACCCGCCGTCAGCAGCACTTGCGGGACCAGCAGCGCGGGCAGCCAGACGATCGACCAGGGCGCCGCGCCGCGCACCGCGGCCAGTCCCGCGAAAAACACCAGCGTCGCGAGCGCTTGCGTGACCAGCCCCGCGATCACCAGATTCACCGGCAACGTCTCCAGCGGGAACCGCAGCTTCTTGACGAACGTGCGGTGCTCGACGATCACCGACGGCGCACGCCCCACGGCTTCGGAAAACGCAAGCCATGGCAGCATCCCGGCGAGAAAGTAGAGCACATAGCCGGTGCGCGTGGCATCGCCGGCAAATCGCGATTGCAGCACCACTCCGAAGACGAAGAAGTAGGTGGCCATCAGCAGCAACGGATGGAAGAGGGTCCATAGGGCTCCGCCCAGGCTGCCGCGATACCGCGCCAGAATATCGCGCTGCACCATGCTGCGAATCAGCGTGTGATGCGCCAGCACACTGCGGAGCGGCAGAAGGAAGGCCTTGGGAACCGCGCGCAGCGTGCGGCGCACACGCTCGCTCGCGGCAGTGATGACGCGCGGTGCGCCGATCTCCACCTCCCCCGCCCCCACGCGGGCATCGATCGCGATAAAGCACCCGCGGTCCGCCACGGAAGCCACTTGCACGCGATACTGGCCGTCCTCGCCGGGCAGCGTCACGCAAAGATCCACCGGACCGGCGGCCGTTTCGCGCCACTCGCCCTCATAAAGAAACGCGCCCGTGGCCGGATCGAGCAACTGCCAGCCGATGACGCCGGCAGTGCCGGTCTCGAAACGCAGCCGGATGCTGCCCTGCCCGGCGGTGGCCTCGACGGCTCGGAAGCGGGACATGTCAACTATGAGAGCACGCCCGGCACTGTTCCAGAAAACCGGCGTAGCGCTCGGCGGCAGCGCTCCAGCGGCATTCGCGCTCCACCCAGGCGCGCGCCCTCCCGGAAATCGCGCGCGCGACGTCGGGCTGCTCGATCAGCAGATCCAGATACTCGACGAGGAACTCCTCCTCGGCCGCGTCCACGGGAGCCTTCAGACATACGTGCTCGGGGTATTCGCGAAAGGCGCCGGCATCAGAGACGATCACCGGCTTGCCCATGCCGAGCGCCCGCAGCAGCGTGCCGGAAGTCTCTCCCACGGTCGGATAGCGCAAATTCAGGACGATATCGCAGGCGGCGAGATATCCGTTGAAATCCTCCATAGGGGCGAAGCCCACATGGCGCACACGCGCGTCCAGATCCAGGGCGTGGATCATCGAGGCCAGCGGCAGCTCGGGATGTGCCTCCCCCACCAGGAGCAAGCGTGCTTCCGGATGCCGCTCCGCGACGCGGCGGAACGCGCGCAGGGATTCGGCGATGCGCTTGTACGGCTTGAGAAACCCGAAGATGCCAATCAGCGGCTGCGAGGCGCGCAGCCCGAGCTGTTTCCGGTAGAGCGCGCCATCGTATTCCTCGATCCAGGCGCCGTGCGGAATTTTGGCGAGCGGCCCGGCGAAGCGGCGCTCGCGCACCGCAGCGGCGACGGCCTCGCTGTGCACAATCACTCCGCTTGCGCGTGCCAGGATCGAATGCAGCATTGGCAGGTCGTAATCCGGCCCGCGCTCGAGGGTCCGCACATAGCGCCGGGCATAGGCCAGCGCTTCCGGTCCGCCGTCGAGCTCCACTTCGCGCAGATAGGCATCCCAGTCTCCGCGGCGGATGGTGAGATCGGCCATCAGATGATGCAGGTTCGCTTCGTGCAGCACGATCACGCCCGGATGCGCCATCGCGGCCTCATAAACAAATGTGTGCTGCGGATTATTGCCGAGTTGATACAAGATCCCGTCGTAGTGCCGCGCATCGAAACCGGCCGGGAGCGCGGTGAACGTCTCCACCTCCACCAGCCGGCGCAAGTGCTCCAGGAGAGCGGCGGAGTAGTCGGCGATCCCGCTGCGCGCCGGCGGCAATGGAGAAAAGAACGCTACGCGCATGGGGCCTTATGGCAGCAGTTCCACCGTGAACACGCCCAAGGGAAGCGGGATCCGGGCGAAAACGGGCGTGCGGGCATCGTCGTGCGCAAAGTACAAGTCCGCGGTCGCGTCCGCCTTCGGGCCGTTGATCGCGACATGAACCCGGTCGGCCACTACCGGTGCACCGGCCACACGCAAGGTTTCCGTGCCGGTGTAGGTCAACTGCACCTCATAGATGGCGCCAAGCAGCACGGGCTGCTGCGGAGCCATCCGGCCCTGGGCCAATTCATGGCGCACAAACTGCACAAACGCCATCGCATCATGCACGCACTCGGGCACTGCAAGCTGGCTCCGGCCGCCGCCACCGAGCGTTTCGCGCGTGGCCGTATTCGTGCGCGGGTCGATCCGGGTTTCTTCCACCGTTTTGCGCGCGCCCCGCACCACGGTTTTCCGCAGCAACAGGGAACAAAAGTTATTGTCCGCCGTGGAGGAGTATTCGTCGCGGATGGTGAATCCCGGCACGGCTGCATCCAGCATCATCTCGAACTTCCAGCCGCCTGCTTCCCCTCCTTCCGAGGCCGCGCTCAGGTGTTCGGAGCGCAGCGATGCTTCCCCCAGGCTCAGGCCGCTCTGCCAGTTGATGGTGTAGTGCAGCGTCTCGCCGCCGGCGTGCATGCCGAGCAGCGCCAGCAGCAACGCGGAGCCGGAACGGATCATGACGCCACCGCCGCCAGGGTTCGCGCCGGCTGTTTCTGCCGGGCAACGGCGTAATAGACGTCAAGCGTCTGGCGGGCTGATCGCTGCCAGCTGAACAAGGCCGCCCGTTGCTGTCCCAGGCGTTCCAGGCGCACGCGCAACCCGGCGTCCAAGACGACATCCAGCATCGCGCGCGTAATTTGCGCCGTCGCATGGGGGTTGAACAGAATCCCGGCCGAATCGGCGACTTCCGGCATAGCGGTCGTATCCGAACAGATCACGGCGCGTCCGCACGCCATGGCCTCCAGAATCGGCAATCCGAAGCCTTCGTAGAAAGATGGAAACGCAAACAAGTCGCAAGCGCCGTAGAACTGCAGCAGATCTTCGTCTTCGACGAAGCCCGTGAAGTGCACACGGTCGGCCACAAGGCTGCGGGCAGCCGCGCGGTGCAATTCCGGGGAGGCCCACGTGTCCTTGCCGACGAAAACCAGCCGGTGCGGCAAGGACGGCCGCGTCCGGAGCAGTTCCTCGAACGCGCGCAGGAGACCCAGGTGGTTCTTACGGGGCTGCAGATCACCCACCGTGAGGATAAACGGTCCCGGGATGCCGAAGCGCTCCCGCACGTTGGCGCGGGCACGCTCCCGGTCCAGGGGACGGAAGCGTGGCGACACGCCATTCGGAACCACGACAACTTTTTCCTCCCGCAGGCGATAGTGGCGGAGGATGGCCTGTTTGGAAAACTGGCTCGGCGTCAGCACGCGGGCCGCGCGCTCCACTGTGCGCTTCACCGTGAGGCGTAGCTGCCGGGAGCGGAACGCCGTGAAGTAATTCGGATGTTCCAGATAACTCACGTCATGCACGCTGACCACGAGCGGAGCCTTCGACAAGATGGGTCCGGTGTACTGGACATGCAAGACGTCGGGACGGTCGGCGCGCAGGCGGCGTGGCAGATCGAAGCCCAAACGCTTGTAGGGATTGCTGGAAACAAAACGCGTCCGCACGCTCCGCGGCAGGGTGCCGGCGTGGGCTTTCGGCGAAATATAGGCGATGATTTCGCTGTCTTTTTCTATATCCGCGAATTCCCGCAGCAGGTTGCGGACGTAAACCTCATTCCCCGTGAGATGACAGCCGATTGCATGCGCGTCAATGGAGAATCGCATTATGCTGCCTCCAGTATAGCGGGAGTGGGATCTGGAACACGGCGAGCAATTCTTCTAATATGCCCTTTCGTAAATTTCCAACGCGCCGCCGCTATCGAAATGGCGGGGATTGAATTTGCCGGTCCACTGCGCGGCGGCCTCCTCGGCAAGCCGGGGTAAAGCTTCCCTGGGAACATCGGCGTCGCGCAGGCTCCCCGGCAGGCCCGCGATGCGCCGCAACTCGCGAAGGCGTTCCGGCAGATCGCCGCGGTAAAGCTCTTCGTAACGCTCCGCCGCGGCAGCCATGTTCCACTCCACCACTTCGGCCAGCACCAGCGAAATTGCGACGCCGTGCGGGATCCGGTAGTGTCCGGTCAGCGGATAGGCGCAGGCATGCGCCGCGCCCAGCATGGAGTTCTCGATGGCCAGCCCTCCGAAATGCGCGCCCAGCAGCAGGGCGCCGCGCGCATCCAGATCGTTGGGATCGGCGATCACGCGCTCCAGGCCGGAGTTGATCAGCCGCCACGCCGAGCGCGAGAAGCATTCCGACAGCGCGGTCTGGCGCGTGGTCACCAGCGTTTCGAGCGCATGGGAGAGCGCGTCGTATCCGGCGGCCGCGGTCAGCGCCGGCGGCTGCGTTACCGTCAGCTTGGGATCCAGAATCGCGATTTGGAACACGACTTTGCGGTCCCCGCAGGCCATCTTCACGCCGGTTTCCGAGTCGGTGATGGTCGCATACGATTGCACTTCGCTTCCGGTTCCCGCCGTGGTGGGCACGGCGATCATCGGCAGCATCGGCTGCGTGGCTTTTCCGTAGCCCCAGTAGTCCTTGATGCGGCCTCCGTTCGTCAGCAGGAAATTGACTGCCTTCGCGCAGTCCATGGTGCTGCCGCCGCCCACGGCGACGATCAGATCGGTCCCATGCGGCGCGGCGTATTCGCGGGCCGCTTCGACCATTTCCGAGGTCGGATCGGAAGTGAAGTTGTGGAACGATTGCACAGCCATGCGCCGCGCTTTGAGCGAGCGCGCGGCCTCCTGCGCGTAGCCAGCCTCAACCATGCCTTGGTCGGCGACGATGAAGCAGCGCGTGCCGCCCAGCTCGCGGGCGATTTCACCGAGCCGGGCGAACTCTCCTTCGCCAAACAAAACTCGGGTACGGGGACGAAAGTCGAACGAAGTCACTAAGGACCAGGATACAATCACTCCGCCAGAAAATTTTCTTTTCCTAATCTTTTTAGCGGCTTGGCGTCTTTGCGCGAAGCCTTCTCTTGCATCCGCGCGCTATCCTATGGCCGAAGAGTTTCGTGCTCGGTCGTCGGAGAACGGAACCGGCGACTCCTCGGCCGTCAGCAGAGTCTTCGCGCCGGCCATGTCTACAGTTTAGTTCCGTGCGAAGGCCGCCGTTCAGATGCTGAGCAATTTCTTTACACCATCCACGCACAACACCGCCGCGTGCTTCGAGGCCGGCTCCAGTCCGCCCAGGGCGTTCTCGATCACAGCCGTGTTCAGCGCCTGCAATTCCGCGCGCGATTTTCCGGCCATCCACTCCGTCAGCGCCGATCCGGCCGCGATCGAGGCCGTGCAGCCGCGCACCTGGTAGCGGACCTCGGCGACGCAGCCATTCTCGAATCGCGCCGACAGGCGCAGCCAGTCGCCGCAAGCGGGGTTCGTCATGTCCACGGACACCGCGGGCGGCGGTAAGTATCCGGCATTACGGGGGTTGCGGAAATGGTCCAGCAACCGCTCGGAGTGCAGCGTCATGCTTTCCATTATTATGGATGCCCGCGGGCCATGCTAGAATCTACAGTTTGGATCAAGGAGAAGATGCATGTCCATTGAGCAGAAGGTAAAGCAGATCATCGTCGAGCAGTTGGGCGTGGATGAGGCCCAGGTCGACCCCACCGCCAGCTTTGTCGATGACCTTGGCGCCGACTCGCTGGATATCGTGGAATTGGTGATGGCCTTCGAAGAAGCGTTTTCCCTCGACATCCCGGATGAGGATGCCGAGAAAATTGTCACGGTGAAGAACGCCATCGACTACATCACGGCGAAAACCAAGAAGTAAGCCCGCCTTTTTTGGAGCCCCATTATTGCAACGTAGAGTCGTAGTAACCGGAGTCGGCATGCTTGCTTCGGTGGGCATTGGCACCGAACCGGTGTGGCAGGCGATCAAGAGCGGCCAGAGCGGCATCGGGCCGATCACCGCCTTTGACGCCTCCGCGTTCGCCTGCCGGATCGCGGGCGAAGTGAAGGGGTTTGATCCGGCGGCGTTCATCGAGAAGAAAGAAATCAAGAAGATGGGGCGCTTCATCCAGTTCGCCATCGCGGCGGCGGATTTCGCCCTGGAAAGCGCGCGCCTGAAGGTGAGGCCGGAGGAGGCCGAGATGACGGGCGTCTACATCGGCAGCGGCATCGGCGGATTCGAGGTGATCGAGCGGGAGCACCGCAACCTTCTCGAAAAAGGGCCGGGGCGCATCTCCCCGTTCTTCATTCCGGCGACGATCATCAATCTGGCCTCGGGCCACGTGTCGATCCGCACGGGAGCCAAGGGGCCGAACTCGGCAACGGCCACGGCCTGCACCACCAGCGCACACGCCGTGGGCGATTCCTACCGGCTGATCCAGCGCGGCGATGCCGACGTGATGATATGCGGCGGCACCGAAGCAGCGGTCACCGCGATGAGCGTGGGAGGGTTCGCGGCCATGCGCGCGTTATCGCAGCGCAACAGCGAGCCACAGCGCGCCTCGCGCCCCTGGGACCTGGAACGCGACGGGTTCGTGATCGGCGAGGGCGCGGGGATTCTGATCCTGGAAGAACGCGAGCATGCCCTGCGGCGTGACGCTCCGATCCTGGCCGAGATGGTGGGCTACGGAATGAGCGGCGACGCGTATCACATCACCTCGCCTTCCGAGGATGGCGACGGCGCGTTTCGCGTGATGCGCAACGCCATCCGCGACGCGGGCATCCAGCCCGGCCAGATCCAGTACATCAACGCCCACGGAACGTCAACGCCGCTTGGCGACCGGATCGAAACGGCGGCCATGAAACGCCTGCTGGGTGAGGATGCGGGAAAGGTGGCGATCAGTTCGACCAAGTCGATGACCGGGCACTTGTTGGGCGGCGCGGGCGGGCTGGAAGCCGGCATCACTGTGCTGGCGATCCGCGATCAGATCGCTCCGCCGACGATTAACCTGGATCACCCCGATCCGGAATGCGATCTGGATTACGTGCCGAACGTCGCGCGGCCCATGGCGATCGAGTACGCCCTGTCCAACTCGTTCGGATTCGGCGGCACCAACGGCTGCCTCATCTTCAAGAGGCCGGAATGAGGAAAGGGCCAGCAGCCAGGGGCCGGTTGTGAAGATCGTGGTGGCGATCAAGCAGGTTCCGATGCGGGACTCGCCGCTGAGGGTGAACGCATCCGGGCTGTGGATCGAGGAGTCCGGCCTCAGCTTCGAGATCAACGAGCCAGATGCGTATGCGCTCGAAGAGGCGCTCGAGTTGCGCGACAAGCACGGCGGCGAAGTGATCGTGGTGTGCGCCGGTCCGGAACGTGCGGGCCAGTCGATTCGCGAAGCCCTGGCCAAGGGCGCCGACCGCGCCATTCACGTCCAGACCGAGGACGCCGGCTTGCCCGATCCGCTGGGAGTGGCCCGGCTGCTGGCGCAGGCGCTCGAACCCGAGCGCCCCGATCTCATCCTCACCGGCCTGCAATCCGACGACCTGGGCTACGGCCAAACCGGCGTCGTACTGGCCGAGCTGCTGGGCCTGCCGCATTCGACCATCATCATGCGCGTGGAGGTGAATGGCTCCGCCGTGCGAGTGAAGCGCGAGCTCGAGGATGGCTGGTTCCAGCACATCGAAATGCCGCTGCCCGCGGTGCTGACGATTCAGAGCGGCCTGAACAAACTGCGCTACGCGACCTTGATGGGCATCAAGAAGGCGAAGACCAAGGAAGTCCGCGTGATCGCGGCCCCGGATGCGGGCCAGCGCACGGCGGCGATCGAGAGGATTTACGCTCCGCAGAAGACGAAGGAGGCGCAGATCTTCGAGGGTGATGCGAAGGCGGCGGCCGCTCATCTGGTCGAGAAGCTCCGTCACGAGGCCCGCCTGCTATGAGTGTTCTGGTCGTTCACGAAGCGCATCGCATGGCGGGCGAAGCCCTGGCCGCCGGCCGCGAATTCGCTGCCGCGCTGGAGCTTCCGCTGGAGTATTGCGCCGCGGAGCACCCGCTGCTGGCCGCGTACACGGCCGACGGCTATACGGCGGCATACGAACAACTGATCCGCGAGAAGCACCCCACGTTGGTGGTCTTCGCCCACACGTATCAGACGCGCGATTACGCGCCGAAGCTTGCGGCGCGTTTCGGCAAGACTTTGATCAGCGACGTGATCGCAGCCCGGTTCGAGGCCAACGGTCCGGTTTTCGTGCGCCAGCTCTTCCAGGGCAAGTTCAACGCCGACGTGCGCGCGGCGGGTGCCGGCCCACACTTCGTTTCCGTGCAGGCAGGAGCCTGGCGAGCCGGTGCGGCCAGCGCTCCCTCGCCGCAAATCTTCGCACCCGCGATCGACGCCTCGATGATCCGTCAGAAGGCGGAGGCTCCGTTTCGCGAATCGGCCCGCGCGGTGGACCTGACGCAGGCTCCGATCATCGTCGCCGTCGGCCGCGGCATTCAGGAGCAGAGCAACATCGCGCTCGTGGAAAAACTGGCGCGGGCGCTGGGAGCCGAACTGGCCGCCTCGCGCCCGATTTGCGACGCCGGCTGGCTGCCGATGGAACGCCAGGTAGGCAGCTCGGGGCAAACCGTCGCGCCGAAGCTCTACATCGCGGTGGGCATCTCGGGCGCCATCCAGCACCTGGTGGGCATGAAAGGCTCGAAGACGGTGGTGGCCATCAACAAGGATCCTCACGCACCGATCTTCGAGGTCGCCGACTATGGCATCGTCGGCGACCTGTTCGAAGTGGTGCCCGCG
>CAZTKA010000010.1:10918-16509 GCA_964614015.1 uncultured Bordetella sp. | reverse complement strand
GATTGAGGCGCTCGGCAAGGCCGTAGGATAATGCCTCCGGCGCGGTAAAACGGGATTCGCCGAGTACAATTGAAACTGTGGCGGGGGCTATTCTAGCGATTGGCGTCCTGGTATTCCTGGCGCACTTCTTCACCGCGCTGTTCTGGAGAACGCGCATTCCGGACGTATTGCTCCTGATGTCCCTTGGCCTGCTGCTGGGCCCCGCGTTCCACCTCATCACGCCGGAAGACTTTGGCAAGGTCGGCAGCGTGATGAGCACGCTGGCGCTCATCGTGATCCTGTTTGAAAGCGGCATCACGATCGATCCGCCCGTGCTGGCGCGCGCTGTCGGGCCGACCGTGCGCCTGACCTTCCCGACCTTCCTTGCCGCGTTCACGGTCGCGTTCCTTGTCTCAGTCTACGGCCTGGGCTTTTCCCACAGTTTCGGCTGGATGAGTGGCGCAATTCTGGGAGGCGTGTCGGTCTCCGTGGTGATTCCGCTATTGAAGAGCATGCGCATCGAGCAGCCCTTATCCACTGCCCTGGTCATGGAAGCCGCTATTGGAGAAGTGCTCAGCATCGTCGTGTTGCTGAGCCTGGTCCAGGGAGCGGACTCCGGCAACATCGCTCCGGCCCAGATCGCCGGAGACATCCTTGCCTCGATGCTGATGGCCTGCCTCATCGGTGTCCTGGGAGGCTTCGCGTGGCTGCTCGTACTTGAACGTGTCCGCCAGTTCCCCAACAGTGCGTTTACCACACTAGCCTTCGTCTTCATTCTCTATGGCATAGCCGACGAACTCGGTTACAGCGGAGCCATCACCGCGTTCGCGTTCGGAGCGACGCTCACCAACCACGAGTATCTGCCGTGGCGGCGGCTGACATTTCTCGGGGGCAAACAGCCGGGCACGCTGGAACAAGGCGACATCTCGTTTTTCAATGAAATTTTGTTCCTGTTGAAAACCTTCTTCTTCGTCTACATGGGAGCCTCCATGAGCTTTCGCGACGTTGGCTATCTGGGATGGGCGCTGGTCTTCTGCGCCGGACTGTACGCCACGCGCCTGATCATTGTCCGGGCCCTGATTCCAGGGCAGGGGTTGGCGCAGGACCGCGTGGCAGCGTCACTGTTGGTACCCAAGGGGCTCGTGTCGGCAGTGCTGGCGGGCATCCCGGTGGAGAGGGGCTTGGAAGGCGCGGAGGCTATTCGCGACTTTGCCTACATGGTCATTCTCGCCAGCGTGACGGTTACAGCCGTCATGCTGGCGCTGGCGCATCGGAAACCGGTGAAGAATTTTTACGGGCTGGTCTTCAGAACCACTCCGCCGGCAGCGGTGTCGCAGCAACAGGGGTGAGAGGCCGTCAAGGCCCGTCGGCTACTTCTTCCAACAACCGGAGTTCTTCATCGGAAAACTTCTCGCGTAGAACCGCGCTGGCCAGACGTTCGGCGCGCTCGGCGGGCGTCAGGCGGCGGAGTTGCTGCAGTTCCTGGCGCACGGCCTGGCGGCGGTCCGGAGCTAGGTCGGCGAACGCTTCGAAGCGGCCCCGCAGCATGTGGCGTTCATTATCGGAGAGGAGCTCGAGCGCGTTCAACCTGCGCAGAATCTGTTCGCGCCGGTCGGGCGGCAATTGCGCCAGGGCGCGCCGCCGCTCGGCCGGGGACATTTGCAGAAAGCGCTCGAGGATCGCCTGCTGTTTGGCCTGCTTGGCCTTAGCCTTTCCGTTGGGAGGCAGCACGCTGCGCTTGCCCGCCTTCGCGCCTTTGTCCACGCCCGGGAATTGCGCCGAGATCTGCCTGCTCGCCAGCAGCAGCATCCATGCCAACGCAACTCCACGCACGAAGCGTTTCACAAGACTACAGAGCCTCTTCCCGCAAGGGCATCAGGAGTTCCAGGTCGTCAAGAACCTGTTCCAACTGCTCGATCTCGATGCGGTCCACGCTCGCTTGCTTCGGATCATCCACCGGAGCCTCGGGCCCGGGCATCCGGACCCACAACGTCCCCGCAAGAATCGCCGAAGCCGCGGCGAGGGGAAGCAGCGGGCGCCACAGCCGGCGCCGCCACCTGGCGCTCCAACGATCGTGCCGAATGTGTGCGTAGAGGCGCGCGTCGAAACCGGCGGAAACTTCCGGAACTTCGTCCTCCAAAGTCTGCTGCACCGCCAGCAAGCCGCGGCACTCGGCGCACGCCGCCGCATGCTGGTCAAGCGCAGAGCGGTCTTCCGGCGAAAGTGTCCCTTCCAGATATCCGATCAAGAGATCCGCGCCATTCGGGTTCTCACGCAAGCAGGTCATAACATCCCTCACGCCAAGTGCGCCAGTCTCGCCCGCAAAGTTTCATAGGCCCGGAACAGCAGCGATTTGGTCGCCGATTCCGAGCATTCCAGCACCTTCGAAATTTGAGTGTAGCCCAGCCCTTCGTATTTATGGAGCAACACCGCGGTACGCTGTTTTTCCGGCAGCGACTCGATCGCGGCGCGCACCTCCCGCAGGCGGACATCGTTGCACAGCTCCTGTTCGACGCTCGGAGCCGTGTCGGCTACTTGCGGTTCCATCCGGGAACCCTCGCCGTCCTCGACGCCCGCATCCAGACTCCGCCGGTTCTTTTCCCTGCGGTTGTCGCGCAGCCAGTTCAGAGCCAGGTGCGACGCGATCCGAAACAGCCACGTCGTGAACTTCGCCGTGGGCTCGTAACTCGCCCGGCTCCGGTACACGCGCAAGAAAACCTCCTGCGCCAGTTCCTCCGACACGGCTTGATTCCGCACCATACGGTACAGGAAATGCACGACTGGCGCACGATGGCGATCGAGCAGAAGCGCGAAGCTGGTTTCGTCGCCCTCCCGGACGCACAACATCAACTGGGCATCGCGTTCCAGGCTGGCAACAGCCTCCATATCGTTTGGAACACGTGGTCGCGGAAAAAGTTGCGGCATTACCCGGCCATAGCCCTCGACATTGTTTCGACGGGCCGGAACGAAAATGCGTTACTCGCTTTTGAGCGACCGGTCCATCAATTCCCGCAGCGCGGCTTGGGGCGTTTTCGACCCGTGCAGCACGGCGTGCATCTGCTGGATGATCGGCAGGTCGACGTTGTACTTGCGCCCGAGCGCGACGGCCGCGTCGCAGGTCTCCACGCCCTCGGCCACCATGCGCATCGAGCCTGTGATCTCGGCCAGCGGCCGGCCTTCGGCCAACTCCATCCCGACCTTGCGGTTACGGCTCAGGGCACCGCCGCAGGTCAAGACCAGATCGCCGAGTCCGGCCAGGCCGGCGAGCGTCCGGGCCTGCGCTCCGGCGGCGACGGCGACGCGCGTGATCTCGGCCAGCCCGCGTGTCACCAGGGCCGCCTGCGTGTTGCTGCCGAGTCCCAGGCCATGGCAGATTCCCGCGCCGATGGCGATGACGTTCTTCAGAGCGCCGCCCAGTTCAACGCCCGCCAGATCGCCGTTCGTGTAGAGCCGGAAGGTCGGGCCGGAGAACGCGGACTGGACCTGGCGGGCGGTATCGGCGTCCTTCGAGGCCACTACCAGCGCAGTCGGATCGCCGCGCGCGACCTCACGCGCGAAGGTCGGTCCGGAGATCACGGCAACGCGGGCCTGAAATCGGGGCCGCAAAACGTTTTCGATCACCTCAGACATCCGCAGCAGCGAATCCTGTTCGAGACCCTTCGTCGCGCTGATGATAACCATGGACGGATCGAGGTGCGGCGCAAGCGCCTTATACAATCCGCGCGCATGCCGCGACGGCATCACTCCCAGCACCATCGCGCAGCCCGCAACCGAAGCGCCCAGATCGCAGCCGGGCGCGACATTGGAGGGAAGCAGAAAGCCGGGAAGGAACACGTCGTTTTCGCGCGACCGCGCCAGGCGGGCAGCGAGATCCCTTTCGTACACCCACAGGCGCACTTCTTCAAACCCCGGCGCGAGCACGACCGCCAGGGCCGTTCCCCAACTGCCTGCTCCGATGATGGCAAGCTTCACGGCTTCCTCCAGCGGAATTTGTGTTCCGTTCCGTTGCGGATTCGCTCGAGGTTCGGCCAGTGGCGGTACACGATGAAGGCGCATCCCAGAATCACGACGATCATCTCGGCGAGCGATGGGTGAAGGATGAGCCAGGCGCCGAGGGGAAACATCGCCGCGCTCAGCACGGACCCCGCGGAAACATAGCGCGTGGCGGCGACTGTAATCACGAACACGATCACCGTGGCCAGCAGGGGCAGCGGCATCAGATACAGAAACGCGCCGGCGAACGTCGCCACCGTCTTGCCGCCCTGGAACTTCAAAAACAACGGGAACGCGTGGCCCGCGACGGCGGCGAGCGCGGCGTCGGCCATCCAGCCGGGCGAGCCGTCCGTGAGCCGGCCGGCGATCCACACGGCCAGGTACCCCTTGGCGGCGTCGAGCAGGAGCGTGGCGAGCCCCAGGCGGCGTCCGGCGGCGCGCACGACATTGGTGGCGCCGATGTTTCCGCTGCCGTGCGCGCGCACGTCGCGGCCCGTGGCCAGGCGCGTCAGGATGTAGCCAAAAGGGATCGAGCCAAGCAGGTATGCGATGAGGATTCCGAGCAGTCCGGTCATGATGCGGGCAGTTTGAATTCCTGTAGCTTAGTGTACTTGCCGTCCGCGGACAAGTACAAAAAAAACGAGGATGCCTGGAAGACGCCGATTTCACCCACGTCGGCGGGCGGCGCGTTCAGCCTGGGCCGCCCATTCACGCGCGCCAGGGTCACGTGCGGATGAAAGCCGCGCTCCTCCGGCTCGAGGCCGAGGGCTGCGATGGCCCGCGTGGTGGCCTCGGCCAGTTGCCGGAGGGCTTCATTCGGCGACACGCCGGCGTAGAGCACCCGCGGGAAACGCGGATTCGGCAACCAGCCCAAGTGCGCCAGCCGGATTTCGATGGGCCCGGGCACGGCGATGGCGGCGAGCGCGCGCTTCATCTCCTCGAGGCGCTCCGCCGGCCACTCGCCGATGAAGGTTGTCGTCAGGTGCAATTTTTCAGGCGAAAGGAAACGCAATCCCGGCAGCTTGGGCAGTTCCTCCATCACTTGCAACAGGTGCGTCACGATCTCCGGAGGGATGTCAATGCCGGTGAATAACCGCATGGGGCGAAAGTTCAGTGTACGGCAACAGGCGCGGAGGTTGTGTCGCGGCGCTCAGCCTGTGGCGGCCCGCGCCGGAATCGCCGCAGGGCCGGAGCCGCCGGGCAAGGCCGCTAAAATGGGGCGTGCGGTTTCGATTTTTCCCGCTGCGTTTTCACTTCGCCGCCCGGGAAACTGTGCGCTTCCCCACGCCTGCCGCGAACCTGCTGCGCGGCGTGCTCGGATCGGAATTGTACAAGCAGGACCGCTCCGCCTACGCGAAATTTTTCGCGCCCGCCAGCGACGCCGGTCCCAGCGGATTCGCGCGGCCGCCACGGCCGTTCGTGCTGCGCGCCGAGCATCTCAGCGGATGCACTTTCGCGCCCGGCGACACATTCCGCTTCGATTTCCACTTGTTCGATCTGCGCGAGCCGTGGACCGCGCGGCTGTGCGCCGCCTTCGGCGCCCTGCGCGGCGCGGAATTGACCAGTGTTTCTGGCACCGACGCTCCCATGGTCCTGACGCTCGATCCGCCGCCCGGTCC
>CAZTKA010000010.1:0-10908 GCA_964614015.1 uncultured Bordetella sp. | reverse complement strand
TGGAATTTCTCACCCCCACCGAGTTGAAGATTGGCGGCGGTCTGGCGCGATCGCCCGAATTCGGCGTGCTTGCCGCGCGCATCCGCGACCGCATCAGCGCGCTTGGGCAGTTTTACGGTGAAGGTCCGCTCTCGATCGATTTCGCAGACTTTGGAGCGCGCGCCGCTGACGTCCGGATGACCGGGCGCCGCATCCGGCAGGTGGAAACCACGCGCAGGAGCCGGGCGACCGGGCAGACGCACTCCCTTGGTGGATTCGTGGGCGAAGCCCGCTACGAGGGTGAGCTCGCCATGTTTGTGCCGTACCTGATGGCCGCGCAGTGGACTGGCGTCGGCCGCCAGACCAGTTGGGGCAAAGGGGCCCTTGCGGTGCACGTAGCGCCCATGATGTAAACTGTGTCCGAGGTACGGAACATGCCGCTCCAACGACTTTTCGCCATCGTGCTGCTCTGCGCCGTCTCGGTCTGGGCAGCAAATTTCTGGGATACCAAACCATTCACCGAGTGGACCGACAGTGAGATTCAAAAGATCATCCAGGACTCTCCCTGGGGAGACCGGATGGGCGTTCGCACCGGCGAACGCGGCGTAGTGGCCAACGACGAGGCCAAGGGTCCGATCATGGGCGAATTGGAAGCTCAGGTCACGCTCGTGTGGCAGACCGCACTGCCCGTGCGGCAGGCGCTGGCCAAAGCGCAGTTCAAGAACGAAGTGGGCACCTCGCCGCAGGCCAGGGCGCTGATCGAACGCCAGGAAGACGTGCACGTGCTGCGCGTGACAGGATTGCCGGGATCGGTACGCGAGGCCGCGTCGAACAAAGCGCAGCTCATCGCCGATACGGTGATCAAGATCAAGAACAAGCCCGATCTGAAGCCGTCCGATATTCAGATGGGCGCTGCGCCCGCGCCGGGAGCGCGCGGAGGTGCAGCGCCCGCGGCAGCGGGCGAGGCCCCGGCGGCTCCGGCAGGCAGGGGCGGGCGGGGCGGCGGCGGTTTTACTCCTCCTGCGGGCAATTTTGGCGGCGGCCGCGGATTTGGCGGGAACTTCGATCTGTACTACGTGTTCCCGAAGAGCGCCGGCATCAGCCCCGCCGACAACGAGCTGGAGTTCATCAGCAAGCTCGGCAAGGTCACGGTGCGGAAGAAATTCAAGCTGAAGGACATGGTGTTCAACGGCAAGTTTGAGATGTAACCGCGCGCTTCCCCGAAGCTTCTACGAACGCCCGGCGGCCGATGTGGCGCGCGACCTGCTGGGCAAGATTCTGGTGCACGGCGCGCGCTCGGCGCGGATCGTCGAAACGGAGGCATACCTGGGCGAGCACGATCCGGCCGCGCATGCTTCGCGCGGGCTGACGCCGCGCACTCGGGTTTTGTTCGGACCTGCTGGCCATGCCTATGTCTATCTGATCTATGGCATGCACGAGTGTCTCAACATCGTGACGGGGCCGGAAGGCACGCCGGGCTGCGTATTGATCCGCGCGGTGGAGCCGCTCTCAGGGATCACCATGAAGACGGATGGCCCGGGCAAACTCACGCGGGCGCTCGGGATCACGCGGCGGCACTATGGAGCGGACCTGAGGCGCGGCGCGCTGCGCGTGTGCGAGCCGGCCCAGCAGGCGCCGCTCGCCATCGGCGTCTCGCCGCGCATCGGCATCCGCCACGCAGCCGATTGGCCCTTGCGGTTCTACATAACCGGAAACGCCTATGTGAGCAAGGGCTATTCGATGGCCGGGTTGACGCGATAAATATCGTGCAGCCGCAGCAAGCCCAGGCAGAGGCCGGATGCGTCGACCACGGGGAGCACGGAGACCTGCGAAGGCCGGTCTTCCATAACCAGCAGGGCTTCGTTCAGCAGGGCCGCCGGCGCGACCGTGAGCGGCGAGCGCGTCATCACGGACGCGGCGGTGAGCATGCGGATATCGTCGTGGGCCTGGAGGGCGCGGCGCACGTCGCCATCGGTGATCAGACCCGCCAGGCGGCCGTCGGGAGCGAGCACGCAGGCGGCACCCAGCGGGCGGCGCGACATGGCGATGACGACCTCCTTGAGCGAATCCTCGGGCCTGACCCAGGCGACCTCATCGCGGGAATGCATCGCCTCTTCCACGCGGACCTTGAGATTCCGGCCCAACTGCCCGCCGGCGTGCAATCGCGCGAAGTCGCCGGCGGTGAAACCGCGCGCCTGCATTAACGCGATGGCCAGCGCGTGCCCGATCGCCAGCGCCACGGCAGCGCTGGCGGAAGGCACAAAACCTTCCGGATCGGCTTCGCGCTGCACGCTCGCATCCAGCACGATGTCCATTTCGTGCGCCAGCGGCGAGGATCCGTTGCCGAGGATTCCCACGAAGACGCCGCCGAATTCGCGCAGCGCGCGGGCAAGCTGAATCAGCTCCGGCGTCGAGCCGCTCTTCGAGATCATGAGCACAGGCTCGCCGTGCTGGCAGATTCCGAGATCGCCGTGCGCCGCTTCCGCCGGATGAAGAAACACAGCCGGAGTTCCAGTGCTTTGGAGGGTCGCGGCCACCTGCCGGCCCACGTGACCGGACTTGCCGATGCCCGTGACGATGATTTTGCCCGAACAAGAAAAGATCGCATCGACGGCAGCCGACAGGGCCGGTTCGAGGCGCGCGGCGGCGGCCAGGATCGCCTGGGCCTCGATTTCCAGTACCTTACGCGCCGGGGTCGTTATGGTCGCCGGGATTCCCACTTCGCGTAATGTAACATGGCGCGGGCGCGGGCGGCCTGGCGTTTTTGCGAACGCCGGGCTGCATCTGCTACGCTTGGACCGTTTGGAAGTTTGTATCCGACACACAGACCTTCCCGGCGCCTCCAAGCTCTTCGCGGATTTCTGCTACGACTTCGGACGCGTGGCCCGTTTCTACCGTCACGATCCCTGGCAGGCGGACTCGCTGGCGGCCGCCGCGCGCGAGATCCGCTATCCGGAAGCACGGCGGGCCGCGATGGCAAGCGCTCTGGCGCGGCAGAATCCGGCCAGTGAGTTGCTGGCCCGCTTCGCGCAGCCGGGCACGGTAGCCGTGGTCACAGGCCAGCAAGTGGGCTTGTTTTCGGGGCCCGCTTACACAGTCTACAAGGCACTGACCGCCGCGCGCATCGCGAAGACGCTTACCGAACGCGGCACTCCAGCCGTGCCGGTCTTCTGGATGGCGACCGAAGATCATGACTTCGCTGAAGTGAATCACGCCTGGGTTTTCAACGCGGAGCGACAACCCATCAAGCTGATGACGCACACTCCGCCGAGCGGCAAGCCGGCGGGCACCTATCATCTGGAACAGATTCCGATTGAAGAATTGCGCCGTGCGCTCACCGGATTTCCGCATGCCGAAGAAGTGGTCGCCATCGTCGAGCGGGCGTACCCGCGCGGCGTCACGATGGGCGCGGGGTTCCGCGACCTTCTCGGGAAGCTGCTGGAACACGTGGGCGTGCTGGTGCTGGATCCTTTGGAGCCGGCCATTCGCGAGATCGGCGCTCCGCTGATTCGCGACGCGGTACAGGCTGCGGCAGAGTTGAAGGCCGCGCTGCGGGCTCGCAGCAAGGAACTGGCCGAGGCCGGTTATCATGCGCAGGTGCTGGTCCAAGAAAAGACGTCGCTGTTTTTCCTGCTGGAGCACGGCGAGCGAACCGCGCCGAGCCTCCAGGATTCCGAATGCGCAGCGCTGGCCGATCGGGCCGAGTCGGTTTCGCCGAACGCGCTGCTGCGTCCGGTGTGGCAGGATTTCATGCTGCCGACGGTTGCTTACGTGGGCGGCCCGAGCGAGCTGGCCTACTTCGCGCAATCCGCCGTACTGTATGACCGGCTCCTGGGGCGCATGCCGGTGGTGGCGCCGCGGAGCGGATTCACCCTCCTCGACGCACGCGCCGAAAAATTGCTTTCACGGTTCGGCCTGTCGCTGCCGGACATCATGGTGCATGCCGAGGCGCTGCGCGAGCGGATCGCGCGGACGCTCGTTCCGGACGGGCTGCGCGGGCGGTTCACGGAAACCTCCGCCGAAGCCGCGCGGCTGCTGGACGCACTGTCCGGCGAGTTGCACCGTTTCGATCCGACGCTTGCGGCGGCCACCGCCAGGAGCCGCGCCAAGATTCTGTATCAGATCGAGAAACTGCGCCGCAAAACGGAGCGCGAGACGCTGCGCCGCGATGCCCGCGCAACCTCGGATGCGGCATACCTGCGCGGGCTGCTTTATCCCGAAGGCCACATGCAGGAACGGCTCCATTCGATTTTGCCTTTTCTGGCGCTGCACGGCCTGGATCTGGTGGACCGGCTGTATGCGCAGGTGCGGCCGGAATGTCCGGATCACCGCGCGATTGCGCCGTGAGTTCGGAGGAAACCGAAGAACGGCCGCTTTCACTCGAGCGTCACGGGCCTGTCGAACACCACATCGACGGTCGAGCCTTGCCGGAGCTCGACTTCGTTGCCGCGCGTGAGCAGCGTCTGCACCAGGCCGACCGCGGCGCCCGCGCCCGCTCCGACGCCCGCGCCGCGCAGCGCGCTACCGTCGCCGATGCGGCCGATCATCGCGCCCAGTGCGGCGCCGCTCCCGGCATAGATCGCCACCTGCCCCGCGTCTTTCCCGGTGTTCGGAGCCTGTTTCACGCGGTCCTCCTCGGAGACGAACTGTCCGTTGGCGTCAGACTCGACAGCGGCCACGCGCGGCTGCAATTTCAGCGTGCGGCCGCCCGGCAGGATCAGCGACTCGAGGCGAATCCCGAGTTCGGCGCGGCCCTTCACCTTGCCCGGCCGCCTCGCGTAGGTGACGACGCCTTGTACGTGGCTGCCGACAGGGATCACGATGCTGTCCTCGACACTGACCGGGCTGGCGGTCTGGAGATAGACGCGATCACCCTCCTTAGCGGTCCTGGTGGTGACGCTGTTCTGCATCCGTAGCAGCACGTGCGTGCCGGCGGGGATTTCGGCGGCAGCGGCGGACAGCGTGAAGGCGAGCGCGAGGGCGACGGGGCGCATGAAAGACACTCCTCTGCTGATGATAACCCGAGCATCGGCGGAAAGTTGTTCGGGACCACCGGAAGGGCGTGGTATTCTGGTTGTTTCATCCCCTTACCGAGATGTCCAGCCCCACACTCATGCCCAGACCCACTCCGATCACGGTCGCGCACGGCGACGGCATTGGCCCGGAAATCATGGCCGCCACGCTGCATATCTTGAAAGAAGCCGGCGCGGCGCTCGAGATTGAAACCATCGAAGTCGGCGAGAAGGTCTATCTTTCCGGCAACACGAGCGGGATCGCGCCGGAATCGTGGGCGTCGCTGCGTCGCACGAAAGTTTTCCTGAAGGCGCCCATCACCACGCCGCAAGGCGGCGGCTACAAGAGCCTCAACGTCACCACGCGGAAGATGCTGGGCTTGTACGCCAACATCCGGCCGTGCGTATCGTATCACCCCTACGTACGCACCAAGCATCCCAATATGGACGTGGTGATCGTGCGTGAAAACGAAGAAGATCTCTACGCGGGCATCGAGTATCAGACCAGTCCCGAAGAAATCACCGCACTGAAGCTGATCACGCGCCCGGGCTCGGAAAAGATTATCCGCTACGCGTTCGAATACGCGCTCCAGTTCAATCGCAAGAAGGTCACCTGCTTCACCAAGGACAACATCCTGAAGATGACCGACGGCAGCTTTCACAAGCTGTTTGACGAGATCGGGACCGAATATCGGCAGCTTGAAAAAGAACACTGGATCGTGGATATCGGCGCAGCCAAGCTGGCGGACACGCCGGAAGCCTTCGACGTCGTGGTGATGCCGAACCTGTACGGCGACGTGCTGAGCGACGTGGCGGCGCAGATCGCCGGCTCGGTGGGGCTGGCCGGGTCGTCCAACATCGGAACCGGCGCGGCCATGTTCGAGGCGATCCACGGATCAGCGCCGCGCCGCGCGGGCCAGAATCTGGCGAATCCTTCAGGGTTGCTGCATGGGGCTTTGCTGATGCTGGTCCACATCGGCCAGGCGCAGGTGGCCGAGCGCATCCACAACGCCTGGCTCAAGACCTTGGAAGATGGCGTCCACACCTACGACATCTACGAAGAGGGCAAGAGCAAGCAGAAGGTGGGCACCAAGGAGTTCGCCGATGCCGTCGTGCAGCGCCTGGGGCAGAGACCCGAGAAGCTGAAGCCTGTTGCGTATTCGACCACCGGGCAGCGTCCGTTGAAGCCGCCATCACCGGCTCCGGCCGCCAGGCGCGATCTGGTGGGCATTGACATCTACGTAGAGTGGCCGTCGAAAAAGAACGACGATCTGGCGGCGCTGTTGCAGAAGGCGAATGCGAACGGGCTGGCGCTCGAGATGATTTCGAATCGCGGCACCAAGGTCTGGCCCGAGGGCGCTCCGGAAACCTTCTGCACGGACGCTTACCGCTGCCGCTTCATGTCGAACGGCACCACGCAGGAGGAGCTGAACGCGCTGCTCGGCCGCGTCACCGGGCTGGGTCTCTCGATCGGCATGACCGTGAACCTGCGCAACTACGACGGCAAGAATGCGTTCACGCTGGCGCAAGGGCAGTAGCGAACAGGTCTACTCGATGATCCCGTTCTCGCGGGCGGCCTGAACGGCGAACGGGTCGTTCGGGTACCAGTAGACGACATGGCAGGCTTCGCACGCCCGGTCGATCGTGTTGAGCGAGTCGAGCAAGGCGTCCTTATCTTTGGCCTCGGCCGCCCGCATCGCCACCAACGCCGCATCGCGCAGGCGCCCGGCCCGCTGCGCGAAATCCAGGGGATTCGCCTGGATCAGCTTCTGCATCTCGGCGGGCTGGTTTTCGTATTCCGGGATCGCGGACTGGTCCTTGGGCCGCCCCACCCTGACGCCGGAGGCGGTGAGCAGATCCGGCGCATGCAGCAGGACCTCGATACGCGCCCGAACATCGTTCCACTGCTGTTCGCTACGCGGAAAGATCTCGCGGATTCCCTGCTCATCGGCAATGACCTGCACGGACTCGAACAGGAACTCCGCGGAGGGGTCCACCACGGCGTGCATCATGTCCCTGATGGTGGCCGGTCCGCGCGCCGCCCAGACCGCGCCCATCAACAACACCACCGACAAGCCGCCGGCCAGCTTCGCCCGGCCGGCCGCCGCGCCGCGGAGGGCGCCTCGCCGCAGAACCAGATAATTCACGGCGAGCAAGGCGACGAGCGCCATTTTGATCCAGAACCAAGGATTGTAAGAATACTGCCCAGCCTTGGCTCCAAACAGCAGGACGCCGTACACTGCCGCAAGCACGAAGCTGATTCGTTTGGGGCGGCGGAGCCCTCCAGCCAGGCTCGCAGCCGAGTCGCTTCGGAAACCGATGCCGAGCAGACGCAGGTCGGTCGCCAGCATCATGCCGCCCCAGGCCACCACCGCCAGCAGGTGCAGCCACAGTAGAAGGGGATAGGCTGGGGTCGAATCACGAACGGCCGTGAAGAATCCGGTTCCCTCGATTCGATCGAGCAGCGTCACAACGATGCCGGGCCTTTACTCATATCCGATCAAGATCCCGCCCAGCGGCACCAGAGCATAAAGCGCCAGCGCGATCACGGCCACGACCGGAGCTTTGGCATCGCGCGCAGCGGCCCGCCGGACCAGCGTGTAATGGAAAACCAGGGCGGCCGCGAGCGCCGCCATTTTGTAACAGAACATCGCGCTGGTGATATACTCCGCCGGAGCGATCGAGAACAGCAGAAAACCGGAAAAAATCGCTAGCGCCAGGCCGCCGAGGGTTAACAGCCTGGTCTCGCTCCAGAGCCTCGCCGGACCGCTCCCGCCTATCTGAACGCCGAGCAGCCGGAAGTTTACGAGCGCCGCAGCTCCAACTCCGCACAGGATACCGAACAGATGCACGGAGCCCAGCAGCGGAAAAGCAAGACTGCTTTCGTTGAGTGGATTCTGCATGCGTGGCCGCCGCCGGCATCCCGCCGCTGCCCACCAGACAGACAGGCAGGCAAATTCAATTTCCCATTTGACCACATTCGTCCTTTGCCAAGCGGCGCCGGGCTGGCGGCGAGGCGGTGGATGCGCGTGTTTGGCAACTCGGTCCAGCAAAGACCTCGAGAGTGGATATAGAATGATCCGGGAGGAGTAAACGTGTTCAAAAAGACTTTCGCAACTGTCATCAACCTTGCATTCCTGGGCAGCGCCGCGCTGGCGCAGGATGCAAAGACCGTCATCGCCAATGCGCAAACGGCACTGGGCAACCTGAAATCCATCACCTATTCCGGATCGGCGAAGGACGTCGCTTTCCAGCAATGCGGTGCCAACGCCGCCGCCATGATCTGCAAGGGGACGCATGATCCGATGCGGCCGATCAACAATTATGTGCGGGTTATCGATCTGGCGGCTCCCGCCTCGCGCGCCACGGGAGCCACGAACAATATCGGCGGCGGCGGCTCGACGACGGTGACTCCTGGAACGTTCTTCCTGGGGGTCACGCCGCAGCAGGCCGACGTCTCACAACCGTGGGCTGGTTCGGTCGAGTTCTACCTGACGCCGTGGGGCTTCTTGAAGGGGGCCGCGGAGAACAACGCGACCGTTAGCCGGCGGAGGGTGGACGGCAAGAATTACAATGTGCTGACCTGGAGCCCCAAGGTTACGGCGCCCTCCGGGAAGAACTACGTCATTAACGGTTACGTGAACGAACGGAACCTTGTGGACCGCGTCGAGACCTGGCTGGGCGACAACATCATGGGTGACATGCACGTGCTTGCCACCTACACGGGCTGGAAGGATTTCGGCGGAGTCATGGCCCCGGCGAAAATCGTGCAGACGCGCGGCGGATGGCCTTTCTTTGAGGTCGACGTGACCGCGGCGAGGGCGAACCCCGAGGATGCCGCGACTTTGGTTCCGGCACCTGCGCCGGCTGGAGGCCGTGGAGGCGGCGGGGGAGCACCGGCTGGAGGCCGCGGAGGCGGCGGGGGAGCACCGGCTCTCACCGTCACTTCGGAAAAGCTCGGCGACGGGCTCTACCGGCTGACCACCGGAGGCGGCAGTTACGATTCGCTGATTGTGGAGTTCAAGGATCACATCATGATGCTGGAGGCCGGCCAGTCCGAGGCGCGCGCCCTGGCGTACATCGCCGAAACGAAGAAGCTCATTCCCAACAAGCCGATCCGCTATGTGATGAACACGCATCCTCACTCCGATCACACGGGTGGTTTGCCGGCGCTGGTAGCCGAGGGCGCGACGATTATCACGCACAAGAACAACCAGGAATTCCTGGAGAAGGCTCTCAACACTCCCCGCACGCTGCTGAACGACACGCTCGCCAAGAATCCGAAGAAGGCGAAGGTTGAAGCGGTTTCCGAAAAGAAGGTTTACTCGGACGGGACGCGCATCGTCGAGATGCACCACATCCCTCCGGCGCCTCACTCCAACGGCCTGATGATCGCTTATATCCCGAAGGAGAAGATCCTATTCCAAGGTGATTTCTCGGTGACGCCGGGTCAGCCCGCCAACGATCACGTCAAGGCCCTGGTGCCGGTTCTGGAGAAGCTCAATTTGGACTTCGACCGCTACATCAACGTGCACGCGTCGGCGGCCCCGCAGACCAAGGCGGATGTGTGGAAAGCGGTCGGGAAGTGAGCAGGAACGTACCTCCGGCATGCTTCCATCGAAAGGAGAAGTACTCGTGAAGAAAGCGATGTTTATGACGATGGTCGCGCTGGGCATGGCGGCGTTCCTGCTGGCGCAAGACGCCTCGAGGTTCAACGGCACCTGGAAGGGGGAAGAAGGCGGACAGGTGCGCAAGCTGACCTACAAGGACGGCGTCGTGTTCATGGAAGAGACGCAACCGAACGGCCTGGTCATCCTGCGTCAATATCCGACGCAAGGCCAGGAGGTCACCATGACCGAAGGCGTCTGGAAGGATTCCAAGGCCACCGGCAAGATGGAGGGCAACAAGCTCGTCGTCGATACGACGATGCCGACTGGCATGCAGTGGCACGATGAGTGGACCTTGGCGGAGGACGGCAAGAGCTACTCCGCGTTGCGGCAGATGGTCTCAGCCGGCACAGGCGGCGGCTTCGGCGGCGGCAAGGGCGGCGGGAAAGGTCCCGGCGGAGGCAAGGGCAAGGGCGGTGGTGGTCCAGAAACCTTTGTGAAGATCCAGTAGTTCTGAGCGAAGTAGTCTGGAGGTTCTTGACCGGAGGGGGCGCGGCCCCCTCTTCGGTTTCGCTATGTAGGTATTGCCTGGCTTGTTCCTCGCCGCCTTCACGTTGGCGGCTCAAGATACTCCGGAGGCGCACATCGCCGCCGCGAAAGCCGCGGCCGGTGACGATTTTCAGAAATCATCCTGTCCAAACACACGGATTGGGACCGCTCCAAGGTCAACCTGCCGTTGCGTGGCCAGCCGCGCCCCCGGAACAACGATTCCGTACATTGTCGGGAATACGAAGGTCCTGAACTTTCTCAAGGCCGCCGAAGAATGCGCGACGCCGCGTTTGGACCGACCCAGCGGAGGCGGCGGCGTCAGGTTAGATTCAGGGCTTGAAACATCGCGATGCGCTGCTCGCGCAGCGGATCGTTTTCCACTCTACTTTGGTTGTCGATCACCATCGTCGGCCGGTCCTTCAGATTGAAGGCAGGCCAGCGCGGCCACTTGCCGGTGTTGGGATCGCCGCTGCGGGCGAAAGCAACCCAGGCGCTCGAAACCTTGTCGGCCAGCGCGGGCGCATCGGAGCTCGATGAGGTCATGCGGCTTGCGTTCACGTTATCGAAGGCGAAGGGAATCTCGATGGTGTGCGGCGATTTCAGGCGGCCCCCGTCCACCGGCGATTCCCAGCGGAAGTAGTACAAATACACCGGGCCTTTGTTCAAGGCGGCGCGGCGCTCGGCGATCTTCATCACCGGAGCGCCATAGCGATGATCACTGGCTATCAGGAAGTAGAGGTCGGATGGCGATGCTCCGGGGT
>CAZTKA010000009.1:0-43069 GCA_964614015.1 uncultured Bordetella sp. | reverse complement strand
AACAAGCTGTGGGATTGGACGCCGATTCTGGATTTCAATCCGCTAACCCAGATTGGGTTGAAGGGAATCAGGGTCAACCGCAGCTTCCCGCGCATGACCTTTGACGGCGTAAGCACGGCCGTGGGCGGGATGAATTCGATGGGCGCGCTTTTCCAGACGCAACAGATGGTTCAAAAGCCGCAGGCCAACGCGAGTTTGACCTGGGTCCGGGACAACCACACCTACAAGATCGGGGCGGAGTGGCGCATCGAGGGCAATCCACAATATAGTTTTGCGCAGCCGGGCTGGCATGTGGGCGGCTCGTTCGGCTTTACTGGATCTGCCACCAATCAACCTGCCTTGGAGGACGTGCCTCTGACGCGCGGCAGCACCGGATTCTCCTACGCCAGCTTCCTGCTGGGCCGGCCAACCAGTTTTGGCATCGGCGCTCCGGTGGCCTATAGGTATGGCAGGCAGCAGTACGCCATGTTTATCCAGGACACCTGGAAAATCACGCGCAAATTCACGCTGGACTATGGCCTACGCTATGATTGGGGCGGGTATCCGCGCGAGACCTACGGCCGCATCGCCAGTTTCTCGCGCACTTTAGCCAACCCTAACGCGGGCGGGCACCCAGGCGGCGTCACCTATGAGGCGACGTGCAATTGCCGCTTGGCCAACAATTATCCCTATGCCTTGGGTCCTCGAATCAGCTTTGCCTATCAGGCTGACAGCAAGACGGTAATCCGCGCGGGTTTTGGGGTCGTTTACAACGTCACCACGGTGCCGGGCAGCAACCCGCTGAGCTATCAACTGGGAGAGAATCCCGCCTTCGGGCAGGCCCAACCGTTCACTCTTCAAGACGGGGTGCCTTCCAGCTACAACCCGGTGTTCCCTAATTTGAGCCCCGGGGCTCTGCCCGCTCTCAATAACACAGTCGGCGCGCCTCCCGGATACATCGACCAGAACCTCGGCCGGCCGGCCCGGCAGTATCAGTGGTCGTTCGGCATCCAGCGCGAGGTCAATCGCAATCTGGTGGTAGAGGCTTCCTACGTCGCCAACCGTGGCGTGTGGTGGAACGCCGGCGCTTTGGCGCCGGTGAACTCGATGTCGGTCAATTTGCTAACCCACTACGGTTTCACCATAGGGAATCTCACTGACGCCGGGCTGCTCAACGCGCAGATCCGCAACCTGAGCACCACGCAGCGGTCGACGCTGGCGGCACGGGGCATTGTACTCCCTTACAATGGGTTCCCGGGCACCCAGACTCTGCAACAGTCGCTTTTGCCCTTCCCGCAGTACACGGGTAACATCAACCCCACCGGAGCGCCGCTGGGTAAGACCTGGTATGATTCGCTACAAGTCACCGCCACGCAGCGCCTGTGGCGCGGCCTGTCCGCCAACTTCAACTTCACCTGGTCGAAGACCCTGGATTTGATGAGCTCTCCGGACATCTTCAACCGCGATTGGGGAAAAAATCTATCCAGCAATGACCTGCCGTTGCAGATGCGCGCCGCCATTCAGTACGCCACACCGAAGCTCAGCCAGTGGAACCCAGTTGTCTCTTACATCCTCGCCGACTGGACCGTGGGCGTCTATCTGCAATACCAGAGCGCTCCGGTGCTGGCTCGGCCATCCAACCTTGGAGCCAACCCGATCAGCCGCTGGCTGAATCGCGGTCCCGGCCCGGCACAGCGGATTCCAGGCGTACCGCTGTTTACCACCAACTGGGTAGATTTGAACGGGAATGCTCGTACGGATGAGCTGGATATCAACTGCCACTGCTTCGACCCGCGCACGACGCAGGTGCTGAACCCGGCAGCCTGGACCAATATTCCCGAAGCTCAGTGGGGCGCCCAGCAGAACGTCTGGCGCGATTATCGCGGCTTCCGTTATCCGACAGAGAACCTTAACCTCGGCCGCACGTTCCGAATCCGCGAACAGATGGTCCTGAATATCCGGGCCGAGTTTTCAAACGTGTTGAACCGCGTGCGGTTGCCCCAGCCTGTCGCCGCGGGCTCTTATACGGCGCCCATCGTGCGCTCTGGCGGCATCGTGACCGGCGGCTTCGGCGCGGTTCTGCCCAATAATGTGCAGGACATGCGGCAGGGTACGCTTGTCGCCCGGTTGACCTTCTAGTCATGACGTAACCCGTCGATGTGCGCTTGGCCGCGCCGACGTGGTATAAGTACGCTAGAGTATCTAGCCTATAAGGCGTCTAGGAGGCATCGTGCGATTTATCGCCCATGCGGAATTTCCGCTCGAACCCTTCAACACATTCATCAAGGATGGCTCCGCCGGACGGCGGCTGCAGGCTGTGCTTGAGGACTGCAAACCGGAGGCGGTGTATTTCGTCGAGGACAACGGGTGCCGGACTGCGATCCTGGTGCTGGATTTGAAGGACGCTTCCCAGCTCCCCAGCTTCGCCGAGCCGTGGTTTCTTCAATTCAACGCCAACATCAAGTTCCGCGCGGCCATGACGCCCAAGGATCTGCGCAAGGCCGGATTGGAAGGGCTCGGCAAGAAGTGGGGTTAGAGTACTTGGCGGACCGGTGGCAGGGCCCAAGCGCCTCCTCCGGGGAGAGCCAGAAGCGCTAGAATACCATTGCCCTCGTCCAGCCAGGAGGGGTAAACTAAGGGCAGGTGGATAACCGTATGCGGTCTAAGGTTTTACTCGCTCTCTCCTGTCTGGCTGCCGTACTGGCGCCGCTTGCGGCGCAGCAGCAGCGCGAAACCGTCGCAAGACCGATGTCCGAACGGCAGAAGCGCCGGGCCGAGCAACGTCTCAAGAAAGAGCTGGAGACTCCTTACAAGAAATGGCTCGACGAAGAAGTCCGCTGGATCATTTCCGATGAGGAACGCACGGCCTTCAGCCGCCTGCAGACCGACGACGAGCGCCAGGAGTTCATCGAACAGTTCTGGCTGCGCCGCGATCCCTCGCCCGATACGGAAGAAAACGAATTCCGCGAGGAGCACTATCGCCGCATTGCTTGGGCCAACGACCGCTTCGCTTCCGGCATTCCGGGCTGGAAGACGGACCGCGGGCAGATCTACATCAAGTTCGGTCCGCCGGATGAGAACGACTCGCATCCCAGCCCCGGGCCGGGCGTTCGCGACATTGAGGAAGGCGGCGGCAACACCACTTTCTTCGCCTATGAACGCTGGCGTTACCGCTACATCGAAGGCGTCGGCCAGGACGTGATTCTCGAGTTCGTCGACAAGTCGATGACCAACGAGTACCGCCTGACCTGGGACCCGTCGGAAAAGGACGCCCTGCTCCGCGTCCCGGGCGCCGGCCTGACGCTGTACGAACAGATGGGCCTGGCCGACAAGGCCGACCGCTTCACCAATCAGACCGGCATGCAGTTGGGCGCCGGTCCCCTTTCGAACACGTCCCGGATGAATGTCTTCGACCGCTACGCGCGGTACGTGGCCGTGCAAAAGGCGCCACCGATCAAGTTCAAGGATCTGGACGCGGTGGTGAACTCGACGATCAAGTACAACCTGCTGCCGATGCAGGTGCGCGTGGATTACATTCCGGTCACGGAGTCCTCGGTCAACACCAACATCACGATTCAGTTCAACCGCTCCGATTTGCAGTTCAAGCAGAACGGAGGAGTGGCTGAGGCCGTGGTCAATATCTACGGCCGGATCACCTCCATGACGCGCCGCCAGATCGGACCTCCGTTCGAGGAAGTGGTGAAAGCGACGGGTCCCGCGGAATTGATGGGCCAGCTTGTGCAAGGCGCCTCGATTTACCAGAAGACCCTTCCGCTGGCGCCGGGGCGCTATCGCCTCACGATCGTATGCAAGGATGTGGTGGGCGAAAACATGACTACCTACGACGTGGCTTTGGATGTGCCGCGCCTCCAAGAGGACGTTCTTTCCGCGAGTTCGCTCATTCTGGCCGACCAACTCGAGAAGCTGCCGACACGAAGCATCGGCACCGGCATGTTCGCGATCGGATCCAATAAGGTCCGGCCCAAGCTGGATGAGACCTTCAAGCGGACGGACACGCTTGGCATCTACATGCAGATTTATAACTTCGACATGGACGAGGCCACGCGGAAACCGGAAGGCACGATTACGTATGAAATCGTGAGGAACGGCAGCAACGAAAAGGTGCTGGACTTTACTGAAGAAGTGTCCGCGATTGAAGGGGCGGCGGCGGCGCAAACGGTGATCGCGAAGCGGCTGCCGCTGGCAAATCTGGAACCGGGCGAGTACACGCTGCAATTGAAAGTGGTCGACAAGATCGGGGGAGAGACGTTGACCCCGAGCGCGAAATTTAAGGTAATATAGTCAGGAGTCCACAAGGGCTTCCATGAGCTTGGCGAAACCCGTCATTTCGCTCGGATTGCTTGCCGCTTTTGCCGCGGCGGGGCAGACCCAGAGCCCTCTGCCCTCTCCTGGACAAATCCTCGGCGAAGTCAGGAACGCGGCGGGCGTAGCGCAGATGGGCGCGGTGGTCGTTCTCTACGACCGCTACGATCAAGCCATGCGGCGCGTGCTCAGCGACGGTCAGGGCCGCTTCGTGCTGGATGGCCTTGCTCCCGGCATGTACACGCTGCGCGTGACCCTGGCGAGCTTTATCCCTGCTTTGCGCCGCAACATCGCGGTGCTGGCCGGATCGGAGAGCCTGCTCCAGATCAACCTCGCTACTGTGTTCAGCACTGTGGAACTTGCCAGTCCGCAAGCCGCGCGGGCCGCGCTGATGAGCGATGAATGGAAATGGGTTTTGCGCTCGTCGCAGGCCACGCGTCCGGTTCTGCGGTTGAGGGATTCCGGGGGGGTTCCCTCCAGCGCCCGCCGTGAGACCGCAGTGTTCGCCGACACCACCGGCGTGGTGAGGCTATCAGCCGGGGACAGTTCGCTGCCAACTGGCGACGTGCAACAAAGCCTGGGGACCGCCTTCGCTCTGGAAACTTCTGTTTACGGGCAGGACAAGGTTCGGGTGAGCGGGAATCTCGGATATGTGGCCGCCCAGGGAATGCCTTCCGCCGGCTTCCGGGCGACATACATGCGCCATCAGGGCGGCCTCACCGGACCGCAGGTTTCCCTTACCGTCCGGCAGGCGTATTTTCCGGCGAGCGTCGGCTCGTTTATTGCCGGCAACACGCCTCTGCTGCGCACCGCTTCGCTGTCCTCACTCGACGAGATCAATCTCGCCGACGTCTTGCATCTCGAATATGGCGCGAGCCTGGATGCGGTTTCCCTGTTCGGGAAAATGAATTTCTTCAGCCCGTTCGCACGGGCGACCTACAGCCTGGGAGATCGCGGCGCGGTCAAAGCGGCGTTCAGCTCCGGCGGGCAGCCTGTGGATCTGCTTTCCCGCCCGATGGGCTCCGAGCCGGATCTAAATCAGGACTTGAACGCGCTGGCGCAACTGCCGCGCCTTTCCCGCCGCGATGATCGCGCCGCGGCCGAGCGTACGCGGAACTACGAGGCCGGTTATGAGCTGGTCCGGGGGGCGACGCGCTACGGCGCCTCCATCTTCCGCGAGGAAGTTACGAATGCCGCGTTCCTTATGTCGGGCGCGGATTTCTTGGGACCCGCCGACTTGCTGCCGGATCTCAACACGCGCGGGACGCTGTTCAACTTAGGGGATTACCGCCGCAGCGGCTACGGATTTTCGGCCGCACGGACACTCGGCGAAGCTTTCGAGTTCGCGGTGGCCGCCGGACGCGCCGGCGCTCTGGTCGCCGATGCGCCGGAACTCTCGCTCGAGGATGGCGACTCCTTGCGCAGCCACGTGCGCAAGGCCACCCGCGGATGGATCACCGTGCGAGCGTCCGGACAACTTCCCGTGACGGGTACGCATCTGACGGCGGCCTACGGCTGGACTGATTTCCGCTCGCTGATGCCCACGCATGTATCCTTGACAGGCCAGATGAGCCAGCAAACCGGTTGGAATGCTTCGGCCCGGCAGCCCTTGCCCGGCATCGGCGGCGTGCGCATGGAGCTGACGGCGGAGATGCGCAACGCGCTGGCGCAGGGATATCTCGCCGTGAATTCGCCGGACGGCCGCCGGGCCGTGTTCACGAATACGCCGCGGGCGCTGCGCGGCGGCGTGAGCTTCATTTTCTAGCGGCGTTGCCGGGCCGGCGCCGGTTGCTGCTGCGTCATGCAGTGCAGCGTTCCCAACCCCAAAACAAGATCGCGGCACGGAATTCCCACCACTGCGTGGCGCGGGAACAGCCGCTGCAGCGTGCCGAGGGCCACCGCATCATTGGGGTCCGTGAACAGCGGCACCAGCACCAGCCCGTTGGCGATGTAGAAATTCGCGTAACTGGCGGGCAAGCGCTGTCCGGCGAAGTACACCGGCTCCGGCATCGGCAGCTCCACAACGCGCAGGTCCTTGCGCGCGCGCAGGAGCGCCAGATTCTCGCGCAGCGGTTCGTAGTTCGCGTCACTTTTGTCGCGTTCGACGGCCGCCACCACAGTCGAGGCGTCCGTGAACCGCGCCAGGTCGTCGACATGTCCGTGGGTGTCGTCTCCGGTGATCCCGCGATTCAGCCAGATCGTCTCGCGGACGCCCAGGTATTTTCGAAACGCCGCCTCGTAGGCGCGCCGCCCCAGTCCCGGATTGCGCACCTGCACGTCGCGCGAGAGCAGGCATTCCCGCGTGGTGAGCAGCTTTCCCGCCCCGTTGACTTCGATGCTGCCGCCTTCGAGCACCAATCCGGTGTCGATCCGTTCGATACCCAGCCGCTGCGCGATGAACTCCGGCGCACGGGCGTCGTCACTGGCGTTTTCATACTTGGCCCATCCGTTGAACCGCCAGTGCACGGCGGCGATTTCCCCGGTGCGCGACTGGACGAACGTCGGGCCGTAGTCGCGCGTCCAACTGCGGTTTGTCCTGTGATGAAAGAGCTCGACTGCGGCCATTTTAACGTGGGACTGCCGCAGTACACGGCGGGCGGCCCGTTCGGCGGCCTCGTCCTGCACAAGGATGCGGACCGTTTCGACGCGCGCCAGGCGCCCGATAATCTGCGCGTAGATCCACGGAACCGGCGCGAATTTGCCCGGCCAGTCAGAGCGCTCGTGCGGCCAGGCGAGCCATGTGGCCTCATGCGGCTCCCATTCGGCGGGCATCCGCCACTTCATTTGGAATCCAGCCAGCGGTTGAGAATCGGAGCGTAGGCGTCAATGCGCCGGTCGCGTAGAAACGGCCAGTTGCGGCGCGTTTCCTCCATCTTTGCCGGATCGCATTCGGCCACCAGAATTTCCTCGCCACCCGTGGAGGCCTGCGCCACGACGCGTCCAAAGGGATCGGAAACAAAAGAATTTCCCCAAAATTCGAGGCCGCTCGCGGCGCGGCCCTCGAAGCCGACGCGGTTGACCGCGGCGACATAAATCCCGTTGGCGATGGCGTGGGCGCGCTGGATCGTGCGCCAGGCATCAAGCTGCGCCTCGCCGAACTCTGCCTTCTCCGCCGGATGCCAGCCGATGGCGGTCGGATATACCAGAAGATCCGCGCCTGAAAGCGCGGCGATGCGCGCGCCCTCCGGATACCACTGGTCCCAGCACACCAGCACGCCGATGCGTCCGAAGGGCGTCGCCACGCTGCCGAAACCCAGATCGCCCGGGGTGAAGTAATATTTTTCGAAGTACAACGGATCTTCGGGAATGTGCATCTTACGATAGATTCCCGCGATGGATCCGTCGGTGGAGAGCACCACGGCCGTGTTGTGATACAGGCCCGCCGCGCGCCTTTCAAACAAGGAAGCGACGATCACCACACTCGCCTCCCGCGCGACTTTGGCGAGTGCCCCGGTCGAGGGGCCAGGGATGGATTCGGCCAGATCGAAAAACTCGGCCCGTTCTTCCCGGCAGAAATATTGCGAGCGGAAGAGTTCCTGCAAGCACACGATCTGCGCTCCGCGCGCGGCGGCCTCGCGCGCTTTCGCGACAGCTTTGTCCAGATTCTCCTGCGGATCGGTGGAGCAAGACATCTGCACCAGGCCCACCCGGAATGTTTCCCGCATAACCTCACATTGTCGCCGATGGGGGCCGTATACTCAAATTTCATGCTGGCCGAAACCGTCAAGGCGCTGGCGCGCGAATGCGGCTTTGAGCTGGCGGGCATCGCGCCTGCCGCGCCGCTGGCGGACTTCGCCCGGTACCGCCGCTGGTTGGAGGAAGGCATGGCCGGCGAAATGCGATATCTCACCGGCCAGCGCGCGGCCCTGCGCGAGGATCCACGCAGCCTTCTGCCAGGCGCTCGCTCGGTGATTTGCGCCGGCAAGTTGTACAATACGCCGGATCCGCCGCGTGGCCCCGATGATGCGCGCATCTCGCGCTACGCCTGGGGCGAGGAGTATCACACCGTCGTGCGCTGCGGCCTGGAACACCTGCTGGAAAAAATACGCGCGATCGAACCCTGCGAGGCGAAGATCTGCGTTGACACCGCGCCGCTGCTCGAACGCAGCCTGGCGCGCCTGGCCGGGCTCGGCTGGATCGGCAAGAACACGTGCCTCATCAATGAGCCTTTGGGCTCGTGGTTTTTTTTGGGCGAGATCATCACTACCCTCGATCTCGAACCCGGCTCGCCGCCGCCGGACCGCTGCGGCACCTGCACGCGCTGCATCGAGGCTTGCCCGACCGAAGCGATTGTCCCGGACGGGCGCGGCTGGACGCTCGATTCCAGTCTTTGCATCTCCTATCTGACGATTGAGCTGCGCGGGCCGATTCCCGAGGAGCTGCGGGAAAAAGTCGGCCCGCATGTCTTTGGTTGCGACATTTGCCAGGATGTGTGTCCGTGGAACTCGCGAGCTCCTCTCACGGACGATCCGGCGTTCTTTGCCGTCCCGGTTTCTCTCCGTGAGGCTGCCGCTCTCGATGAGGCCGGTTTTCGCGAACGGTTTCGGGAGTCTCCGGTGTCGCGCGTCCGGCATGCCGGGCTGTTGCGGAATATTGCGGTGGCGCTGGGCAATGCGGGCACGCACGGGAAGACGCTTGCGGAGCTGTCGCGGCACGAAAATCCCATCGTTCGCGAACACGCCACCTGGGCTCTACAACGGCAAGCCGCTCAGGATCCGCCGCAATAGCACACCGCCCGTTTCCGCGAGGGGCGCCTGGCCGCTGAGGACGAGATCGGCGAAGCGGCGGCTTGGAAGCACGTACCGCGCGGTCATGGGCTCCACGGTCGCGCGATATTGCGCCAGTACGCTTTCCGGCGTCCGGCCCCGTTCGGCGATGTCGCGCTCCATCCGCCTGCGGAGGCATTCGGCCTGGTCTGTCTCGACAAAGGCGCGCAGCGCGGAGCGCCTCCGGACGCCCGCGTGATGCAGCGCCAGAATCCCCTCGACAATGACGACGTCGGCCGCGGCCAGTGGGTGCGTCTCCTGCGCGCGTGTGTGTTGATCGAACAGGTGCACCGGCACATCGACCGATTCGCCCGCCGCGAGCGCCTCCAGGTGCGCCTCGATGAGGAGCCAATCGAGCGCATCCGGATGATCGAAATTTCGCAGCGCACGTTCGGCCGGGTCCACATGCGGAAGAGGCTTGTAGTAGGCGTCCAGCGCCAGCCGCGCGCAGCGCCCTTCCAGCCGCCGCGCGACCTCCTCCGCCAGAGCACTCTTCCCTGCTCCGGACGGCCCGGCGATTGCAACGACGAAAGGTTTCATGCGCGGCGAGGAGTTCGCGTGACAAAGACGAGCAACAGAGCGGCCAGATACAGTCCAGCCGCCACCAACAGGGTAGCGCGCAGACCCAAATAGATCGCCAGCGCTACCGACAACACGGATCCCATCACACTCGCAGCCGCGTTCAGCGACCACGCCCAGCGGACCGAGGGGGCGTCGCGCTCGTTCAGCCTCCGTAACCCGCCCGGAAACGGCATCCCCATAAAAAACGCCGCTGGAGCCACAAAAACAACAGCCATCGTCATACGCAACATCAACGGCCATCCTGCCGCGGCGTTCACGGCTGGCCCGGAGGTGAGAGCAAGCAAGGCGATCAGCACGGCGACCGCGGCCAGCACGCCGCGCAGGCGGCGGTCCTCGCCCGCGATCGCCCGCCCGCTCACGTAACTGCCCGCGCCGCTCGCCAACAGCATCGTGAACACGATGATCGTCAGCGCATAGGTTGGACGCCCCAATAAGATCATGAACTTCTGGATCAGGGCGAGCTGCGTCAGCATGTACCCTGCGCCGAGGCAGAAGAAATACAGCAGGAACACGCTGGTCCTGCCTTCCGCGGGCAACTTGGTACCCAAGAGCCAGCGCGGCAGCACCAGGATCAAACCCGTTGCCAGCAGACTCACGAGCATCACCGAAAACAGGAGCGGCACGGCCCGGTTCAGCTTGTAATCCGCGCTCTTCCGGTTACTACCGTGGACGAACTCAAGCACATCCCTGGGCTGGACGGTGAAGAAGAAGAACGGCCGGTCGTCGCTGACCGGAGAAATGTCGTACGGATAGGATCTCCAGACGATGCGCGGATCCTCGGCCGCCAGCAGTCCGGCAAACGGGTTGCCGGCGCGCACGCCGGGCACATACAGCACTTCCATTCCCGCTTCCGCCGCGACGGTTCGCGCGCGTTCGATGTCCGCCGCGGAAAACGGCCGGCGCGAAATCAGGACCGTGTCGAGTGAACCAAACGCGCCGATGTCCTCCGCCTTCTCGCGCACGGCGATCACGTGCATGGCAGCGTTCATCGCGCCACGCCGCCGCAGCGCCTCCATCGCCAGCGAAATCAGACGCAGCGACTCGCGGGGCGGATCGAAGCCCCACCGCGTAAACGAAAGCAGGCCGTCCTCCGCCAGGTGGCCCAGGTAATCGACAAAGGCATCGGTGGTGTACAGATTGTTTTCAGAAAGCGCGAACGCCCCGGCTGCGGTCGACGCCCAGGTATCGACCAGCGTCGCCTGCAAGACCTGATAGCGCTCCGCCGAGCGCCGCACATAGCTGCGTCCGTCTTCCACCGCGACGCGGACTTCCGGGCGCAGGTAGAGGCTGCGGCTTTCCCGCACCATCTGGCCGCGCATGATGGTGTTCGCGATGATCGGATTGATTTCGACCGCGGTCACATCGCGGCTGCCGCCGGCCAGCGCGCGCGCGATATCGTAGCCGCCGCCTGCGCCGATGATGAGCGTCTTGGCCCGCGGGCGCAGCAGGTAAGCGAGCCCCGGACCTTGGTAGAGCAGGTCACGCCGTTCCTGGTTGCCCAGGTTGTCCCAATCGAAAGTCGGGATCGCCGCGGCCGCGTCACCGTCGATCACGATGTTCCAATACCCGGATGCTTCCGTTCCCTTGCGCGAAACGGCCACGCGCGAAAAACTGTTCCACTTTGTAATGCGTTCCTCGGGGATTCTTTCGCCCTTCGACCAGCGCACGTCAAAGATGCGATTCGCCCCGTTCACCACCATCAGCATGACCAGCAGCAAAGCCACCAAAACCGACAGCGCCCGCAAACTGCGATCGCCAGCGCGATTGAACCAAAACGCCGCGGCAACCCCATACAGCACGGCCGCTGCGATTACGGTGTTGGGCCCCCCGAACAAGTCCAGGAACGGAATCAACAGCAGGCACCCGGCCGCGGCGCCGGTCAGGTCGAAACAGTAGGCCCGGCCGATGCGGTCCACCGCTTCGCTGATCGCCAGGGACACGACGGTTCCGGCGAAGAAAAACGGCACCGCGCTGGCTGTGTACACCCCTGCCAGCGTCCAAAAGCTCATCTCGCCGTGGCGTGACAAAATAAACCACAGCAAGAGCACGAGGCTGACGGAATTGAGAAATGATAACCGCCCCAGTTCCGCGGAAAGATTCACGGCGCGCTTCGCGACGACGTAGGAGAACACGCCTCCCGCGCCCAGTCCGAACAGCGCCAGCGAGATCGCGAGAAATGCGAAATGGTAGAAGAAAACAACTGAAAACAGGCGCGTGAGCGTCAGTTCCAGGATCAGCGTCGCCAGCGTCGTGAACCCCAGGCCGAGATAAAGCTGGGTGGACGGCGCGCCGCGTGACTGTGATTCGCCAGAGAGACTAAGCCGGGACAATACCTCAATGTACCAGCACGCGCAGCGGCCGCGCCGTCTACAGAATCGCCGCCGGCGGCGCTGGATCCTCCGGACGGCCGGCTTTGGAAAGCGGCAACCTGATGATCATCGCCGCCAGGCCGAGCAACACGAGGAAGCCAGCCAGGTACGTAGGTTCGTCAAAGATCGAGGGCAGGTTCCACTCGTAGAACCGGAAGGTCGCAACCAGCAGTCCGGTCAACGCCTCGCCCGCGATCAGGCCGCTCGCGATCAGGATGCCGACGCTTTCAACGCGCGTCCGTTGGGCGTCATTGTGTCCGGCGCGTCTGCTTAAAACATCCGAGATTCCACGAACCATGCCGCCGCAGAAAATGGCGAAACACGTTGAAAACGGCAGATACATGCCCACGCTCACCAGCATCGGGCTGCGGACCCTTACCAGCACCAGAGCGATCCCAAACGCCATGCCGGTGATCACCAGCGGCCACGGCATGTCGCCGCCGACAATGCCCTGGGCCAGTACCGCCATCAAACCCGCTTGCGGCGCCGGCAGCCGCGAATCACCAAATCCCGTGCCGCCCTGGTTGATATTATCCGCGTGCAGTACATACAGCGGATACCACATCAGCAGGCTCGCGAGAACCACCGAAACCAGTTCGACGATCTGGATCGTGCGCGGCGTGCCGCCCAGAATGTATCCGGCCTTGAAGTCCTGCAGAAGTTCGCCGGCCACCGCCGCGGAAACGCAGACGACCGCCGCGACGCCCAGCACCACGGCAACACCCTCCGTCCCGCGTACGCCCAAGGCGACCATCAGCAGCGCGGCAATAATCAGCGTCGACAGCGTCAGCCCGGAAATCGGATTGTTCGATGAGCCGATCATGCCCACCAGGTTCCCCGAAACCGTCGAAAAAAAGAACCCGACCACCAGCATCACTACGGCGGCAACCGCACCTGCCGCGATGTTGCCGGAGATATAAACGTAGAGCGCCAGCATCAGCACGAACACGCCCCCGATCAGCGACAGCACGGTCTTGGATCCCATGTAGCGTTCCGTTCGCGCCATGGATTCAAGCGGCGGCGCTCCGTGCCGCACTTCGGCCAGCGCGCGGCCCAGGCTCGACGTCAGCTTTGTCCCCATGCGGATCAGTGTGTACGCCGCTCCAACCAGCATTCCGCCGACGGCGATGGGCCGCACAATGTAGCGCCACACCGCCGCCGCTTGCCCGGCCCAGTCCTCCTCTCCGGCGCCTGGCGGCAGCAGATCCTGCAAGCGCGGACCCAGCAGATACATCATCAGCGGGACCATCACTCCCCAGGCCAGCAACGCGCCGGAAAATTGCAATGCGGCGAGCACTGGTCCGATTACGTAGCCGACGCCCAAGTACGCCGGGCTGATCGCCGGTCCGCTGATCGTCGAGACGCCGCCCGTCTGCACGATGTTGCTCGATCCGGCCGGACCCAACCGCACCGTGCTCGTCCCTAACTGGCCCACCTGGAGCGTCACCTCTTTCTCCACGGAGAACAGCTTCATTTCGCCCAGCAACTGCACGGCGGCTCCCACACCGATGTTCCAGAATAAGTAACGAGCCGCCTCCGCGCCGCGCTGCCCCGCCTTGTGGATTTCGGCGGCCGCCACCGACTCCGGAAATGGCAGCGACGGATCTTCCACCATGACGCGCCGCACCAGCGACACGAACAACACGCCCAGAATGCCGCCGACCACCATCATCGCCGTCGACTGCCAGTAGGCGTGCTCGAAGTCGAACACCGGCCACGCGCCGGAGATCACAAAGGCGGGAAGCGTAAAGATCGCTCCCGCGGCCACCGACTCACCAATCGATCCCGCGGTGCGCGCCAAATTCTCTTCCAGTACGGATCCCTTCCAGATGCGCAGCACGGCCATGCCGATCACCGCCGCTGGATACGTCGCGGCGATCGTGACGCCCGCGCGCAGGCCGAGGTAGGCGTTGGCGGCTCCCAGGATCACGCTCATGATCAATCCCAGAATCACGGCCCGCGCCGTGAATTCCGTCATCGTGACGTTTTCGGGAACAAAGGGGCGATGCTTGGGGGGCGCAACCTGGCTCATAGGTTTCTCCGTCCGTTCGGACGATGATACCACCCGGCCGGTTTCCAATTCTCCGGCGCTATCGAATTGCCAGTGATTCCACGATCCTGGCTCGATACTCTTCCGCCTTGGCCTGGATCAGCCGCAGCGTGCGCATTCAGCGTCGTCATCACCCGGTTCCGCACGATCATCCGGCCGTTCACCATCACGTCGCTGACATCGGACCCTTTCAGCGCATAGACAAGCTGCGCATAGACGTCGTACATCGGCGCCGCTCGGGGCGCGTCCGTGCGGATGCTGATGATGTCGGCTAGCTTGCCTGCTTCGAGCGAACCGATGCGGTCGTGCATGCCCAGGGCCCGCGCGCCCTCGATGGTCGCCATCGCGAAGACCTGCTCGGCCGAAAGGGCGCTGGGGTCGTTGGCGGAGATTTTCTGGAGTTTCGCCGCCAGGTCCATCTCCTCGAACATGTCGAAATCGTTGTTGGAGCCCGCGGGTCCGTCCGTGCCCAGTCCGGCCGCAACCCCTGCCGTGATCAACTTCCGTACCGGGGCGATGCCGCTCGCAAGCATCATGTTGCTGGATGGATTGTGCGCCACTCCCGTCCCATGGGAGGCCAGAATCGAGATGTCACCGTCGTCGAGCCACACCGCGTGCGCCGCCAGCGTGGAGCCGTTCAGCACTCCCAGGCTGCTCAGCGTCTCAACCGGCGTCTTGCCGCGCGTCCTGCGCGCCTCATCGTACTCGGTCTTTGTCTCCGCCACATGGATCAACAGCGGCTTGCCATACCGGTTGGCCAGCGCCCGCGCGGCCTTCAGCGCTTCGTCGGGGGTTGTGTAGATGGCGTGCGGAGCGACCGCCGGCGTGATCAGGGGATCGCTGTCGTAGGCCGCAAGAAATCGTTCGGCTGCCGAGAGCTGCTCCTCGACCGTCTTGTAATCCGGCGCCGGAAAACCGATCACGGTCTGCCCCAGGACTCCTCGCAGGCCGGCCTGCCTGGTGACTTCGGCGACCGCGTCCTCGAAATAGTACATGTCCGTGAACGTCGTCGTGCCCGATAGCGCCATCTCGAGCAGGGCCAGCGCCGTGCCCCAGCGAACAAACTCGCGGTCGACGTTGCGCGCCTCGGCCGGGAATATGTAATTCTGCAGCCAGTCCTCGAGCGTCTTGTCATTCGCAAGGCCGCGGAACAGCGACATCGCGGCGTGGGTATGGGTGTTGACCAGCCCCGGAGCCAGGATCGCGTTGGGTTGATCGAGATGCTGCGGCGCGGTGAACCGCGCCTCTATCTCGGCGCGCGGGCCGACGGCCAGAATGCGCGAGCCTTGAATCGCGACCGCCCCGTCGGCGATGACGCCGCTCGCAGGGTTTGCCGTCGCCACCCAGCCTGCGCTCCAGATGAGGTCGGCCTGGGTTTGCGCAAGCAGAGGAATGGACCACAGGATGACAACCAGCCAGCGCATGTAATCAGCGTACTCAATTCAGTGGCCCCAGGTTCGCTATGCTTGACAGGCTCCGCGGGGCGCCGCGAGCCTACAACAGCGCCTCCGCCAGCCTTCGAAACTCCCCCGGCGTCACCAAATGAAACCGCAGCTCGAGTTTCGTGAACCGCCCGATTTCGGCAGCCGTCCCCGTCGCGGGCGCCTCTGGCGAGGCGATATCGAGGACACCTGTTGCGACGCGAAACGGCAACACGGTAAACTCGACCGCTACGCGGCGCGGCAACGCCCGCGCGATCGCTAACGGCACACGAGACGCTTCGAGCTCCGCGAGCGGCAAACCTTGCTGGAACGCCAGTGACTCGTACAACTCGCGCTCGCTCAGTTTGCGCGATCGCACAAGGTGCTCTCCCAGCCGCTCGCCCACGGCACGATCCCGCAGCGCCTCGGCTAGCTCTGCCGCAGTGATCCGACCCGCTGAGATCAGAATCTCTCCTAACATCTGCCGGTGCGCGAGCAGAGTCGCCCGGCTGGGATAGGCGTGCTCCGTCTTGACCCACTTCAGCGGCTGCCCGCGCACCCGCGCGTGGAAAAACTTCGCAAGCGCCTGGAACGTGGCCGCGGAGTTCAGCACGTTGGCGTACACCGCGCGGAGTGGCGCGCCCATGGCTAGCACGATGCCGTAAATCCGAGCCACACAGGCGATGCGTACCGCTACCCGCAACGCCATCAGGAGAAACGTCCCACTTGCCAGTTTCATCGCCGCGGGCGTCGCGCGGTTCCAAGTCCCGGTCCCCAGCCCGTATACCAACATCGCGTTCGCCGCTACGCTCAGCGGATTCGCCAGCAGCCCCTTGCGGTCGCGCCACAACCAGTAAATCTCGGCCAGCGAGCCCCGCCAGCCGAACTTCTGCCAGCTTTGCAAAGCGATCCCGATCGTCCAGCGCGTGCGCTGGCGCAGTGCACCGCCGAAGGTGCGCGGGAAAAACTCGCGCGTGGCAACGAAATTCCGCGGCCCGTGCGGCGCGAGCGGAACAAACGCCTGCGTCGCGCCGAGCCGCTTGAGCCGTAGTCCGTTGTCATAATCTTCCGTCAGCGCTTCCGGCGCAAAAATTCGGTTGGATGACTTCGCCGCAAGCCGCTCCAGCGCCTCACGCCGGTAACCTGTTCCCACGCCTGAGCTCGGCACAAAGCCGCCCAGCAGGCTCCGCACCACCATGTCGCGCGAATGGTACTCGGCGAACTCATCGATGTACACGCCGTGCGTCACCTCCCAAAACGGAGTCGGCAACGGCAGCACTGGCGTCTGCACAAAGTCGTAGCGGGCCGCGTAATAGTTGATCCACCGCAGTTCTTCTGGATGCACCAGGTCCTCGGCGTCGTGCGTCACTACGATTTCAAACCGGCGCCCGCTGGATTCCTCGTCGAGCAGCATATGCTGGTAGATCCAGTTCAAGCAGTCAGCTTTTGAGGTCGGACCGTCATGCGGGCATATGGCGACGTGCACCTGCGAAAAACGCGCTACCACGGACTCAAGCGCTGCCCGCGTGGCGGGATCGTTCGGGTAACAGCCCGCGAAAATGTGATAGTTCGCATAGCGGATCGAGGCAAGGTTATGCTCCAGCATGCGCGCAATCACCTCGTGCTCCCGCCACAGCGGAATGAAGATCGCGATCGGAGCCTGCCGCGCCGCTTCCAACTGCCGTTTGCCGGGCGGAAACAGGCTTGGCGCCGGCCACAGCCGCGCCTTCAGCCACGCCCAGGCCCACACGGCATCGACAAACAGATCGTCCAGGCCGCTCACCAGCAGCGCCGCCGATAGAGGCGCCAGCAGAGACAAGACTACTGCGTCCACGTTTGAAATAGTGGCGCGAATGGGCCACCAATCTCACACTGCGTGATTCAACGGCCCAGCGCCGCTGCCGAGCCCGGGAGCACGTCGTATCGCCTCCGTAATAAACCGTTTGGCGCGCCCCACGGCTTCCTCGATGTGCGTCCCTTTGGCCAGCTCCGCCGTGATGGCGGCGGCGTAGCTGCAACCGGTCCCATGCGTGTTTTTTGTCGCCAGCCGGGCAGCGTAGAACTCAACAATTTTGCCGCTTTCGAGGAGCAGGACATCCACCGCCTCCGTTCGTAAATGTCCCCCCTTAATCAATACGTTACGCGGCCCAAGTGAAGCAATTACTTCAGCCGCCCGACGCATCGCCGGCAAGTCTTCGACCCCGAATCCGGCCAACAGCGTGGCCTCCTCCAGGTTGGGCGTCAGCAGGAACGTCCTGGGCAACAGCCGCTTGACCAGAGCGGCATGGCCGACATCGTCCAGCAGGGGAGCGCCACGCGAGCTGCGCAGCACCGGATCCACGACCAGCGGAAAGGTAAAATCCGCCGCCAGTTCGGCCACCGTCTCGACCACCTCCCGGTTGCCCAGCGCTCCCGTCTTCGCCGCGCTTGGGGGAATATCAGCCACGACGGACTGGATCTGGTCCCGCACCAGGCCGGCATCGAGCACATCGACTCGGGCGACCTGCTGCGTGTTCTGCGCCGTGATCAGCGTCACCACCGCCTCACCGTACACGCCAAAACGGTGGAATGTCTTGAGGTCGGCCTGCAGGCCGGCGCCGCCGCTCGGATCGGAACCGGCAATCGTGAGAGCAACCGGAGTCACCCTCTGAGTGTAGCGGCTTTATCCGCGCAGGCGCGTCCCGCGTCCGCTATGGAGCGCCAGCGGAACCGGGTACCCAATCAAGCAGAACTGGTCCAGCGCGAATCCGGCCACGCTCTCGAACCCCTTGCCCAGAGCGATGCGCATCTCCTTCAGCCACGGCGCTGTGGCGTCGCCCAGTCCCACCAGGTGGCTCCGCTGCGACGCCGGAAATCCCAGCGCGGCGCCCAGATCGATCCCTTCTTCGCTGTCTTTCAGCCGCTTGCTAAACGTGAAACTCAGACCTTCTGTCTTCAGGCACTCCAGAGCCTGTGGCGTCCAGGCGCTCGCTGGGAAATTGATCGCCTTGTTGAACGCCGTCTGATTCACATCGAACGGGTACAGCACCTCAAAGCGGGCGTTCGGATGCGTGGCTCGCACGTGCTGACTGATCGCGTTCGTGTAGTCGCCGATCAGCGACGGCAGAAATTCCGTCTCATCCGGATACGCAGCCGGATCCGCATCGTTGCCCGCGAACACCGCCATCGTGTGCCCGTAGCGGGACTGGAATTCCGCCGTCGTCCATGCGTCATAGAAGGGCATCCCGGAAAAGGACCTCCCCGCTCCGTCGTGCGGGAAATACCACCATTGCACTTCGCCGAATTGCAGAAACGGCTGGAGCCCTGCTTCCGCCATGACCTGCGCGCACCCGGCGTAGACCTCTTTCCAGAAGGCGATGCTCGCCGGAGAGAAGTTGGTTTGCAATGCCGGCGTTGGCAGCCAGATGGGATCCCCCGCCGGACCTCTCTGCGCGATGCCCGCCGCAGGCGACTTGTCGCCGTGCTTCAACTCCGTGCTGAACGCGGCCGCGGCGTCGATTCCGTACCCCCGAAGTGCCGTAAAAAAGCTGCGTGTCCAGTCGCGCGCCGCGCGGTTCATCCGTGGCATCGCCGTCAGATCGGTGAGCCATTCGCCATCGTTACCGCCTGCTAGGTGATCCCCGGAAATTGTGTGCCCGCCGCTGGCCGCCAGGCAAATCGTTTCGCCCGCCTGGCCCATCTCGCGGGCCTGGACCGTCAAAACATTTCCCGCCGCGCTCGCCCAGATGCTCGTGTAGCCGCGATTGATCTCCTGTGCAAAGGAAAGCGCCAGCGTCTCCCCGGTATCCCCTGCATGAATCACCCGCTCAATCGTCGTGGGCCCTGCCGCCGGACCCACCGTAACGGAGACCACATCGTTCTCAATCACCGGACCGTTGAAAATGACCATGCCCGTTGCGTATGCGGAGCCGGGATTGTGCAGCTCGTAAAACAGCAGTGCTCCCACATAGTGATTCTGCCGCCCATGAAATCCGAGTGAGTGAATCATCCACGCAGTCCGCTCCGGCGCGAGCGCGAGAGAATGATCCGTGTCCCAGTCCGTGGCCAGCGTCATCTCCGGCATTGCCGGCAGCACGGGCAGCTCCGTCACGGGAACGGCGACTTCCAGGAAATCGAAGTACAGAACTTGCCCCGGGGCGCCCGCGTGGATGATCGTCACCTCATGCTCGCCCGGCCCGTACTCCCCGATGCGCCAGCGGATCAGTACGTCTTCTTCCGGAATGCGCAGGTTTAGGCTTGCCGCCGGAGCGCCGTCCACTGTGATCGCTGCGACCGCGCCCGAGTCCGTATAGCGAGTCCCCAAGTAGAGCGTATGTGCCGCCGTGGCGGAATACGTGACGCTTACCGAGTCTCCGGCGCTCTGCGTGAAGTGAATCGACCCGCCGGAGAAATTGCCGCGCCCGGTGGACCAATTTCCCGAATATTCCAGCAGCGCGTCGTTGTCCTCGATCCGCCGCGAAGTCGGCCCCGCCACCTGATAGCCGCGATTCGCCCCTGTGACCGTCCAGCTCGAAACCACGACGCGGAACTCGGTCCGCTCGAACTGGCCGGCTTGCAAATCCGCGGCGTACGTCCAGCGCATCTTCCGGATCTTGCTGGTTGGAACCGCCTGCGGAGCGCCCAGCGCGCCCGCCGCATCGCGCAGCCTCCCTTGCAGTGAGGAGAAATCGAGCGATACCCGCCATTTGCTTGGCGACGTTCCGCCGGCAAAAGTCTTCCCCGGCGAATCCCATGTTGCGGCCCCCGTCGCGTATGAATACAACGCGAAGCGATTGCCGTTGGCGCCGGTCGCGGCCTCGCGCATCTGTGCCCGGACGGTTGTGCCGGCGCGCGTCGCCGTCAGCAGCGGCGACCACGCCGCATTCATCCCGTCCACGATGGCCTGCACCGCGCTCTCCAGCGTATCGCCGCTGGCGATCTGATATGTGTAATGCAATCCTACGTACGCCAGCCCGATGAAATCGCCCGGCACAGCCGTCCCGGACAACGTGAACTCCGCGTAGGCGGGAGAGTAACCTCCCTCCACAGGTGTCGCGTGTTCTTTTAGCGGAACATAGTAGATCTTCTCGTCTCCGTTGTCGCCCGCCCAGATCCGCAGATATGGCCAGTCCACTGTCGGGTACAGGTCGGAGTCCATCGGAATGCAGTTCGTCCGCGTTTCCTCGTACGTCAGAACCAGCCCGCTCAGATCTCCGTCCGGCAAATTTCGGAACGCGGGATGTTCGAATACGTTGTCGCGGTTCCATTCGATCACCGCCCAGTCGAACTGCTGCCGCCAGGTGCCCGACACCTTGAATCCTGCGCTGGTCGCCTCGCTGACGGCCGCAATCGCGGAGGGCTGAAAAAAGTAACACTGCAAATCTCTGTCGGGCCGGAGTTTCTGTAGCGCCGTCATTGTGCGTCCGCTCGCGCCCGTTTGCGGCTCACAACCGCACCGTCACCGTCAGATCCCGCCCGGGGAGCGTGTTCGCCGCCCCTGGCACCGCGATAATGTCCAGATTCAGCCGCGCGCCCGCCGTCAACGGATTCAGCCCGAATCCATGCACCACATTCGACTCCGTCTCTCCGGCGGGAATCGTGAGCCTGCAGTAATCGGCCTCGTCCAACCGAAGGCGGATTTCGACCGGTCCGCCGGCTGGCGCCTCCCGCACCACGGCGGAAATGTCCCGCGCCGCGTGCGTCTCATCAATGACGATCGCCGGCGCCGCATTGTTTTGAACCGCCAGATAACCTTCTACTTGAATCGCGATCTGCCCGCCCGAAAGCGTTCTCAGCCCCTGGTCCGCAGTCGCCCCATAGGCGGTCTTCGTGACGACGCCGTTTCCGAAACTGTTGGACATGTACATCTCCGCTGCGCCCACGCGCACATCCGGCAGAAACACCGAATGTACGTACGTCGTGCTCGCCGGCGTTCCGAAAAATCCGCGCGCGAACGGCAGCACCGTGATGCTTCGCTCCAGGTGATAAATCGGAGCCTCCGCCTCATGCTCCCCGGCCACACTGCCAAACGCGCCCCGAATCACTTGATACTGCGCGCCTCCGTTCGCCGGCGCGATCACTTCAAGAATTTCGCCGCCGATCTGAAGGATCGTCCCGCTCACCGCTGGACCCGCCGCATTCAACGCGATGGTCGCCTCCGCCGCCCCGACTCCGCTGGCCAGCCGGTACGGAGTCGCGCCCCCCAGTTCATTCCAGGAAAACAGCGCCAGAGTGGCCGCCTGGATCGAATACGTATTCTCCAGCGTCGCGAACCCGATCGCCGATACCTCCACGGTTCCATTTCCGCCCGGCGCCAGCGTGTATGACGGTGCCGGCGGGAACCCCGGATCGCTGCCCGTGCCTCCGCTGCCGATCTGCCAGCGCGTCACCGGATTCAATTCGTACACGCTCTCCCGGTTCAGAACGTTCGCCGAGCGTCCGGAAATCTCGATCGCCGCCCCCGGACGCCCCGGAGCCTCGATCACCGCCGGACGTTCACGAACCACGCCCGCCAGCTTCCACGTTCCTTCGGCCACCACAAAGTGGCTCGACGCGTCCGGCTCCACGCGCCAGGCCGGGTCCACCGTCAGCGTCGTGGCTGAGTTTCCGGCAATGCGCCGCTCCTGCGCCGCGCCCCGTCCCCGCGTGATACGGACCACCGCGTCCTTCCATGCGTCCACGGTCATTCCCAGTCCCGAGTTGCCGATCGTCGTCGCCGTGTGGGTCTCCACATTCACTTCCGGTTGCAGCTCGAGCCGCCAGTAGAAGTTCGCATGATCGTAATTCGGATCCGGCGGCCCTTTGAGCTCCGGCGGCAGACCGGTGTCGAGGAACGTCCCGGCTGGCTCCACTCCCTCCGCAATCCGCAACATCTTCGCCGGACTCGATCCCCGGTAAACGTTGAAACTGGCCGTGCCGGGCGAAAAGCTCAACCCCGTGAGCCGGATCATGTTCGTGTTCGTCCCGGTTGGAATTTTGGCCCGGACGGCGAACGACAGGCCGCTCTCGTCCCCGGCGGCGTCGCGCGCACTTACCGCGTAATACCACGTCGCGCCGCCACTCAGTGTTCCGCCGGCGGTCTCGATCGCCGGACTCAGACTTACCAGCGGTACCTGCACACCGGAAGGCCGCGGCTTTGCCGGAGGCTGAAAGGAAACCGTCAGCGCCGCCAGTACCCGCCCATCGGCCCCCGTCGTCAGCGTCTCTACGATGCCGAACTGCTCCACGCCATTCTCATCCACATGGCTGCCCACCAGCGGCCGCGGCAACCCAATGTCCGATCCGCTTCGACGCCGCCCTCCCACCGCACTCGCTCCTCCGGCTGTATACCAGGCATCATCATGCCACTGCGCCGTGACCCGCACGCTCTGGTAATTCAGCCCGGGAACCAGCCGGACCACGCGGAAGGGCTGCCGGACCAGTCCCTCCTTCATGTACGTGATCGTGATCAGGTCCCCGGGCTGAAGCCCCACGCCCCGCACCGATGTCTCCAGTTCCACGAAAATGTTCCCCTCGGTGAACTTCCGCAGTTGCAGATCCAGTGCGCGCGCTGCTTGATCAAAATTCGGAATTCCTAGCGCGGGAAAGGCGGCCGTCACTTCCCGTCCCGTCGCCAGCGCGTCGTCCACGTCCACCAGCGACAGGCTGTCCTGCTGGTATTCGTTAAACTCGTCCTGGAACTCCACGGTCAGCCGGTTCGGCGTATCCGAGGCGCTCCGCGAATGCAGCCGGATCGCGGGCTCGCCGTCCGGCTTGCGCAAAATCCCGGAAAAGCTCGCCGACCCGTCGCTGAATTCGTAGGAAGGCCATCCGCCATTCAACGGATCCACGCTGTTGCTGCCCGCCGGCTTCTCCGGCTGCTGCCGGGCAAGCGTGTTTTCGACACGCAACGCCAGCCGGCCGTCCGGACCATAGGTAAGCATCAGCGCGCACGCCGCGCGAATCCCCCGCACGATCTCCGCCGCGCTCCGGCGGTGTCGGACCACGAGATTGCATTGAAACCGCGGAATCAGAGTATTGTTTCCGTATAAATCCGTGGTTGCGATTGGCTCCTCACAATATGCCGCCGCCGCTGCAAAACTCGCTGTGTCTATTTCACTCAGCAGCCACCCGCTCCGCCGCAGCACATCCAACAGCACCCAGGCCGGATTATTGGTGAACGCCTCGCCCAGCGATGCGCCCTGCTCGTCGAACCGCTCCAGACGGACACCCAGCACCAACACCTTGACCCGCGGCGCCGATTGCCCCGTGCTGATCTGATTCGGCACCACCACGCTTGCCATTGCCATGCTGCCGTACGGATCGCCCAGCGGATTCCCCGCGCCATCCGTAAAATCAAAATTAAATGCCCCCGACCGCGCGCCCGCCGTCACCAGACCGTACCAGCCTGTCGCCGTCATGTCGGCGCCGTCCACGGCCTCCGGAATCTCCACGTCGTTGACTACAACTTTTCCGACATCCTCGATCGTGCCCAGGCTCAGCAGAATTTCCATGTGCGTGAGATTTCCGTCATTGCGCGCAAACACCAGCGGCGGCTCATACCACGCCGTACCATACACGATCGGTACAACGTCGTTGTAGCGCGCCTGGTTGTCCACCAGCGGCGATAAGTGCGTTCCGCCCTCTCCGTGCGAGCGGACCTGAATCTGCGGCGGAATAAACTCCACGCCCCCGAAGCGCCCCAGTGCGAACATCCCGCGCTCCGCGCAGCTTGCCCGCGTATAATCGCACGACGTGAACGGTTCGGCGCCATGTAAATTGCCCGCGCCTCCCGGCAGCCCCGCCGAGTATCCGCACTTGTACAGCGGCGAGTATTTTCCTTTCACCCCTCCATCCAGCGCTTCCTGCCTTTGCGCCTCGGTTGCCGGAAACAGCCACGGACATCGCCGTTGGATCCGCACTTCCGGTAAAACGATCCGCTGCAAGTTCAGCCGGTTGGCGAACGTGACGCGCAGCGTCGATTCCGTGATTTCGTCCGCATCGCCCCCAACCCCCCGAAACACCACGCGCGCCTCCGACGCTGCCGCGCCCGACGCCAGATCGTAAAACAAGAACCGCACCGTTAGACGCGAGCCCTTGAACCCCGTCGCTCGTTCAATTTGTGAAAAATGCGAGTCCGCATTCGCCAGCGTCACGGCGATCTTCGCCGCGCCATCCAAGCCTTCCTCCGCCGAGGCCCACAGCTCCAGCAAGTTGTGCCGCAATAGCCGGCCCGCGTAGTTCTGGCCCTCGTGCGCCACCGTATGCGTGCTCCAGCGCTCCACTGCCCCTGAGGTCAGCACGCACTCGAATAGAAACAACGGTGCCGGCGTGACCTCTTGTTCCTTGATTTGATCGATGGCCGGCACGCCCTAGTTCCCCTTGCTCACAATCTGGATCACCGCCTCGTACACGTCGCTTCCCTGGGCGCGCACGGTAAGACCATCCCCCGCAAACCTCGCCCGCGTGTGAACGCCTCCCCGGGCGCCCGTCTTTTGATACGTCCCCACGCCCGGCTGAGCCTCCACCTGCATGCCGAACAGATCCACCGAGGTCCCCGCATCCAGCAACACGCTGAAGGTGACGCTGTCCGCCGCCTCCGCCATCGCCACCGGCAACGAAAAACGCCGCCACGTTGAAGCCGGCGCAAACATGCGGTTCACGCTGCCGCCCGTGGTCGCCGCCGCAAGCGTCACGCCCGAGCTCCCGGCCCCCCGCGCCCATACGCTCACCGCGTATCGAAAATTCCCGGGCACGGCTAACGTCTGCTTGATCCCCCCCGCCGCCACGCCGCTCATGTTCGTCACCCGCACCGCACGAGCCGTCCCAAACGGATCGCCGATGCCCGCCGCCAGCGTAATCAGAGGATCGTTGTCCCACTCGGGAGCGCCAAACTCCTCGCTTCTGGCCAGCAGGTTCCCGGCAGGTTGCAAAAACGTGAACGTTCCCAGCGGGCCCCGGACCGTTTCGTACAGGGCTTCGATCCCCGCCCATTCCTCGCGGCGCAACCCGATGGCATGCAGCTCCCACCGCTGCTCAGCCCAGTCCGGATCCGCGTACGCCACCCGCCCCCCGTCCAGTGTTCGGTTCACCACCGTGCGCCTGGCCGTGATTCTCCGCAGCGGATAAAGTGACACCGCCCCGGTCGTCAATTGCGGAAACACCAGCATACTCACCGGTTCTCCCTCACGATCAGCTCTAGGGTCCCCCGCCCCGGACCTTCGAAATTCAGTTCCATCACCCCGGATTCAAAACTGCACCGCGGATACTCCATCCCATCCCACGGATCGGTAAACACAAACTCCCCCGCTTCGCCCCCCTGCTCCGCGAAAAACTCCTCCAGCCGGAACATCTCCGCCTCATCCAGCAGATCCAGCCGGATCTGCCAGCGGCGCACCGGCGAACCGTACAGCGCAGACCGCTGCTCCGAGCCATCCACGAACTCATGCACGAGCGTCCCGGTCTCAAGCCATCGGTCTGACGGATATTGTGCGACCGCGCCCGTTTTCAGCACGGGAAAGTTCGCCATCTACGCCTCCCGAATGACATCGCTCAGCACGCCCGATTCGAGCATCGCCTGCCGCACCGCGCGCGCGATGTCCCCGCTCCGGTCCAGGAACGATTGGCTGTCCATTGCCTGCACCTGTACTTGAATCTGTGGAACCGCCGCCCGCATCACCGGACGCGACGTCCAGCCTTGCGCCGAATCCACACCAAACACCCCCGCAACGCCTCGGCTTACCCCCGCATTTACGTGCGCCGGCGGCGGCAGCGCGAACCGCACCACTAAAGGAGGCTCCGGCGTCCCGCCTCCGCCGCCGAACAGCTTCATCACTCCGGAAATCAGCGGACTCAACAGCAACCCTGGCCCGAACACGCCCGTCCGGCTCCCCCCACCCCCGCTCCCTTTCTCCGCGCGTTCCGCCGTGGAAACCGGAATCACCCGCGACGTCTTTCGCAGCGCCTCCGCCACTGCTTCCTGAAGCGTCTGCAGTTGCTGCATGGAATCCCTTCCACCCACCGGCATCATGGCCCGCATCAACAACCGCTCGAGTTCACCCGCCATTGTCCACCTCCCTCCGCCACTCCTCATCCAGCACCTGAAACGCCTCTGCCTCCCGCGCTTCCACCTGCTTCCAATCCCAACAGGCGCCAAATGCCTTCCCTGCCAGATACTTCTCGACAAACTCCACACTCGCCGGCGTCAGGAACGATTTCGGACACTCGTCTACTCCCGTCCGTCCATGCGCCCACACGAGCCGGCGCGCCCCTCGTTCAGCCTCCGGGAGAAAGCCGCACCGGCGGCGCCGTTCCAGGCCCTGCTTCCTGCATTCGTCGCATCGCCACCGGGCCTGATCCCCGCGCAAAAAGTGAAATGCGACTCTCAGTTTTTTCGCTCGTCCTCGCTCAGTCCGCATTCGGCTTTGACCCGCCGCAAGATCTCCTCTGCTAGATCCGCCGGGCCCTTTTCAATCAGCAGTTGCGGCGTCGCCGCCTCGCCGTCGATCGTGAGCCCCTCCACTGCCTCCAGGCCCCACTCCAGGTACACCCGGTCGATCTCGGCCGACAGCACCATGGCCTCGAGCTTGTCCTGTGCGCCGCCTGCCTCTAGAAACTCGATCCGCCGCCCGATCTCCCGAATCCGCCGCGCCAGCTCGATCCTCCGCGCCACGGACACCTTCGCGATCCTGTACCGAACCTCTCCGTGCGTCGCGGCCTCGACCCAGGTCGAACTCTCGTACGCCTTGGCCCCTGGCCCATGGCCCCTGACCGCTTCACCCGAAGGCGACATACAGCTCGTCATCCACCCCCCCCATCGCCCGGCTGCTCCCGAAGACCCACTCCAGCCGCGAGTCCCCATCGTCGAACTCTGGAACCTCGGGAATCACGGCCGGCATGTACGCGCCGAACAGTTGCCCGGCCTGCTCTCCCAGTTGCAGCATCACGGCGACCGGCGATCGTTGCCTCGCCGCCTGATACAACTCCCGCGACGCTCCGTCCCCTTCTTCGAACATCGAAAACTTCAATCCCACCGACCGCGGTCCCGCCGCGATGCAGCGCGCGAGATCGCTCCCGAACTCCCTCGTCCGAAGCGCGATGTGGTTGCCCACTTGCAGTTCCGCCGACGTGAGCGAGTGCACCCGTTGCGGCGCCGTCCCCATCCACACTTGTCCTAAGTGCCCCGGCACGATCGTGTAATCAAACCCGGCCGGGCTCGGCTCTGCCGGAAACGCCGTCAAGCCTCCCTGCCCGCTCTCGAAACTCACGCTGTCCAGCAAATCTTTCGCCGGACCTGCGAACACAAACTCGTGAAAATCCCCATTCACGTTCACTTTCAGGACGTCCATCGCGGCGCCGTTCAGAATCCGCTGAACCGCCTCCTCCGCCGGATCCCACGCATCGTATATGCTTGCGCTCGGCAGTTCCGCCGCCAGCGGATACGTCACCGTCCTCCCCATCTGCGCCCCGCTCACGGGCGGCGTCGTAAACGGAGCGTTTACGAAAATCGTCGTTGCGTCCGCCACAGCCGCCACAAACCGGATCTCGCTCTCGAATCGAACTCCCTGGCCGGCCCGCAAGCCGTGCGCCCCGTTGAATACAATCTGATTCAGCGCCGGAACGCTCGCTACGGTCCCGCCCTCCCACACCAGCGGCGATCCGCCCAGCGCCGCCTGAAATAGAGCACCCTGTCGGGGCTGCGCCTCCAGTTCCCCCCACTGCGTCATGAACGTGGTCAGTTGGAACGCCGTGTTCCGCCGGAGGCTGTTCGGCAGCCCCACGAACGTCCGGCTGCCCGTCTTGTCGCGCCGCTGCGCCGGCTCTGCCGTCTGCCGGGCTTCCAGTCTCACCACCGGAATCCGGTTCGCCTCCGTCACCGCCGCGACCTCCCCGTAGTCTTGCTCCAGCGCCACGTACACGCGATTATTGTTCGACGATACGTAACAACTCATTAGTCCCCTTCCACCTCTCAAACCGACATATCCACTTCAAAAACGACCCGCGCCGCCTGAATGAAATTTTTCCCGCCGTGCTTTATTGGATCGACCGTGACCTCATATTGCCCGTTGAAAAACGCTCCTTCCCCCCAGTCCCCCCTCTGCCGGTCCAGCACCCGCGTCACCGCCTCCACGTACAAGCGCAGCTTCTCTTCAATCCCCTCGATGCGGTCTTGCGAAACTCGAACCTCCGCCACCGTCCGCACCTTTCCCGAAAACCTGCGGAATTTTTCCGTCAGCAGATTCCGGATCCGGTCCGTGTATACATGCACCGCCGGATACTTTACCGCCTGGCTGCGCTCACTCAGATCGAAGGAGACGTTTTGATTCACCACCTGCGCGGGCCGAATCGGACTCAGCGCCACTCCACTCTCCTCGGCGATCTCCGCGATCATCGCGCTTACGCCCGACTCGCCCGCTGACAAAAACTCCACCACTTTTCGTGCAGCGACGCTTCCCGTGCTCGCCATCCTCCTACCCCCGCCTCAACACGGGCTCGCCCGTCACGTACATATCCGGACTCTGGCCCTCACCGGGAACTGCGCCCGCCACAAGCCCGCTGGCAGGCAGCACGAACGCGTCTCCCGCCGCCACCGCGGTCCCCGTCTGCCGCGCCAGCGTTTGCGGCGTCAGTCCCAGATACACATGAAATCCCACCGCGTTCCCCGGCGGATTTGTGGCTTCCACCACCGGCACGCTCCCCTCCGGAGCCTCAAAACTCGACATCGCGCTCGGCGCGCTCTCGGCCCCCAGCCCACTGACCCAGGCCACTTGACCGAAATACGTGCGCGCTTCAAACGGCCCGGCCACGTACGCGAACCGCGGAACCCCGGGCGCTGGAAGCGGTTCTCTTACCAGCCCCACGCCGGACAGGTACGTCCGCTCCCGCGCTTGCCGCGCTAAGGCGCGATACTCCTCCCACTTCGCCTTGTACCGGTCGTTGAGCTGATTGTGAAACGCATCCCGGTAAAACAACGCCAGCGTGTGCAGCACATGCCACCGTTTCATCTGCCGCGTCACCACCACATCGGCAACCCCGGTACTCCGTCGTGCTGCTCCCCGCGGATCCGTCCCCGAAGTCCGGTTCAGCAAAAACTCCAGCACGTCCTGCGCGATCTCTTCTGAAGCCAGGTTGAGCTTCACGCCGACATCAATCATCTCAGCGTGCGCCACGCTCAGCACTGCCGATTCGTATGCCCGCAAGTCTTCGGTCGTGTTTGGACTCCCGTCAGTCAGCAGCATCCCGCTTCACCTTTCCGTCCACCAACAGCTTCGCGGCAACAGTACGCGGCACCACCGTCTTCACGCCCCGCCGGCCGCCATCCCTGGTCTTGGTGCTCACCACCGTCACGAACGGTTCCTTCAACCCCTCTTCCACCTGGCGAATCCTCTGGTAGTACTCACGCAGATTCATGGGCCCCCCCTAAACACAAAGGGCGCCCCTGACGGGCGCCCCAATTCTTGCTTGTGACTCCTGACGCTTAACTGCGGACCTGCACCGCGTGTGTGTTCCGCAGCACGCCGACACCGTACAGCACGTCCACGGTGAACTGCTGTGCCAGAGTATTCGGCTGATAGCTCATCGTCACCCGCATGCCGAAATTGCCAAGCTCCGCGTACTCCGCGATCGCCCCCGTTCCCGGCAGCGGCTGCGGCAACCGCCGCACCACCAGACCGAGCGCGTCTTTCGCAAACGCCAGGTTGTGCGTCGTCACCGGACTGCTTCCCGTCTTCGCCACGAACTGCGAACGGAAGATATAAAAGTCCTTCATCTTCCCGACGGTTCCATCCACCAGAGCGCGCAAGCCCGCCTCACCGGCTGAGTTGTACTCGCTGAAGCGCGGGATTTGACGCAGCGTCGAATACGTCGCTGGGTCCACCACCAGGTACTTCTTCGCGCTCGGCGGAACCTTCGCGGTAAACAGCGCCGTCTCCGCCGCGTCCACCACCGCCTCTGTGATCGCCGTCCCCCCCGTGCCCACGGGAGTGTTGGCGGTGAACAACGCGTACAGGCTTAGCAGATCGCTCTCAATCCGCTCCGCCAGAGCGATCACGGCTGGCTGCATGTACAGCTTCAGCAGATCCGGCACCGCCAGCACCTTCGTGACGTCCGGAACCAAAAACGTTGCTTCTGCATGCGTGTCCAGTGTGATCTGCGCGTTTCCCAAGTTCGGATTCTGCGTAACCACTGTGCCGCCTTCGGCGATGTTGTTCGCCACTAGCGTCGGCGGAATGGGCACGTTGATCGTGTCCCCGGCCTGCGCGAGCGACGGCTCGTAATCGCGATTGACCAGGTTCCCCATGACAAGGTTCCCCATCAAAGCCGGTAGCGCGTCCGCGGCTACCAGCTTCACAATCGCGTTGGCCACATTGCTTGATGTGATTGCTGGCATCTTTTCTCCTTTATCCTTCTGTCTTCCTCTGCACCTTCATATCCCGCGTAGCGTCAGAGACGCCACCCGCGCGATCTCCTGCCGGATGCGGTCCAACTCCTCTCCGCTCATCCCCGGCCGAATCTTCTCCAAATCCACACTCGCTGCCCCCGCCCCGCTGCGCGGTTCCGCGCTCGCCCCGGAGCCCCCCGAAAGCCGCGGCGGCAGCAGCTCTGGATTCTCCGCCACGAACCGCGCCAGGTACTCCTTCATTTCTTCCGTCCCCCGATTCGCCAGATCCCCTCGGACCGCCTTGTACGCAAGATCTACCTTCGCAACGCCCAGCCGCTGTAACTCCGCCCGGATTGCCCCTTCCTCGGCGATCTCGTTCAGCCGGACTTCGAGCGCCTGCCGTTTCTGCTTCTCTTCGGCAAGCTCCTTCAGGAGCGCCTGAATATCGACTTCCTCAGTACCGTTCATTCGCGTTTACCCGAGGCTTCCTCAATGCGCCTCGATTTCCTCCACAATCCGGTCCTTGACGTCCTGCCGCGCATCGCACAGGTACTTCAGCGCAAGCTTCTTGTGCACTTCCTTCTTCAACGTCGGCGAGATCAGGCCCAGCCCCAGCAGTTCCCGGGCGTCCGCCAACTCCGCGCCGAAATCCCCAATATCAAACTCATCCAACCCCGTCACACTGATCTCGAGGCCGTCCTGCCGCGCCGCCTCCACCGCCCGCAGCACGCGCCGCATCTGCTCCTTCACCACATCTCCGTACGCCCGCAGTACTTCGTGGGTGATCGCAAAATCCCGCTGCTTGCTCAGCCCGCTCTGCCGCCCGGCATGTTCTTGTAGGCCGCCCGCCTGCGACAGATAACACACGCGGTAAATCTCCTCTTGTAGCCGCACCAGATTGTCTGCGGCGATTTGGTAGACTTTCCCCTCCGGTTCCGTCCACCCGAACTTGTCCTGCGGCCCGAGCTGAATGTAGTAGCTCTCGCCCACCATCTGCGACCATTCCCGGTCCGAGTACACCACCGGCATCGCGAATAGCCCCATCGTCAGCGCCCAGCTCAGCGCGTTCGATTTATTGAAATGCTCCAGTTGCAGCGAACCCGCCCGGTTCAGCATCCACAGTCCCTCGGGAATACGCATAGCGAACAGCGGAACTTGCTTCAGTCGCGCCAGACCGTGCGTTCCCTCGTCCAGCAGTTCGACCGCGCCGCCCTCCTCGGCCCTGCGGTAAATGCGGAACTTCTCCCGGTCGTAGTAGCTCCACCGCGTCTCCGTCCGCCATTTCTCGTCTTCGACTCGATCCTTTTTCAGACCCTGCTGCCGGATGACCACCCACTGGAAATTCCCCCGATCGTCTACACTCCAGTTGATAACGTCCTCCACGGCGTAGGGAGCCAGGTACGCCCTTGACGCCCCCATCGCGTCTTCCGCAGCCCTCGTTTCAGCCTTTCCCGTCACGCGCGGGAAATCGACCAGCACATAACTGGTCCCGCCGATCAGGCTCTCGATGAACTGCCGGCGGAACAAATCCGCCAGACTCGTGCCCCTCCGGTCGGCATCCTCCACCAGTTCGCTGTAAAACCGCTTGGCCGCGTCGTTCTGTCCCGTGAACGTCAACACCGGCTCTCTCCGGAACAGCGTCGCGGCGTACCAGTCCACGATCGACCCTATGTAGTTCTCGTAAAACGCCCGGCTCAGCCGCTCCCGGTACACTTCTCCCGGCTCCCTCTGCCGCCGGATCAGATACTCCCCTGCATTGGCGCGCAGTTGCTCTCCGCCGGCGTAAAGGTCGCGATACTTCCTCCACGTCCCTTTCTTTGCCGCGTAGTCCGGATGTTCCCGCTCAATATCTAACACGTTCCACTCCTTCCCTGGCATCTGGCGTCTAGTGCGCCAGTGGCTCGCCCCGTTCTCCCACCCTGCCTCCGCCTCCGAACTCGCGCCACACCAAATACCCGAGTGCGTCCGACAAATGCGTCCTCCTCGGATCCTTTTCTTTGTCGATCACCTGGCTGCCTTCCTTGTACGCCACTTGCTCCAAATCCTTGATCAGCTCTTTGCAGCGGGGGCTCACCATCAGCTTCCGCCTGCCGTCCGCCGATCCCAGCATCGCGTTCATCAAGTGCACTCGATCCCGGACCGCCGGATTCGACGTCGGCACACAAAACTTCACCCCGCCATACTCCCCGGTCCCAAAGAACTCGCGCAGAATACCCACGTCGGAACGTCCCGTCGATTGCTGCCGTCCGCCGGTCGCGTCCGCATATACCCTCACGCCCGAGGCGTGCGAGGAGAACCGTGCCTGAAACTCCTCGCACGCCTGCCGCGTCGTCGACCGCGACAACACGATTTCATCCACCACCCACAACCTGTCCCCATCCCTTTGCGCGATCACCGAACTCATCGGGTCCACATTGAAGTCCAGCGCCCACAGCAGCGGACGCCCCTCATCCAATGGGCATTCCTGCACGTTGGCATTGCGTTCGAATGCGTAATAAACCCGGCCCGCCGTCAAATGCAGATACGACCCCAGCACCTCCTGCTCGAACAACCGCGCGTCGTAGCTCGACCGCAGCCGTTCGTAATAGTCCGGAATCTTCTCCAGCAAGAACCGGTTCTCGAACGGCTCCGCCTGGATCGTTTCGTATCCATCCACGCGCTCCGCGATGAACCGGCGATGCACCCAATCGAATCCCTTTGGCGTCCACACCGCGAATCCGCACAGCCGCGTTGCCTTGGGATCCCGCAGCCGCCCTTCCAGCCGCAGCCATGCCTCCTCTGGCGCGTACGTCAGCTCATCCACCCCGAACCACGCCAGGTTGCTGCCCCGCAGCCGTTCATACTCCTCCACCGCCCGCAGCAGAATGCGCGAGCCCGCCTCCGTCAGCACGAGAAAATTTTCGCTGCGGTTCAGCTCATGCGGAATCCGGTTTCGCTCCAGCACCTCGAGCAGCGCCGCCAGCGTCGCATCCCGTAACATCGGATACGTCGGAGCCCCAATCAACCCCATCCGCCCCGGATTCTGATAACTCAGACGGATCGCCTCCTGCACCAGCACCTGGCTCTTGCCTGACCCGATCGGACCGCTGAACCCTTTGAACCGCGCCCGCGACTCCAAGAACTTCCGCTGCGATGGCAGCGCTACGAACGCGATGGGTCGCCGTCGCCCTCCAACCGGTCGACCCAGCCCACTTTGATCTCCCTCACATCGCCTCCCTCGAGTTCCTTCCGCAGCTGCACCAGTCGCAGGTAATCCCCCAGGCTCACCCGCGTCGATTTGTCCTTCAGCTTTTTTTCCACCACCTCCAGCAACTCCTCGATAACCTTGGCTTGCTGTTTTTCCTCCTGTGTTTCTTGCTTCTTCCCCTTCGACCCCGTGGCACGAGGATTCGATTCCTTCGCCGTTTTCGTTCCCCGTACCGTTTTCGCTCCCGGTACCGTTTTCGTCGCCATCCATCCTCACGCCTGAAGTTTACACACCAGTCCCCTGCACCCTCCGCCGCACAATTCGCGAAATGCCAGATTTCAAAGGAAATGTTTTTTGCTTTTTTTGTTAACGGGCCAGAATCCAAGCTCCGGAACCGTTCCCGCGAAACTCCTTGGGTGCGATCCGGGATCCAGTGGATCAGCCCGTGCAGGGGCCTCAGCCGGCAATCAGCCCCGCCCGCTCCAGCAGCGCCCTCGGATCCGGATCCCGGCCCATAAACCACCGGTACAGCTCGGCCGGGTCCTCGCTGTCCCCGCGCGCCAGAATTTTCTCGCGATACTCGCGCCCCACCACCGCGCTGAACACGCCCTCTTTGCGGAACCGCGTGAACGCATCGGCATCCAGAACCTCGGCCCACTTGTAGGAGTAGTAGCCCGCGCCATACCCCACCGGACTCCCGAATAAATGCGTGAACCCCGCGATCATCGCGTAATCCTCCGGCAAAGCCGCCGGTGCGAACTGCTGCAAAATCCGCCGGGAATACGTCACGACATCCTCCGATCCGTCCCAGTCCCGGTGCAGCGCCAGGTCCACCAATCCGAACCCCAACTGCCGCATCTGCGCGTTGGCCGCCCGAAATGTCTTCGCCCGCTTCATCTTCTGCAATAAATCCTCCGGCAAAGGAGAGCCACTTTCGAAGTGGCGGCCAATGCGATCCAGAGCCTCGCGCTCCCAGCACCAGTTCTCCATGATCTGGCTGGGCAGTTCTACGAAATCCCACGCTACGCTGGTCCCCGCCAGACTCCGCACTTCCACGCGCGTCAGCAGATGATGCAACAGATGCCCGAACTCGTGAAAGATCGTCTCTGCCTCACGATGCGTCAACAACGCGGGTTTCCCGTCTACCGGCGGCGTGAGGTTCCCGCAGATCAGCCCCAGATGCGGACGCCCCCGGTCCACGTTGCCCGTGATCAGCGCATCCATCCACGCGCCGCCGCGCTTGTTCTCTCGTGGGTACCAGTCGGCGTAAAACGACCCCAGATGCTGCCCGCTCTCTGCATCGCGCACTTCGTAAGTCTTTACCGCGGGATCCCACGCCGGCATGCTCGTCTCTGTCACGCGGAAACCGAGGATGCTTCCGAAAATCTCGAACATCCCGTTCACCACCCGCTCCACGGGAAAGTAGGGCCGCAAGGCTTCCTCGTCGAAATCGTACCGCGCAGCACGCTGTTTGTCGGCCCAGTAGGCGATGTCCCATGGCTCCAGCTTCTGCCCAGCGAACTCCTCCAGCTCGCGATTCTCCTCCTCAAACCGTGTCTGCGTCTTGGCCCGCAAATTCTCCAGAAACTCCTGGGCCTTCACACCGGAGTGCGCCATGCGGTCTTCCAGCACCAGGTCCGAAAAATCCCGAAACCCGAGCAGTTTCGCCTTCTCCCTCCGCAGCTCCAGAATCCGCACGATCAGCGGACGGTTGTCCAGCGTCCCCGATGCCGCCCGCAAGTTGTACGCCCTCCACACCTGCTCCCGGATCGAGCGCTCATCCAGATATGTCATCACCGCCAGATAACTCGGAGCTTGCAGTGTGAACCGCCAGCCCGCTTTCCGCTTCGCCTCCGCGGCCGCCCGCGCCATGGCCACGGCCTGCGGCGGCAAGCCCCTCAATTGCGCCTCATCGGTGACCACCAGATCCCACGCATTGGTCGCGTCCAGCACGTTTTCCGAAAACTTCGTCGTGGTCTCGGCGAGCGCCACATCGATCTCCTTCAACCGCGCCTTGCCTGCCGGGTCCAATTCCGCCCCGTGCCGCTTGAACGAGTCGATCGTCTTGGTCAAGTACCGCTTCCACGTGCCTTGCAAAGAGCGCCCCTCCTCCGATCCGGCAAATCGCTTGATCGCTTGCCACAAGGCCTCGTTCAACGGAATACTCGAATAAAATGCGCTGGCTTTTGGCTGCACTGCGTTGTAGGCCGCTCGCAGTTCCGGAGTCGTGGCGACGCTCTCCAGATGCCGTACTACGTTCAGCGCGTAATCCAGGGGTTCCGTCATCACGTCGAGGTCCGCCAGTGGGTGCGCACTGCGGGCGGCATCCTCCAACCGGATCGCCGCCCGCGCCAACAGTTCGTCGATGGCCGGTTCAACATGCGCGGCTTGCACCTGGTCGAAAGGAACGCGGAATTGTACCTGCAAAAGTGGATTCATGTTTTCTTTACCCGAAAAAACGAAACCGCGAATGCCGCCAGCGCCACGCCGGCCAGCATCCATTTCGCCAGGCTGGCCCCCCGGATCCCGTTGAGCATGTTCTCGGTGGTGTCCCGCAGCGAGACGTCCAGTATCGTCAGAATCGCCCGGTTCTCCAGCACATCGAAAAAGCCAGTGAAGTCGCCGCAAATCCCGCCGACGATCGCTGCTGCCATGCGCCACCCGCGGCGGCGCGCCGCCAGCAGCGCAAGCGACACGCTCAGCCCGCTGTAGGAAGCAATGAACCCATAGTCGATATACGTCTTGATGCGCATTGTCTCGCGATCCTGGCTGGGAGCATCGCTGAGGATCAGGCGCACCTCTTCCAGATCCCGCACGAGCTCGAGCGCCAGCACGGGATCGGAAAACGTCTGCGGTTGCGAGGCTGTGCTGAAATAAGGCGGCCCGGCGAGCAGCGCCAGCATCATCATCGTCAGCACGGCGGTGACCAACACCGCGCGGCGGACGCCGTCGCGCCATACGCGCCAGATCCACGCGCTGAACTTAGCCCAGAAGCCTTGCTGCATCGCGGGCAAAGTAAGTCAGGATAAAATCCGCTCCGGCGCGCCGGATCGACGTCAGTGTCTCCAGCATAATCCGCTCGTAGTCCAGCCAGCCGCGCTCGACGGCCGCCATAATCATGCTGAATTCGCCCGAAACTTGGTAGGCCCCCACCGGCACCGGAAACCGGTCCCGCGCCTGCCAGATCAAATCCAGGTACGGCAGCGCGGGCTTCACCATCAGCATGTCCGCGCCCTCCTCGAAATCCAGCTCCATTTCGTGCATTGCCTCGCGCCCGTTGGCAGGATCCATCTGGTAGGTGCGGCGGTCGCCGAACGAGGGCGCTGACTCCGCCGCCTCGCGAAACGGCCCGTAGAATCCCGATGCGAACTTGGCCGCATACGCCAGTATTGCCGTCTTCTGAAAACCGTTGGCGTCCAGCGCCTTCCGGATCGCTCCCACGCGCCCGTCCATCATGTCCGACGGCGCCACAATGTCGGCCCCCGCGCGCGCATGCGTTACGGCGCTGGCTGCCAGCCATTCCAGCGTCGCGTCGTTGTCCACATCGCCATCCACGACCTTCCCGCAATGCCCATGGCTGGTGTATTCGCAGTTGCACACATCCGTCATGAGCAGTAATTGCGGCTGCGCGCGCTTTACCGCCCGGATGGCCCTCTGAACGATGCCGTTATCGTCGTAATTCTCCGACGCCATGTCGTCCTTGCGGTCCGGAATCCCGAACAGAATCACGCCGCCAAGTCCCAGAGAGTGCGCCCCTTCGCACTCCTTCACCAGCTCATCGATGGAGAGTTGAAAGTTTCCCGGCATGGAACTGATCGCCTTCCGCACACCTTCTCCGGGACACACGAACAGCGGCAGGATGAAATCGGCTGGCTCGAGCTGTGTCTCGCGAACCAGCCGGCGCATCGGCTCAGATACCCGCAAGCGGCGCTTTCGATGAGTGGGGAATGACATGGGTACCTTAAATTGTATCGTGCGCCGCAGGAGTACCACTTAGAACTCCTGACCGATATTTTCCAATTGGGTCCCATCCGGAAACTCATTCATCGTCCTGGCGTCTCCAAAAGCTCCGATCGATCCACGACCTTAGAATTCTTTCCGGCTTTAGCCCTTAAGTTTGTCGGTACTAAAGCGCAAATTCGACGAATCTCGATACGGACAACCGATGTGTTGCGGCCTGAAATTCTTCTAATCTTCGAAAGTCTTCCGTTTTTTTCGGAGGCAATTCAAGTAGAGATAGGAGATACACACAGTGAAAACACTATTGAGACACACACTGCTTCGCAAATCAGCAGCGGTAGCCTGCAGCCTGCTGCTGGTTTCCGCGTTCGCCTACGGCGGCACCACCTCGCAGAACATGTCGGTCACTGCTTCCGTATCCAACAACTGCACGCTCAGCACGCCAACGTTCGCCTTCGGGTCGTATGACCCGATCGGCACCAACGCCTCCACGCCCCTGGACGCCACTGCGGACCTGACGGTGACGTGCACCCAAGGCGCAAGCACAACCATCACCATGGACCAGGGTTCCAATGCCGACACGGGCAGCACAGCAGCCAGCCCGCTCCGCCGCCTCAAGACCGGCAGTGAATACCTGAGCTACAACCTCTACACCGATAGCGGCCGCACCACGGTCTGGAACGGCACAACCGGCGCCTCCTACACCGGAACCGGCAGCTCCACTTCGGTGACCGTGTACGGACGAATTAGCTCGGGTCAGACCAGCGCCAACGCCGGTTCCTACAGCGACACGGTCGCAGTCACCATCACATTCTGAGAGTTATGCGCCCGGGACTTCAACGAAGAGCCCTCTGGCTGGCGGCGGTGCTGGCCGGAGCAAGCGCACCGGTGCAGGCCGGCTCTGTCACGCTCGAGCCGGTCCGCATCGAGTTGACCTCCAGAAGACTGGCGGTCAGCGTCCAGATCCGGAACGTTTCTCCGGAACCCACGACGCTGCAAGCACACGTCACGGCTTGGAGGGCGCAGGGAACCGAGGAGTCGCTCACCGATAGCGATGATCTGCTCCTCAACCCGCCGGTTTTCAATCTGAAGCCGGGCCAGGCGCAGTTCATGCGAGTCGGACTGAGGCGTCCCACTGAAAGCCCTGCGGAAGCCACCTACCGGCTGATTGTCGAGGAAGTGCCGCCGCCGCCCCGGCCGGGCATCACCGGTGTCACCACTTTGCTGAAGATCAGCATTCCGATCTTTGTGAACCCCATAACCACTCCGCCCGACCTGGTCTGGGCTTCCGAGCAAACCGAAGGAAACAAAATCCGCCTGCGCGTAGAAAGCCGCGACCGTGCCCACGTGCAAATCAAGAGCCTCACCGTGAGCGGCGCAACCAGCGGAAAGAAATTCCAAACGGCCGGGGTTACCTATGTTCTGCCGGATGGGCGCAAGGAGTGGATTATCGACCAGGATGCAGTGTCCGGCTCAGACAAGTTGTTTATCGAGGCAACAACCGATCGGGGAAGCGTACGTGCGATGGTGGAGCCAAAGACGCGTTAATGGCCTCAGCGCCGCGGTCTGGGTGGCCTCGCTGGGATGCTTGCCCGCGCATGCCGCGCAAAGCGGCAACGTGCGCGAGCTGTTATTGAGCGTGGCCGTAAATGGCGAAATCGTCAGCGAAGCCGAACCCGTCCTGGAAGTGGACGGCGTGCGTTACTTCGTCACCGCCGAGTTGCTGCGGCGCGGGCGTCTGAAGGCGGCTTCCCTTCCACTCCTGCAGTTTGCCGGCATGGAGTATTATCCGCTGGATGGAATCTCCGGCGTGCGGGCCAGCATCGAGGCTCCAAGTCAAACCCTGCTCATTACCGTGCCCCCCTCCGCCTTTGTCGATACGCTGCTAGACGGCCTGGGCAACCGGCGCGTGACAGCCATGCGTCCCGAGCCGGGACTGTTCCTGAATCATGATTTCCAGCTAGCAACCGGCGGAGGGCGGTCTTCTCTCACGGGTTTGGTGGAGGGCGGATTGTTCAGCAAACTCGGGACACTGACGGCGCAGTACCTCAACCCGAACATCACAGCGGGCTTCCGGCCGCTCCGGCTCAGTACCCAACTGACGCGTGATTTCCCGGAAGCCATGACCACGCTCACCCTGGGTGACACCGTCAGCGCATCTTCGCTCTGGGGGCGCAGCGTCTACTACGCCGGAGTCCGCTGGGCCAGCAAGTTCTCAACGCAGCCCGCCTTTATCCCCATCGCTCTCCCCAGCCTTTCCGGGCAGGCGGCCCAGCAGTCCACCGTCGATATCTACGTGGACAACGTCAAACAATTGAGCCAGCGCGTGGATCCGGGCCCCTTTGCGATTCAGAATGTACCTGTGCTAGCAGGCCAAGGCGACCTCCGCATGGTGGTCACCGACTTGTTAGGCCGCCAGCAGATCCTAACCACGTCCTACATTCGCTCCAGCCAGATTCTTCGCCGCGGAGTGCAGGAGTTCACCTACGAAGCGGGAACGCTGCGGCAGGACTACGGCGTCAAAAGCAATGCCTACAAATCGTTCTTCGCGGCCGCCACGCAGCGCCGCGGCATCACGGATCATTTCACGCTGGAGGGCCGTGCGGAACTCCAGCCCGGAAGCCAGACCGTGGGTCTTGGCGGAGCATTCGCCGCAGCCCGCGCCGGAGTGCTCGCGGCAGGAGCGGCAGTCAGCCTCCGTTCCGCCCGGGTGGGTCGGCTGGTATATGCAGAGTTTAACCGAAACGCGCGGACATTCGGTTTCGCCGCGCGCGTACAGCAGGCCAGCGAGCGATTCCAGCAATTGGGCCTGGGAAAACTGGAGCAGGCCACACGGCTCATGCTGCAAGGTCTGGTCAGCAAGTCGATCGGCAACTGGGGAAACATCGCCGCCGGCTATCTGCGACGGGACGGCCGCACGGAGAAAAGCGTCCGTGCTCTGACCGCGTCCCTGAGCTACCGCCTCGGCCGCGGATATCTCGTCGTCGGAGGAACGTACTCTCTGCTCGAACGCGGGCAGTACGGCCTCAATGTCTCTTTTGCGATGGCGGTCGGGGAGCGCAGGACCGCCAGCACAACCGTCAACAGCGCGCCCAGCGGAACGACCGGCAGCGTCGAAATCAATCGTTCTTTACCCATCGGCCCGGGCTACGGGTACCGCGTCCGTAATAGCGCCGGAGAGCTCACCCGAACGGATGCCAACCTGTTCGTTCAAACCACGGCCGGGCGTCTTGGGGTCGAGGCCACGCAGAGCAGCGCCGGAACATTCCTGCGCTTCAGCGAGCAGGGATCTCTGATCCTGATGCACAACCACATCATGCCCTCCCGTTGGTTGAACGACAGCTTCGGCATGGTGGAGGTCAAAAACGGAAGAAAGCTGCCGGTGTATGTGAACAATCAGCTCCTGGCCACTACCAACGGCAAAGGCTTGGCGCTGCTGCCGTGGCTGGTGCCTTACAACGCCAACGACGTCCGCCTGGACGGAGAGAATTTGCCGCCCGATGTAAATCTGGATCTTCAGACGCGCACTGTGGTTCCGATGACCCGGAGCGGCGTGTTTCTGAAATATGAGCCGATGTCGGTTGGTGGAGCCACGCTGATTCTCCACGCCGCAGACGGCACGCCTTTGCCCCTGGGCGCCATGGTCACCGTTAACGATCTGCCTGAAGAATACCAGGTTGTTTTGCACGGAGAGGTTTTCGTCACGGGCATCACCTACCCGGCGACAGTGCAGGCGAGCTGGGAAGGCCACCGCTGCATCGCGCGGATCAGCCAAACCCCCAAGGAAATTCTACTGCCCCGGATCGGCCCGTTGACCTGCGTGGAAACGGAGGGAAAGCCATGAAATACTGGGCGACGTTGTTGGTGCTTACGGCCGCTTCCGCGCTCGGCGCCGCGGTCTGCGAAATCACCACCTCCGGGATGGCCTTCGGCAGTTACGACGCGATTTCCGAAGTGCACGTCGACACGCTGGGCACCGTCACGGTGACGTGCACAGGCAACGTCGGCGATTCTGTGAACCTCCAGCTTTCCATGAGCCCCGGAAACGGCTCCTATGTAAGCCGGCAGATGATCGCCGGAGCGCTGGCCATGCTCTACAACCTGTTCACGGACGCGTCGCGCACGGTTGTTTGGGGCGATGGCGCGGGCGGGACCGGAATCGTCAGCGATTCCTTCACGCTCGATTCATCGACCGTCATCAAGAACTACACCGTCTACGGCCGCATCTATGGTGGACAGAACCAACTGACAGCGCAATCTTATTCCGATACGGTTGCCGTCACGCTGAGTTATTGATCGAGGACGATCTGCGATCGCACAGCGCCGTCCGTTGACGACACGCAGACTACCGTGGTGGAGGAAGCCACCTCCGCAAAGGTCACGCGGTGCGCTCCGGAGCCGGCAAAAACGTGTGGATCTTGCACGGAATCGCAGTTTCCTGTGCCGCGCCAGACCAGCGCCTGTGTGTTCGGGAATAGCACGACGCGAACGAGAACCTCGGTCGGAGAGAGAATTTCGATTTTCGCTGCCGGGCGCACGGTCGCGGAAACCTGCATGGATCCGCGGTTTTCCCCGGCGTGGGTCAACAGGGCGGTCAACAACAAGGTCGGAAGAAGGTTCATTGCGCAATTAGTATGCGTTCCCAAGCCGGAACCGATCCATGGCTCGATGAGCACAGGACGTAGGGGATTTTGCCTACCGAATTCGGGTACTCTAGTACTGGAGCCATGAAATTTCTGAAGTGGCCGAAAAAATGCTCTGGAATGTGCGTGAGTTTCTTGGGCACCCGGAATCAACCGCTTGCGGCCGGAGAACCGAAACTTTTCCGGTGCTAGGTGCAGATTTTACTGGACTCAGCCCAGGAATGAACACTTTACAAGCTTCCCGTGGTTGCTCCCGCGGGTCCTGGCTCGCGGGCCGAAGTCTTCGGATCAGGCCCGGAGGCGGAGAAAATGATCTCTAGGAAAGGAAAATCAAGATGAAATCGAATCTGATCCTGGCGGGCGCCCTGGCAGTGGTGAGTCTTACAGCTACGGGTTGCGCCACCAAGAAGTACGTCACTCGCACGGTCAACGATGCTGTCGCTCCGGTGGAA
>CAZTKA010000008.1:18346-43431 GCA_964614015.1 uncultured Bordetella sp. | reverse complement strand
ACAACGATCCAACCCCGTGGTGGTACGGTTATTCGGTCGGGCGCTTCGAGGGGGATGAGCTGGTGATCGAGACGATCGGTTTCCGCGACGACGTGTGGCTGGATGTCGACGGCAGTCCGCTCACCGGCTCGGGCAAGATGACTGAGCGCTGGCGCCGGCCGAATTTCGGGTCCATGCAAATCGACATCACGATCGAGGATCCCAAGTCATACACCAAGCCCTTCACGGTCCGGGTGAATCACCGGCTGATGACAGATACCGAGATCATGGAGTTCGTCTGCGAGGAACGGGACGCGCCCCACTACGTAGGCAAGCAGTAAGCTACTTTTCTTCGAAAGCGCGGTTGGACGTGCCCGCGAACAGCCGCCGGCCATCCTCGAACGTGACGCTGGAAACGTTCAGCGTGGCCGAGCCGTTGCGCGCCTGCCATCCTTCCACCTTGAGCACGGTGCCGGCAGGCAGGTCGGTCCTCTTCCATCCGCGCCGGATCAAGGAATTGGCCGCGCCGGTCTCCATGGCCCAGTTCACCACCTTGCCATCGGTCTCCACGTCCATGTAAATCCAGGAGTGCGGGTTGGACCACTTCATCTCGGTGACTTTGCCGGTCAGTTTGACGAGCTTGTTGGGGTCGTATTCGGCGGTGAATGAGTGATGCGCCGCGATCGTTTTGGCGAGCAACACCAGAACGGCGCCCGTGTTTCTGATCCTTCTCATCCGCTAGTTCTCCTTCCTCTGCCGCGCCCGGTGCTCATCCCGGACGCCTTTCAAATGCTGCAAATCTCCATTGTCTTCATGGCAGGCGACCTCGAGCAACTCATCGTCACCCCGGTTCAGCGGGATCTCGATGGTCCACGGCCGCGTGTAGGCGATCGGGTCCGTGACGGTGGCCCGGTAAATCACCCGGTTGGCATCCACCGGAATGAAATGCTCCACCACATGCGCCGCGTGGCTCATCACGTCGCCGACTTCGTTCAGCCATGGTTTCCCGTTCATGTTGGTGGTATCGACCACCAGCGTGTCGCCTTCCCAGCGTCCCACCGAATCGCCCTGCCACAGGCGGATGTTGCCGGGCAGGTGCGCCCGGCCATCCAGCGGGATCATGCGCCAGGACATGCGCTCGAACAGAATGACGACGTATCCGGGCGGCTGAAGAATCTGCAACGGCGAGGGCACATACAGCGATCGTGGTACGCCGGCGACAAAACAGTGCGCGGTCGGATCATCGTAGCCGCGATGAGGCAGCTCGCGATCGATGCGCTCCGCCCTGGCCCAGGGCTGATAGGGCAGCGTCCCATCCGGAGGATCGATCACGACGCCGCGCGTGCCGGGCGTCAGGAAGTCCCGCGCGTGGCGCTCGAGTCCGTAGTTCGCGCCTCCTGCGTTGGACTGGTAATAGCCTGATAAGTCCGGCTTTCCGTCAGGCCTGCGCCGGATGCCGGTTCCGGTTTGCACCGCCGGCAGTGGCCCGCTTGGCGGCATCGCAGAGGTTGGCGTCACAGGCGACGGCGCCGACCCAGGCTCGGGATACCAGGTGCGGATATCCCGCTCGAAGTCGCCGCTGGCCTCTTCGGCCTCCGCCTGGCACTGGTATTCGAGGATCCGGTCCAGGTGCTTCTGCCGCAGCAGCGGCATGCTGATTTTCCAAGGCCGCGTGAACACCTTCGGGTCGTCGACGGTGACCTCGTAGTGGATCGTGTCCGCATCCAGCAGCCTGTAGCGCTCGGTCAGGCGCATGGCCTCGCTGTGAAAATTGCCCGCCCTGTCGAACCAGGTTTTGTCGTTGTGATCCGTGACCTCGACCACGAGCGTATCGCCTTCCCAGCGGCCGCGCGAGTCGCCCATCCAGAACTCGAAACCATCGTGAGGCTGCGGCTTCCCGTTGGTATAGATCAGCCGGTGCACCTGCGACCACTCGAACGTGATGGCGATGTGGTCGGGTGTCTGGAAAATCTGAAACGGGAACTCCATGTACATAATCCGGGGAACGCCGGGCAGGTAACACTTGCCCAGAGGATCCGCCGTCTGGCGGTGGACATAGTTTTCGACTTTTTTCGCGGCGGCCCAAGGCTGGTAGGGGATCGCGCCGCCCTCGACGACGCTCCTGCCGGCGGGCATGCCGTGACGCGCGGCGTGATCTTCCAGATCATAGGCGGCTCTTCCGGCGGCCTGCCAGATTCCCTGCAAGTCCGGCCTGCCCTCGGCCGTTCGCGGCAAGGCGGCGGACCCGGCCTGCTGGGCGAAAACGGGCCCGCCCAACGCCGCAAACCCTGTGATCAGCCGGAATGCGCTTCGTGCGCCGAAGAATCGAGAGAGCATGCAATGACCCGCACCTAAAAACCGGAGATACATAACGATGTTACAAAATCTGCGACCACCGCCGCTCAAAATCGCGGCGCGGACCGCCAGGTCTGCCGCGCCGCCGCCCCCTACCGCACCAGCTTCAGCGCGCGCCGGAACAGGGCGTCGAAGTCATTCGGCTCGGTGGCCGAGCGCGCCTTGGTGACCGCCGCCTCCGCCGCCGAGCGCGCGGACCCGAAATTCTGCAGCGCGCTGATCACGTCTTCTTCCGTTTCGTTGAAGGCGCTCTTTGGCGCTGCTGCCGCGCGCGCCGCTCCCGGCAGCAGATCCAGCTTATCGCGCAGCTCCAGGATGAGCCGTTCCGCGGTCTTCTTGCCGACGCCCGGGACCCGGACCAACTGTTCCAGCGCGCCGCCCCGGATCGCCGCCGACAGGTCCGGCGCGGTGAGTCCGCCCAATGCCGTGATCGCCAGCTTCGGCCCCACGCCGCTCACCGTGATCAGCTTCTCGAACAGCGCTTTGTCGGCCTTCGCCAGGAATCCGAACAGCATCAGCGCATCCTCGCGCACGTGCGTGTGGATATGAAACCGCACCTCGGCGCCGGTATCCGGCAGCGACGAGTACGCCGACACCGGAATCACTACTTCGTAGCCGACCCCATTCACCTCAACCGTGACCAGGTTCGGATGTTTCTCCAGAAGCGTGCCGCGCAAATGGGAGATCATTAAAAGAAAGAATACCGGAGTCGGAAGCCGGGAGTCAGAAGCCGGCGCACAGGCTCGCGGCCTTCAAAGCTCCCGGATGCGGTGCGCGCCGCGGGCCGCGAGCGAGGCTCTGTTGTGCGCTGCGTCAGGAGAGAGAATTCGGAATGCGCAGGCGATTTTTCGTGGATGAGGTCCGGAACGGGCACGCGCACATTGTGGGAGACCAGGCCCATCACCTCACCAAGGTGTTGCGTGTGGAAGCAGGACAGCAATACGAGATTTCGGACAACCGCAGCGTTTATCTGGCGGAGGTCGAGACGGCGCGAAAACAGCAGGTCGTCTTTCGCACGCTGGAGAAGCTGCCGGTGGAACCCGCGCCCGTGCCCATCACGCTGTGCGCGGCGCTCATTAGGTTCGACCGCTTCGAGTGGATGATCGAAAAGGCCACCGAACTGGGCGTCGCGGAAATCGTGCCGGTCGTGGCCACGCGCAGCGAGCGCGGGCTGGACAAGGCGGCTTCAAGGCGCCTGGAGCGCTGGCGGCGCATCGCCCAGGAGGCCAGCCAGCAATCGCGCCGCGCGCATCTGCCGGAGATCCGCGAAGTCCGCGGCCTGCGGGAAGCGCTGGAAGTCCCTGCGAATTACCGCTACGTTCTCGACGAGGAGCGCGGCGGCCGTCCCCTGGCCGCATCGCTGCCCGAGCAACGGCGCGAGGCCGACGCGATCGCCTTGCTGGTGGGACCCGAAGGCGGCTGGACCGAAGCCGAACGCGAACAGTTCGGCGCCGCCGCGACGCCCCCGGCCTGGACCCGCGTCAGCATGGGCCCCTTGATTTTGCGCGCCGAAACCGCCGCCATTGCGGCCGTTGCGGTGGCGGCGAACGCCTGGTTGGTACACTAGTACCTTGATTCACCGCCTGGTTATCGAGAATCTCAAGCACCGTCCGATTCGCACTCTGCTGAGCATTTTCGCCATCGGCGTCCAGGTCACCATGATCCTGACGCTGGTCGGCTTGAGCGAAGGCGTGCTGGGCGATCTGGCCCAACGCTCGCGCGGCACCGGCGCCGATGTCGTCGTTCGCGCCCCCGATTCCAGCATCCTCAGCTTCGGCTTGAATATGCCGGAAAAAATCGTCGATGTGGTGCGGCAAATGGAACACGTGACGCTGGCCACCGGCGCCCTGGTGCATCCCATCGGCGGCTTCGACTCCATCACCGGAATCGACAATGACGAGTTCACCCAACTGAGCGGAGGCCTGGAATATCTGGAGGGCGGCCCGTTCCAGAAAGAAGACGACATGGTCGTCAGCCGCATCTTCGCGCAGCAGAGGAATCTCAAACCCGGCAGCACGTTCGAGTTCGGGCACACCTGGCGCATCACGGGCGTCGTCGAGGAGGGCAAGCTCTCGCGCACTTTCACCGACCGCCGCGCCTTGCAAAGGATTTTCGCCGAGGACGGGAAGATCTCCGTGGTCTATCTGAAGGTCGACCGGCCTGAGAACATTCCCGCCGTGGTGAGCGCGTTACAGCAGCGCCTGGAAGGCTACAAGATTTACTCGATGGAGGAGTTTGTTTCGCTGTTCACCGCCGATAGCGTCCAGTATCTGGAAGGTTTCACCAACGTCGTCATCGCGGTGGCCGCCATGGTCGGATTCCTGGTTGTTTTCCTTTCCATGTACATGGCTGTGCTGGAGCGCACGCGCGAGATCGGCATCCTGAAAGCCATGGGTGCCTCGCCCGCCTACATTGCCGGGATTCTGTTGCGCGAGACGCTGGTGCTGGCGGTGGTGGGAACCGTGCTCGGGATCGTTATGACGTATGGCACTCGCGAAGCGATGGCGCGGTTTGCGCCCAGCATGCCGCAGAACATCGTGCCCGGATGGTATCTGCCTTCGGCTCTGATTGCGATCACCGGCTCGATCCTTGGCGCGATGTATCCCGGGCTGAAAGCCGCGCGCCAGGATCCGATCGAGGCTTTGGCCTATGACTGAGATCGAGATTCACGGGCTCACCAAGGTCTACCGCGTCGGCGACGTCGATGTGCACGCGTTGCGCGGCGTGGATTTGCGCGTCGAGCGCGGCGAGTTCGTGGCCATCGTCGGCCCCAGCGGCTCCGGCAAGTCGACGCTGTTTCACATTCTGGGCGGCCTCGCTCCGCCCACCGCAGGCGTCGTTTCCCTCGACGGCCGCGACCTGGCGCACATGAACGATGCCGACCGGACGAAGTTGCGGAAGACCACCGTCGGGTTCATCTTCCAGAAATACAACTTGCTGCCCACGCTTACGGCCGCCGATAACATCGAAATCGCCCGGCACATCGCCGGCAAGCACAATGAGGAACGCGATCCCTGGTTTCAGGAGTTGCTGCATCTGTTGGGAATCGCCGGACGCCTGCATCACAAGCCGCGCTCTCTCTCCGGCGGAGAACAGCAGCGCGTGGCGATCGCCCGGGCGCTGGTGAATCATCCGGCTCTGCTGCTGGCCGATGAACCGACGGGCAACCTGGACACCGAAAACTCGAATGCCGTCCTGGCGATCCTGCGGGACCTGAATCACCGCCTGGGGCAGACCATCCTGATGATCACGCACAACCCCGAGGCGGCGGCGTTCGCCGACCGGATTATCACCATGCGGGACGGCCGCGTGGTCTGAGGATTCCGTGCCACGCGCCGCGCTCATCCTGGCCGCCAGCCTGCTCGGCTTTGCCGTTTTGGAAGCCGCCGTGTTCCGCTCCGGGCTGTACCTCATCGTGGCGGAACCGCGATCCACCGCCGGGTACCTGACCACAATTCTGCACAACGAGCAGACTCGGCCCAAGGAAGGCCCCAATCAGATTCTGGCCATCGGCGATTCGCGCATGTTCCTGCTGCCGCGCGTCGCCAACGAAATGGGAACCGGCTACACGTACGCATCGATCGCGGTGGCGGGAACCACGCCGCGCTGCTGGTATTACATGCTGCGCAGCGTGGATCCGGAAGCCAACCGCTATCGCGCCGTCATCATCACCGTGGACAGCTATGACGACCCTGAAACCTGGGAGAACCACGCCGACCGCGAGTCGGACATGCACTACCTGATCGGTTTGCTGGGTTATGCGGATCTCGAAGAGTTCAGCAATTCCTATCACGACCCCGCGCTGCAAGCGCGCGCGCGGCGCGCGATCCTGCTGAAGGGCTGGCTGCTGAAGCGGGATTTTCAGGAGCTGCTGCGGAACCCCTGGGCCCGCGTCCGGGATGCGTTGCGAAACCGCCGCGACTCCCACAAATGGATTTATGATTACCCGGGCGAGGCCCGCAGCATGGTTGGCCTGGAAGTGGATTTCGAGCACAAGTCGCTGAAGCCGCCTCCCGGCGCCGATGCCGTGCTTGAACGGAGTCTCAGACAATACCTTCTGGAACCGGCGCCCCCGGACGAAGGCCGCCACAGCGCCTATCTCAAATACTGGTTCGGACGCATCTATGAGCACTACCGGAATTCGGCGACGCGGCTGATCTTCGTGCGCTTGCCTCGCGGCCCCTTCGTGCGCCCCGACCAGCCGCCCGTCAATCCGAACGCCTCCGTGCGGCTGCTGGCGCGCGAACCAAACGTCACGCTGCTGCGCGAGGACTTATTCAATGCTCTGGAGCTACCGGAAAAGTTTCAGGACCAGATGCACCTGAACCGCGACGGCCTGCGCGAATTCTCGGTGAGTCTGGCGCGGGAAATGCGTGAAGTGCTCGGCCCGGCCCGATGACCCTCGGGCCGCGCCTGGCCGCGGCCCGCCGCCGCCCGTGCCGGGCGCCCGGCGAGACCCCACCGCGCGCTCGAGAAGGCAGGCCTGTGGCACACTGGAAGCATTCCATATGAAATCGCTGGTTGTGTGCTTCCTGGTTAACGCGGCGCTGGCGGGCGGGCAGGCTCCCCGGAGCGTGACCTCTTCCTGGGACAGCGCGGCGCGCATTGCCGAGATGTCCGGACAGGCTGCGCGGCTCAAGCCCCTGCTCGACCAGTTGACGCCGCAGCAGTGGGTCGCGCAAGGTGCTCCCCAGGCGTATTTGACGCAGTGGCAGGACGCGCGCACCGAGCTGGACTATCTGGCCGCCGCGGCGGAAATTTTCGCCCGGCAACCCGAGCGGCTGACGGCGGCGCTCGACACGCTGTTCCGCATGCAGGCCCTGTCCGGCCGCCTGGAGTCGCTGGCCGAGGGCGTGCGCAAATATCAGAATCCGGCCGTGGGGGATCTGCTGTTGGGCGTGCTGCGATCGAATACCGCCAACACGGACGGGCTGCGCGAGTATATCACCGACCTCGCGGCCGAGCAGGAACAGGTGTTCCGCATCGTGGAACAGGAGGCGCAGCGCTGCCGCGTGGAGATCAACCGGTCCGCTGCGCCTGCGCGCGGCGGCGCGGCCAAGGCGGCAACCAAGGGGAAGTGACGATATGGCTGAAACGCTGACGTTTCCGTGCAGTATCTGCGGCGAAGACGCGAGCACCCTGTGCGTGCATTGCACCAAGGATACCTGCCCCAACCATCTGTGCGGGAAGTGCCGGCGCTGCAGCGATTGCTGCCAGTGCGAGCAACGGCGCGCACAGGATTGAAAAAACTTTTCTTGACTCCGTAGCTAAGTACGGAGTGTAGCCTGGGATTGTAAGGATCCAAACACTGTGGCGAAGACAAAAAATCTGAAGAAGTGCTGCCCGGAGTGCGGTTGCGCGGAGTGCGGTTGCGCCGGTTGCTGCTGCAAGAAATAACGGAGTGCGGCAAGCTGCGGGAAATCGAAGAGCAGGTCCGGAGGCTGACGGCCCTGCGCGGTGAGCTCGCCGGACTGATCGCGTGCTCGCCGCGCCAGGGGCGCTTGGAGGAGTGCAAGGTCTTCGGGATGCTCGAAGGCGCCGCGGAAACTTCTGCAAGCGCATCGCCTTCGCCCCGGCGATCGTGCTGAATCCCTCGCGGCGGCCGGCGCGCTTCCCGAACTCCGGCCGTCACCTCCCGCCGATCTTGGCCGCCGCGGCGAGCACCGTGTCGCGGTCGTCGCGCGCCCAGGCAGCCTCGATCGCGGATTCCTCCATGCCCGCGGCGCGCCCCAGCAGCACAAACGCGCCCCGTGCATGCTCCCTGTTCTTCCACACGGCCATTTCGCGCAGTGCGTCGATCGCTGGTCCGCGCAGGCGCGTCAAGGTGAATACATCGCGGTCTTCTGTCAGGATCTCCAGCGCCCAGGCGGCCTTCGTGCGGTCCGTCCAGGCGACCGATTGCAGCATGTCGATGAACCAGGTCGAAGAAACACGCACGCGTGAGCCTGCGTCGGCGCGCTCCAGCAGCGCCAGCGCCGTTAAGCCGTGCACCGCGTTGGAGCGCACGAGCGGATCGTTATCTACCAGGGCCTCACGCAAATCGCCGACGATCTCGTATTTGTTTGGCGCGTAGGGAAGCAGGTACGCCGCGATCGCGCGTTGATACTCGTCGCCGGATTCGCGCAGCACATCGCGGATCGCTTGCAGGTTTCGCGCGACTAGGTCGGGGAAGCGTTCCTGCCGCGCGCGCGCGGCAGGGTCCTTCGAGAGCGGATGGCCGGCCGCCAGGTCTTCCTGTACGGAGCCGCGCAGCTCAGCGGCGTGCAGCGCGGTTTGCAGGTCCTGATAGGCGGCGCGCACTTCCGGAGGAAGCTCGGCGGCTCCGCCTGGCGCGGGACGGACGGCATAGCGGGGTTGGTTGCGCTCCTCCACGCCGGCGTACAGCGTGATGGCGCCGTTCTCGCAACAGATCGCCTCCACCCGCGCGGTCAGGATCTGGGGAATATCGGTCAGGCGGTTCTCGACGTCGCCCTTGGAAGCAGGCAGCGGCGAGCCTTCGCTCAAGCCGAGCGCCTGGCGCGCCAGTTGCGGCGAGACTTGCCGCAGGCCGTAAAATTCGATCCTCCCGATGCGCGGCACGCTGACCGGTTGAGGCGCTTGCGAGAAAGCAGCGGCCGCGGTGGCAAACCACAAGATCGGAATCAGTCGCATGAATACGAATTGGACGCGCGCGGCGTGTTCCTGGCTACGCGTGTTTCTCAGCCAGAGGTCCAATCACGGGCAGAACCAGGCGCTCGCCGTGATAGGCCTTATACATCAGCATAATCCACAGCGCGATGGCACCGAGCGGAACCACAAAACCCATGATGAAGATGAACAGCACGCCGATCAGCCAAATGCCGGACAGTACGGTCAGGACGCCTTCGATCACGAAGAAGGCCACGCTTGCGAAGATGGACTGAAGCGCGTGGAAGCGGATCGTCTGGTCGCGGCTGTAGGGCTCCAGCACGAGGAAGAGAATACCCGTGATGAGCCCGGCCAGGTAACATAGGGCCGAGGCAAGGTTCCGGTCCAAGGCGGGCTGCGCGCCGGCAGGAGGCGGCGGGCCGCCGGCCGGCTGCGGGCTGGGGGCCGAGAGCGGCGCTCCACAAGAAGCGCAGAAATTTCCGCTGGTTTCCGAGCCGCACTTGGGACAGTAGGGCATTCCTCAACGATACTCTTTGCGGGCGCAGGGCACAACGGCTCGGCGGAAGCGCCGGCGGTTCGCGCCACGAACGGTTCCCTGCCGATGCTGCCGTGAGTCTCGTCCCCGTGTGGCTGCTGCAGTTCGCCGACGCTTCCGCCGATAGAATATGCGATGAAGTCTTTGCTGACGGTCGCCGTGTTTCTGCTCGCGCTGGCGGGGTGCGGGTCGTCTGAGTTTGACGCCGGCACGGCTCAGGAAGTCCTCCAGGCGGCGCCGGTCGGCCTGCAAGGCGAACAGATCCTGCTGACCGGCGAACAAGTCGTCTGCGGGGACAAAGAGGGGCTGTGGCATCTGACATCGCTGGGGGCCGGGCGGGCCATTGGCCGGCTGACGGAAAAAGGCCGCGCCTTGCAGCTCAGCGATGACGTTCGCGTGGGCGATGCGGGCGCGCCGGGACCGGTCGTGCAAGTCACCGGAAGACTGCCCGTGCGGGTCCAGCGCATCGCCGTGATGAAAAACGAAAACCAGCGCAACAAAATCATCGAAGCCAGGACGACCGTCGTATTGGAACACCCTTGTTTCCGCGAGCCGCCGGTGTTGCTGGGCGTTAGCAACGGCCAATTTTCGTCCAGCGCCAATCCGAGATTCCGCCTGCGCCGCCACGACGATCAGTGGACCTTCGACGCGCTCCTGCACTGAAGTCAGCGGGTTGGCAGTGGCAAAATCACAGATCTGAAAAAATTTCTTTTCTCTTTATTCTTGGTCTCTTAGCATCTTGGCGCGAAGCCCGCCCTTGCGCCCGCGTGGTAGAACTCGGGCAGGAGTTCGGGCGCTCGTCCTCCTAGCGGAGGCCCCATCGGAGAGCCCGGACCGGCCGAGCTTTGCCAACAGCGGCGTCCTAGGCAACGCCGCTGCGGCCTGCGTGCGATGGGCGACTGTGGTGGCGATACAACCGACTCCGTTGCCGGTCCGGACAACACCGGCTGTGAGGGCCCTCTAAACCAAGGAAATGAACGAAGGAAACGAACAAAGAGAACCTACCGGGACAGCAACAAGCTGATGAACCGCATCATGAATGCGAACACGCGGCGCGCCCGCCGGGGGTTCCGTGAAAGACTGGTAAACTGGTTCCTTGACCGAATTTCCACAACGCCAGGGGGCCGTTGCGGAAGCTCTGGCCGGCCGCAAGGTGGAAGCTTTGCTGGTCAGCTCGCCGGCCAGCGTCCGCTACCTCACCGGATACGCCGGTTCCAACGGCCTGGTGCTCATCGCCGAAGGCGCCGCGCATTTCTTCACCGATCCCCGTTACGCCACGGAAACCAAGGGCTTGATCGACGCCCAAGTGCATGTCTGCAAGGGGCCTTTGATCGACCATGCGGCGAAGGTCCTCAAGCGCGAGCGGCTAAAGCGCGTGGGCTTCGAGCCCGGCCACATGAACGTCGAGCAGCACGAACGGCTGCGCCGCGCGCTGCCGCCGGGTTACACGCTCACCGCCGTCAGCGGCGTGGTGGAAGCCCTGCGCGCCGTAAAATCGCCCGGGGAAATAGCCAGGATCCGCAGAAGCGTGCAGGTGAATGCAGAAGCCTACATGCGCACGCTGCGGCGCGTGCGCCTCGGAGCGCGCGAGCGCGACGTGGCGGCCGAGCTCGATTATCAGATGAGCGTGCTGGGCGCTGAAAAGTCCGCTTTCGATACGATCGTCGCGGTGGGCGAGCGCACGGCCCTGCCGCACGCGCGCCCCACTGACCGGCGGCTCGGCGAAGACGAGCTGATGCTGGTCGACATGGGCGCCACGCTCGACGGCTACACCAGCGACATGACCCGCATGTCGTTCACCGGCTCGCCCCGCAAGCCGATCAAGGATCTCTACAAGGCGGTGCTTGAGGCGCAACTGGCGGGCATCGACGCGGTGCGCGCCGGAATCCCGGCCAGCCGGGTGGACGCCGCTGCTCGTGAAGTGCTAAAACGGCATGAGCTAGACAAAGCGTTCGTGCATTCCACCGGTCACGGCCTGGGTCTCGAGATTCACGAGGGCCCGCGGATCGCGAGAAAGGAGCGGACCCGGCTTCAGGCAGGCATGGTCATCACGATCGAGCCTGGGGCTTACGTTGCGGGGCTGGGCGGCGTTCGCATCGAGGATGCGGTGCTGGTCACCGAGCGGGGATGTGAAGTGTTAACGCCCACCTCCAAGGAATTCATCCAACTCTAATGACGATTCAGGAAATCAAGGAACTGCTGGAATTGTTCCATGTGAGCGGCGTGGCCGAGATGGAAGTGCAGCGCGGCGAAAACCGCGTGCGTTTCAAGCGCGCCGCGCTGGATGTGCAGCATATCGCCGCCCCGGCCCCCGCGGCGGCTCCTGCTGCGGGGCTGGCGCCCGCGCCTCCACCCGCCGCCGAATCGAAAGACGTACTGGTGCACTCGCCGATCGTCGGCACGTTCTATGAATCTCCCGCGCCCGACAAGCCGCCCTTTGTGAAGGTGGGCGATACCGTTGAAAAGGGCCAGGTGCTGTGCATCATCGAGTCCATGAAGCTGATGAATGAAATCGAGTCCGAAGTGGCCGGCGTGATCACGGCCAAGCTGGCCGAGAACGGGCGTCCCGTGGAGTATGGAGAAGCCCTGTTCTCCATCCGGCCGCGCTAGCGATGTTCGAAAAAATCCTCATCGCCAACCGCGGCGAAATTGCCCTCCGCGTCATCTGCGCCTGCAAGGAGCTGGGCATCCGCACGGTGGCCGTGTATTCGGAAGCCGACCGCCACAGCCTGCACGCGCGCTTCGCCGACGAAGCGATTTGCATCGGCCCGGCCCGCAGCGCTCGCAGTTATCTCGATATCCCCTCCGTGATCAGCGCCGCTGAAATCACCAACGCCGACGCCGTGCATCCCGGCTACGGGTTTCTTTCCGAGAACGCGGACTTCGCGGAAGTGTGCGAGACCAGCGGCCTGAAATTCATCGGACCCTCGCCGGAAGTGATCCGCAAGATGGGGCAAAAGGACCTGGCGCGCGCGGCGATGAAGGAAGCCGGCGTGCCGGTCTTGCCCGGCTCCGACGGCGCGCTGAAGAGCGGCGAGGAGGCCGAAGCGATTGCGGAGGCCATCGGTTATCCGGTGATGATCAAGGCGTCGGCCGGAGGCGGCGGGCGTGGCATGCGCATCGTGCGCCACGCGGGCGAGCTGCATCATTTGATGGCGCAGGCGCAGGCCGAAGCCGCCGCGGCCTTCTCCAATGGCGAAGTTTACATGGAGAAACTGGTCGAGAATCCGCGCCACATCGAATTCCAGATTCTGGCCGATCAGCACGGCAACGTCGAAGTTCTCGGCGAGCGCGAATGCTCCATCCAGCGGCGCCATCAGAAGCTGATCGAGGAGTCGCCTTCCACCGCCGTAACGCAGGACATGCGCGAGCGCATGTCCGCCAGCCTGCGCGTGGCGCTGAAACGCGTCGGCTACACCAACGCGGGCACCGTCGAGTTCCTGATGGATAGCTCCGGGAGGCTGTACTTCATCGAAGTGAATGCGCGCATTCAGGTGGAGCATCCGGTCACCGAACTGGTGACCGGCGCCGATCTGGTCAAGAGCCAGATCCTGATCGCGGCTGGCCAGCGCCTGGATCAGATTCTGCGTTTCGGGCCGGAGATGAAACTGCGCGGCCACGCCCTGGAGTGCCGCATCAACGCCGAGCATCCGGAAACCTTTGTCCCTTCGCCCGGGACGATCACCGGACTCAATCTGCCGGGCGGCGCGGGCATCCGCGTGGATACGGCGGCCTATCAGGGCGGCGTGATTCCGCCCTATTACGATTCTCTCGTTGCGAAGCTCATCGCCTACGGCTCCGACCGGGCGGAGGCCATTACGCGCATGCGGCGCGCGCTCGACATGTTCGTGGTCGAAGGAATCTACACCTCCATCCCGCTGCACAAGCGGATCCTGGAGCACCCCGATTTTCAAGCGGGCAGGATCGACACCGGATTCCTGGCGCGGGCCGGATTCCTGCCAGAAAAGAAGTAGCAGCCTCCGACTCCAGGTGCTCCTTTCCAATGCGGAAATGGCCGAGATCCGGCGGCTGGCCAGCCGCCAACCGCTCGGCCATGGCGAAAGCCTCCCCGTAGTTCTCTAGCCCGCCCCCGGCGACGCCATATTGCCTGGGTGTAATACCCCGCAGGGCGGCACATTCAGAGTGAAACCGAGCCGCCTCTAGGTTCGCCTTAGGCCGGAATTAGGTGAGAACTCCAGTTCAATTTGTGGTTCGTCATGAATTGTTTGCGGTACTAGAACTCCGTAACATCGAAGACGAAGGACCAAGAGGAACACTCATGGACACAGTTCCGATTGATGCCGCCCGAGGCTCGGAGGCTCAGGAGACGAAAAAGACGGTGCGCATTGTTCTCGCCGATGACCATCCAATCGTGCGCGACGGCTTGAAGAAACTGCTGGAGTTGGAAGAGGACTTCGCGGTGGTGGGTGAAGCATCGGACGGCCGCGAGGTGTTGCAGAAGGTCCAGGAGCTCGATCCCGACGTGCTGCTGCTCGATTTGCGCATGCCCAATCTGGACGGGCTTTCCGCGTTACAGGCGCTGCAACAGACCAACAGCCGGACGCGCGTGATTGTGCTGACGGCATCCGAGGATAAGAACGAGTTCGTCCAGGCCATGAAGCTCGGCTGTAGCGGAATTGTGCTCAAGCAGACCGCGCCGGACCTGATTGTCAAGAGCATCCGCAAGGTCCACTCCGGCGAGATCTGGCTGGATTCGCTGACCACCGCCGCGGTGATGCGGCAGTTCTCCAGCGGCATGGAGGTGGTGAACGGCGCCTCGGGCTCCGTCAAGGGGCGCGAGCGCAGTCCCCTGTCAGCCCGGGAGCGGGAGATCGTGGCGCTGGTGGCTCAGGGTTACAAGAACAAAGAGATGGCCGAGAAGATGTTCATCAGCGAGCAGACGGTGAAAAACCACCTGCATAATATTTTCGACAAGCTGGGCGTCTCCGACCGTCTGGAGCTGGCTCTCTACGCCATCCACAAAGGGCTGCACCTGGCTCCGGATACGACGCGGAAGTAGTCCTCGAGGTGGCGCGGACGGCCAGCGTGGCGGGGTCCCGCGGCGTAGGAACCCGCCTACATACACCCCGTTGCTCCGGTGGCTCACACGCGCTTGTCTTTGGCGTAGCACAGCGGCTCCAGGCCGCATTCGGCGCACCGCGGATTCCGGGCCGTGCAGGGCCCGCGCCCGTGATGAATGATCTGGTGTGAAAACAGAATCCATCTGTTTCTCGGCACGGTCTTCATCAGATCTTTTTCGATCTTGGCGGGATCGGTTTCCCTGGTCAGATCCAGCCGCCGCGCGATGCGCTGGACATGCGTGTCCACCACGATTCCAGAGGCGATCCCGAAGGCCGTGCCGAGCACGACATTGGCCGTTTTACGCGCCACGCCGGGAACGCTCAGCAACTGGTCCATCTGGCGCGGGACTTCCCCGCCGAAATCGGTCACGATCTTGCGGGCCGCCCCGATCAAAGACTTGGCCTTGTTGTTGAAGAAGCCGGTGGAGCGGATGTCTTGCGCCAGCTCTTCCTGTCTGGCGGCGGCGAAATCGCGGACCGTGGGATACTTCCGGAACAGGCCCGGCGTGACTTCGTTCACCCGCTTGTCGGTGCACTGCGCCGAAAGGATCGTGGCCACCAATAGCTCCCAGGCGTTCGAGTAATTGAGCGCGCACTTGACGTTCGGGTACATGCGGTCGAGCCCGGCAAGGATCTTCTTGAGGCGGGCCGCACGCTCCGCGGCGGTGCGGGGTCTGGCGGCCGTCTTAGTCAAAGTCGATGTCCCGTTTCGGAGGCGGCTCGTCCGGATTCTCTTTCGCGATCTTCAGCATTTCGTCGAATTTCTTGCTGAGAACGTCGGCCCGCACCTTGTGTTCGGAGACCGATTTCTGGAATGCATCCTCGCGGCGGCTCGCCTCGCCTTTGAAACGCGCGACGGCGGCTTCCATATCGGCGATCGATGGCGGCTTGACGTGCTCCACGTGGCGGATCACGGCGGAAGTCTGCGGGTCAATGTGCAGCTCGGCCTGGCAGCAGGGGCAGGTGACGGTCATCAACTTGGCTGGAGCCATACCGCCATTTATCGTAACAGGGGCGCGAGAGCGCTGTGCTAGACTGGCGCTCGATAGGAGGACGCAGCAGTGGCGGGTTTCAAAGAGTTCGTACTGCGGGGCAATGTGGTGGACCTGGCGGTTGGCGTGATCATCGGCGCCGCCTTTGGAGGCATCGTCGATTCGGCGGTGAAGGATGTGATTTCGCCGCTCATTGGAGCGGCAGGCGGACAACCGGACTTCTCGGCGGTAACCTTGGGGCCCATCGCCGCCGGCAATTTTCTCAACGCGGTGATCGGGTTTTTGATCAAAGCCGCCGTCGTGTACTTCGTGATTGTGAAGCCATTTACGGCCTTGATGGCGCGCCTGCACCCGGCGCCGGCGGCGGAAGCTCCGCCCCCGCCAGCCGCGCAAGCGGTCGTGTTGCTGGCGGAAATCCGGGACGTGCTGAAGCGCCAACCCTAGAGCGACTCTCCGCACCCCCTGCGGGACGGCATCGTATCATCCGGCCGGAGGATCGCATGGCGGACATTGCACCCACGCATAAAGATTCCGTCCCCTTCTTCGAAGCCTGCGCGAACGGAGGCGTGGAGACGTTGCGCCATCCGCTCGCGGGCGGCGCGCGTCTGCTTTCCATCAGCGATTCCCGGACGCAACGCGCCGGATGGACCGGATTGCAGGCCGCCACACGGCCAGGGCGCCCAGCGCCATGGTGCCTTCTTTTACGGGCAGCGCCCCACCCAGGGGCCGAATGGCCCGGGCGCCATGTCGAGGCAATTAGATCAATCCAGCTTCCGAAGCACTTCGTCCAGAGTGACGCGCGCGTCCTTGCAGTCGCGCAGCCGCGCGTAGACTTCCGCGGCAGCCTGGTGAAAACCGGCCGGCATGCCGGCGGTTTCGAGCGTCGCGGCTATCTCGTGCATCTCCGGCTCCCAGCGCCACGCCTTCGGAGCGGCCCGCAGGATCTGTTCCTCGACCGCGGAAAACGACGGGCCACGGCGCGACCATTGCCGCTTCAGGTCTTCGAAGACGCCATAGCGCCGGGCGGTGGCGAAGACGGCCGTGTAAAGAGCGATCATGCCTTTGTTGTGTCCCGCGAAACAGATCTTGAGGGCCGAGGCGCGGCCGACATCTGGGCCGAGCACTTCGGTGTGAATCGGTCCTGCCGCGAAGTACGGAGGAATCTCTTCCGCGGCGGGGCCGGAGAGGTAAAGCCAGGTCGGGGCAGAATCCGGTTGCGGCAGTCCGATGATGCCACCATCGACAAAGCGGATACCCGCTGCTTCGGCGCGTTCGGCCATGCGCTGCTTGCGCGAGGGCGTGAGCGCGTTGGCGTCGACGAAGGTGCCGCCGAATCGGGCGGCGATCACTTCGTCGAGCAACCGTTCGGCGAACTCGGGAGGACAGACGCTGGCGATCACCGGACAGCATCCGCACAGCGCCGCCAGCGTTCCGGCGTCGATCAGTCCGGCGGCTTGGGCCCGCTGGCGCGTGTAGTCGCGGCGGCCTTCCGAAACCCAGTACACATCGCATCCGCTGTTGCGAGCCGTGGCGGCCACCGATACGCCCATCGCCCCGGGATGCAGGATACCGATACGGTTGGCCGGCACTACTGTTGTTCCGTTTCCCATTCGCCTTGCGCGGCCGCGGCTGGACTGTGCGTGCTGGCGCTCGTGAAGACGGTCGCCAGATCGAGCGCGTGCGAAGGATCGCCTTGCATGCCTACTCCCTCCACTGGATCTTCACCAGGCGGTCGCCTTGGAACGCCCCGACATACACCGCGTCGCCCATTTGCAGCGCGACCGAGACGCCCGAGATCGTGGCCGGTTTGCCCGCGGAATCGAACACAGTCTTCGCGGTCATCTTAGCCGGATCGATGGCGGCAACGCCGAAACCCTGGATGCACGGTGCTCCGTCGCATTCGCCGCCGACTCCCTTGATCCCGGCGGCGAGCACCTGGTTTTTCCTGGTCCAGGTCAGATTGTCCGGCATGAACGAAAGCTTCACCATCCCGGTTTCCTTGTTCTCCCGCAGGTCGTATTTGTGAACTTCGGATGCGCGCCACACAGCGTAATACATGGTGCGGCCGTCGGCCGTCGCGGTGACGCCGTTCGGATATGCGCTGCGCGTGCCGGGCAGTTCGGATTCGCCCCTGCCGGGAGCCCACCGCGAGACGTAGCCGGAGATCGCCGTCGCCGGATTGGGTGCGCCCTGGGTGGAGATCGCCGTCGGGTGGGTGGCGACGAATCCGCCGTCGGCCAGCGCCGCCACGTCGTTATACGCCTGCTGCGACACGACGCAGCCGTGCCAGACCAGTCCCCAGTTGCCTCCGGTCTGCTTCAGCTCGTACATCTCGATCGACTCACGCCCGCCGTGATTCACCACGAACAACTGCCAGCGGCCATTCGAACGCCGGACGAGCGACGTGCCGTGCGGCGCAAGCATCGCGCCGATCGGACCCGGGCAGGCCGCCTCGCCCCAATCCTTCAAAGGCTCATCGGTGACCGCCATCGCCGCGTACGTCTTCTTCGCCGGATCGAACAGCGACATACCGCCGCCTTCGCCGCGGACGAACTGCGCGACGATCAGGAATTTGCCATCGGGCGTCGCCTCGAGATCTTCGGGCGAGCGCGTGCCGCAAATCACTTCCGCTTCCCCGGACGTGCCGCAGGCGGCCAGCGGTGGAAGCGGCGGCCCCTTCTGTTTCTGTTGCGCGCCGGCCGCGGGGATCAAGGCCATCGCGGCGATGGCGAAAACAAACTTCGAGGAGCGGTGCATGGACGGCCTCCAGCCGTGATTGTCGCAAAGTTGGACCAGCGCGTGTGCATCAGCGCCAGTCGTCGATCACGTACACATCGGCCCGGTTGAATCCCTTCGTGTGCGGCCGCTGCATCGCGATTCCCTGGGTCATCACCCGATACCCGCGGGAACGCATACGGCGCCAGGCATCTTCGCGGGCCAGGTTCACGCCCGCTTCGATGGCGGCGCCGCGGGAGGCGGCGAAAGCCTCGCAGGCCTCCAGCAATTTGTCGAAACGCCCGCCGGCTCCGGCGCCTCCGCGCGCCGCGCCGAACTTCACGTAGCAAGTCTTGGCGCCCCCCTCCGAGCCGGCTCCGTTCAGGCACACGGCGAACGCGTCCAGGACGCCGCGCGTGCGCGTCAACACAACATCGCCCGTGCCCTGCGCCAGCACGGCGCGGATTTCCCCCGCCAGATTCAGCCCCGCATCGATCCGGTCCGTGAGTGCGCCGCAGGCCTGAATCGTCTCTTCGCGCGGCCTGCTCGATAACGACGACAGCAATACCGGCGCGAACCCGCTCGATTCCGGCGTCCGCGTCAGGATCGCAGTGAGATACTGCGGCCAGTAGCCGAATTTCTGATACAATCCCACGTGTTTCGCGCTCTGCGGGAACGTGTAGAGACCCGTGTGGCGCACGCCCCAGGCCTCGAAAATCTTCATCGTGGCTTCCAGCAGCCGCTGCGCCACGCCGCGGTTCCAGTATTCGGGCAGAACCGTGAGCGGTCCGAAGAACCCGAAGGAGCCCCAGCGCGTGACCGCGTTCGATCCGATCAGCCGGCCGTTCTCGCGCGCCGCGATCACTTTCACGTGCTTCGCGCGCCAGCGCGGAGCGATGAAATTGCGGTCGCCCATGAACTCGAGCGGATCCGGGATTCCCAGAAACGTGCCGAACGCCAGCCGGACGATCCGGTGCGCCTCTTCCAGCTCGCTTTGCCTGAGAGGACCCACTTCGAGGGACGTCGCCACTTTCCTTTCCATTATTGATATTCTATGAGCCGGGAATCCGGAGGTTCCATGAAGCGAAGCGGGATGCTTGCAGTGATGGTTGGCGCGATCGGCGCGACGGCGGCTTTGAGCCAGCAGCCTGGCGCGGCGCCGCGGACGGGACCCGGAGTCCAGGCTCCGCAGGATGCGCGGTACCCGGAAGTAATCGCGACCTGCAAGACTCCGCCACCGGCGGGCCGGGGCGGCGGAGCAAAGGGAAAAGGCCCCGGAGCTCCGGCGCAAGCGAAAGCCGCGCCAGGTCCGCGCCAGTACACGGTGACGGAAATCCCCGGCGTCGTAGCGGCGGGACAGACCTGGAGGGAAGTGTGGGAAGTGGATGGCAACAACGCCGACGGCATTATCGGCGCTCCGGACGGCGGCCTGCTGATTGCGCAGAACGATAACAGCAACGTCGTGCATCTGGACTACAACGGCAAAGCTTCCAACGCGTACACCGGCACGAACACGGGCGGTTCGCTGGCCAGGAATTCCAAGGGCGAGCTGTTCGTTGTCAACCGCGGGCTGAATCCGTCGATCGAGCAACTGGCGCCGCAGCGCCGGACGCTGGCCAACCGCTTCAACGGCGATCCGCTGGATTGTCTGGGCGGGGTGCTGAATGACGCCACGGCCGACAGCAAAGGGGGCGTGTACTTCACCAACGGCGTCGTCTATTACGCGAATCCGCAGGGCGTGATCACGCGCTACGGCGAGAATCTCGGCACCAACGGGATCGTCCTCAGTGCCGACGAGAGACGCCTGTGGGTCACCAACGGCCCCTCGCTCACGGTATTCGATGTGCAGGCGGACGGATCGCTGACCAATCAACGCGAGTTCGCCCGCTGGGAAGGCGGAGGCGGCGACGGCAGTACGATCGACACCGCCGGACGCCTCTACGTAACGACCAACGCCGGCGTGCAGGTCATCGGGCCCGACGGCAAGGTCCTGGGCTTGATCCCCACGCCGCGCGGCATCATCAGCGCGGCCTTCAGCGGCCCCGACCGCAAAACGCTCTATGCGGTTTCCCGCGACAACGCGCAGAACAAGGATTGGATCATCGCCATCCCGATGCTTGCGCAGGGCGCGGAGCGGGGCAAGTAGACAGGTTGAAATAGTGATACATTCCCTTGAGGAGGTACCGCATGAAACCAGAACAGAACCATACGCCGGCTCCTGAAATCGACCGCCGCCAGTTCGTGGCCGCGTCGGTGACCGCCGGGCTCGCCGCCACCGCCGCCGCCCAGGCGCAGACCCGGCAGGTCGTCGAGAAAAACGTCGAAATCAAAACGCCCGACGGGACCTGCGACGCCGCCTTCATTCATCCCGCCACGGGCGCCTATCCGGGCGTCCTGATCTGGACCGACGCATTCGGGCTGCGGCCCGCGTTTCGCGACATGGCCAAGCGCCTGGCCGCGGAAGGATATTCGGTGCTGGTGCCGAATCCGTTCTATCGCGTCGCCAAGGCGCCGGTGTTCACCGACGTTGCGAACTTCAACTTCCAGAATCCGGAGGACCGCGCGAAACTGGGGCCGCTGATGGGATCAGTGAACGCGGCCGGCAACGCCGAGAAAGACGCCGCCGCCTACATCGCCTTTCTGGACGCGCAGCCGCAGGTCGATCGATCGAAGAAGATCGGCACCCAAGGTTACTGCATGGGCGGCCCGCTGATCATGAAGATCGCCGCGTCGCAGCCGGACCGCGTGGGCGCGGCCGCATCGTTCCACGGCGGCGGGCTGGTGACGAACAATGCCGACAGCCCGCATCTGATGATTCCGAAAATGAAAGCCCGCCTGTACATCGGCATTGCCGCCAACGACGATGCGCAGCAGCCCGACGCCAAGGACAAGCTCAAGGCGGCTTTCGCCGCGGCAAACGTAACGGCCGAGGTCGAAGTGTACCCGCAGGCACAGCACGGCTGGTGCGTCCCGGACATGCCCCGGCAGAACGGCAATCCGATTTACAAACAGGACGACGCGGAGCGCGCCTGGGCCAAGCTGCTGGCGCTGTACAGAACCGCGCTGGCGTAGCCTAGGGGAGCAAACGGCGGATCGTGCCGTCGCCTTTGTTGAGAATGTAGATCTGCCCGTCGGCGCCTTCGCCAAAGCGGAGGTCCGCGCGCGCGGCCGCGGGGCGTCCCTGCGCGGCGTTTTTCTCCTGGATCAGTTGCAGCAGGGTCTTGTTGGCGCCGTTGTCGTTGAACAACACGCGCCGGATCGCGTCCTGGCCGCCCTTGGGAAGATTATCGGCGTCCACATAGAAGATTTCGCCGCTGGGGTTGTCGCCGAAAATCAGTTTGCCGGCAAGCTGCGGAATCGTGTCCGCGCGGTACACCATGCCGCCGATGGCCGCCGAGTTCGGCTGGAACAACGGATCGAGTTGGCCGTACTCGGCAATCGGGTAGGTCACCTCCGGATCGCCGCGCGGGTTCTCCATGCGGACACCCTCGCGGCCCAGATACCGGAAGCTGCCCTCCCACAGGTTCCAGCCGAGGTTGGCGCCGGCCGTGACGGGGCTGATCTCTTCGACGACGTTCTGTCCGACGTCGGACATGAACATGTCGCCGGTCTTGCGGTCCCAGAACAGGCGCTGCGGATTGCGCACGCCATAGGCGTAGATTTCGCCCAGTGTCTTGTCGTCGTTGTCGCGCGCGAAGGGATTTGACTCCGGGATGCCGTACTTCTTGTTGGGGCTGTTGGAGCCCAGCGGATCGATGCGCAGAATCTTGCCGAACGCGACGCCCAGGTTCTGCGCGTGATTGTTCGGATCGCCGCCGCTGCCGCCGTCGGCGAAGCCGATGTAGAGCAGGCCGTAATCGGCGCTGCCCGGCGTGGCGAGCGGGTTGAACGCCATGTGTCCGCAATTGTGATTCGGGTACGGCTGCGCCCAGCGGATCAGCTCGCGCGGCGGACCGCCGTCGTAGGTCGCCGCCGTTGGGTCCTTCGCGGTCCATTCGAGCAGGACGGAATCGTGCGTGTGGCCGCCGCCGAGCGGCTTGAAGTCGGCCTCGGGCGTCATGTTCGTTGTGTCGAGCAGCGTGTAGAACTTTCCGTAGCCGGGCGCGCCGGGCTGCGCAAACTGCGGATGAAACGCGAAACTCTGGAATCCGCGCTCGGAGTTCTGCGCTTGCACCCCAACGCCCCATTCGGCGGCGTTGATATCGACGTATAACGACACCGTCTTGCCGTCGCGGCTGACGCTGTACAGCGGCCCGCGCATGTCGTTGACGAACAGGCGGCGCGTTCCGGGCTCGTCGACCAGCAGGTTCATCCGCGGCGCCTGCGGCTGGCCGGCGAGCGGCGGGATCGTCGCGAACTCTGCGAAACCGACGGCGATGACGCCCTGGGTGGCGGTGATGGGTTGAGGGAAGGGGTCATTGGTGGCCTGCGCGCGCAGGATGGAGGCCAGCAGCGCCGCCAATACCGGCGCCCATAGCAGCGTGGAGATGCGCGGTTTCATGATGCTGAATCCCCCCACCGCCGGCAGGTGTTGACCGGAGGCAGCCGAGCCCCCGTGCCGGGTTTCGGCTCGGGCTCCTCCAGGACCGGCAGCCGCAGCGTGCCGATGCCGTCTATGCTGGCCTCGATGGTTTCGCCGGCTCTCAAGAACCGCTGCTCGCCGCGCACCGCCGCGCCCATACTCACGCCGCCCGAGGTGCCGTTGTTCAGCACGTCGCCCGGATACAGCGTCATCAGCGACGATGCGTACTCCATCGGCTCATACAAGGAGTGAATCATTTCGCCGGCCCGCGCCTCCTGCATTTGCTGGCGGTCCACACTCAGCGTCCGGTGCAGGTTCGCCATCGGATCGCCGTAAAACTGGAACAGGTACGGCACGCTGCGATTCTCCCGCCGGGCGCGCTGCGCCGCTGCGATCTGCTCCGGAGCGCCGGTTTTCTTCACGTGCGAATAGAGGTTCACCGTCGCGTTCATGATCTTGCCCGGATCCATGAGGGGAGGCATGGTCTTCACTTCCGCCACATCGTAAACGTAAGCCGGCCGGCGTCCCGCCGCCAGCTTGTTGGTGCGCACCAGGTGCGTGACCAGCTGGTAGAGCCGCGGCTTCATGCCGTCTTCATAGCGGGCGATCAGATCGATCATGTCCGCCGGCACGGGAATCTTCGGATCGGCGGGATCCAGCTCCAGATCGGCGTTGGCCCGGTTCAAATGCACCACGATGTTGTCGCGCAGCACCCCACCCAGAAAAGGGGAACCATCGATGAGGAATGTGCCGAGCTTGAACGGTGCGGCCGGCGAGGCTTGCGCGCACACCGCGGCAGAACTCAGCCATGCTGCGGCGAGCCATAGTTGGATTCGCATACGGCCTCCTGGGTAGACAGTCTATCTCAAATCCGGCTACGGGCCGAGTCGGGCGAGTCGCCGCGTTCCCGGACCGTTGAGTTGTTAAAGCGAATCAGCGCCGGACCTCAGCCCGCTGCGCAGTCCAGCGGCACCGAGCGCAGGCGTGACTTGCGTCTAGTCGCGTTGATTCGCGGCTAAAACTCCACCGCCTTCGCGTCGGCCATGATCAGATCGTGGTAGACCGGCAGCGACCAGCCCGCCTTCTCGAGCTCCGTTAACCGGGCCTCGAATTTCTTCACGTAGTTGTTCTTGCTCCCGTACATCTTTTTGAGCTCGGCTTTGGCGATCGGCGTCTGATACACGCTCAGCCCGCACAGTTGCGGGTTGCCGTTTACCGGCGCCGCGGTGTTGCGCGCCGTGTATTTCACCGCCGGCACGTCGACATACGGGCTGCGGATGCCGCCCCGCGGATTCCCGTGTTCATCCAGCGCCATCAGCGACCCGTCATTGTTGCGGTTGCGGTCGATCAGCACGCGGTCGGCCTTCGGCGGCAGGATTCCCTGATCCACCCAGCGGAACAAATAATGCAGCGCCACGGACATGTAGGCTTCCATCGGATACTGGCTCAGCGGATTCACGCAGGCGCTCTGCGGCAGCCTCGCCAGATTGTTCCGCGCGTCCAGGTGCCCCATGCCCGCGAATTCGTAATTGCGGTATTGGTCGCCCGGAGCGTCGCCGTCCTGCCGCGTCGTGCCGATGTTCTCGTATTCGTGCTGGGTCGGGACCTGGATCAGCGGTACGTCCGTGGCCGGAATATTCGTGCCGTTCGAGGTCGGCATAAAGCCGTCGTAGATGTGCTTCATGTCCGGCGTCCGGTATACCGCATGCGCGGGAAGATAATTGACCAGCACGGCCGAGCTGGCCGAAGTGCCAAACAGAACCATCTTGCGCACCGTCAACCCAGCCAGCGGACCCGTGGGGCTCTTGATCAGCGCTCCGGCCTGCGCCAGAATTTCATTCACCTGATCGCCCGACATCGTCAGGTCGGCGTAGCGCTGCTGGTTGGTGGACTGCGGCCGCGCCGGGCCGCTGGTCAGAATCTCGGCCGCAATGTGGCCCGAACTCATCAGGTAGATCGAGTTGTATTCAAAGCCGTGCGCGTTCCCGGCCGGGTGCATCGACTCGGCCAGCACCAGCCCGCTGAATCTCGAATTGTCGGCGGGCTGCCGGATCACCAGCCGCGTCTTGTACGGCTTGCCGTTCGCCGTGCCGGAGATGAAATATTCGTTGGTCTCGTATTTGTAGTAGTTGACGTCGCGGCCCGGCCATTGCCCGGTTGCCGAGTCGTACATCGGCCCGGGACCGGTGATCTTGGCGGAGAGCGTGGGCAGTGGAACCGCCGCCGGCTGGCTGGGCAGCGGAGCCGCGGCAGCGCCCTTGCCTCCGCCCTTGCCGAAA
>CAZTKA010000008.1:0-18246 GCA_964614015.1 uncultured Bordetella sp. | reverse complement strand
CCGCCCTTGCCGAAACCGCCTTTGTCCTGCTGGGCGCGCGCGGGCTCCTGAACCGCAGCGATCAGGGCGGCGAGCGCAAGCACGAAAATCGCGATCAACGAATAACGCTTCTGGTCCATTGGCTTCTCCTTGGGATCGGGTCTTTGACTATTATGCCTCGATCCGGGAAGCCGCAAAGCGCGCTTTCAAACGCTCAGCACGGGACAATGCGAGCCGGCCAGGATGCCGTAACTGGTGGAACGCTGCGCCTTTTCCTCCACCGCCCGCGTGCGGCCGACGACGATCAAGTCCGCGTGGCAACGCTGGGCGGCATCGATCACGCCTTTGATGGGCGACCCTTCCAGCACCTCGACGATGGGCGCTCGGCGCGATCCTTCCGCGAGTCTCCGCAATTGTCCCTCGACGATCGAGGTGATTTCCGCGCGCTTGTCCGGCGTCCAGTCCTTGCGCGAGGGGGATTGAGAAAGCTCCATTACGTGCACCAGCCGCACGGCGGATTCAAACATGTTCGCGGCCCGCGCGGCCATCTCCAGCACCAGCGGACTGCGCGAGCTGAGATCGACGGCGCACAGAACCGTTTTGATGCCGAGCTCCAGATGAGGCGGAGCCGCCTGATGAACCGCGTACGTCCATACCGGGCAAGGAGCACCGTGCAAGACCCTCGCAGTGACGGTGCTGAGCAAGGGACGATGCAAGGCGTCGTGGCCGCGCGTCGGCATCATGATCAAATCCGCGTTTCCCTTGCGGGCGACGTCCAGGATCGTATCCACCGGGTGGCCCGGCGTCAGGTGCACCACGAGGTTACAGCCGGCCAGATCCTTGGAAAGCAGCCCGTCCAGCTTCGCGCGCGCCTCCGGAGCCTTGGTCGCGAAGGCATCGCGCGGGCCGAGCTCGACAGCGTGCACGACATCGACTTCGGCGTTGCAGCGGTTCGCCAGTTCGCGGACCGTGCGGGCCAGAACCCGCGCTCGCCCGGAAAAATCCACGGGGAACACAATCTTCATCGGCGGAAACATCGCGATAGATTCCTCGCTTTCCTGGAGGCTGGGTCATCGAAATTACGATGCCAGTAAGTGGCCAACCAACGGCGATCTCCGTCCATCTCCAAGGCTTGTCGGCGTGCCGATTTTTATTGACTTTTTTGCGCTCCAGGCGCATATTTTAATTGAAAGAAGAAAGAAATGGAACGTGCCGGCCAGAATGGCCGGACAAGCAGAAAGGAGGCAGTTGGATAGACCGCCTGTCGTACCAAGGGCGGCGGAGCTTGAATCCTCCACCAGCGGTTGAAGGATCGCGAACGACCCGAGTTTGCACTTGAAATGTGCAGCGCCTAAAGCGCAAGGTGACGGCGTCAACGAAAGATCCTAGCGGTGGACTGATTCGGCCCGCCGCCCTTAGTATTTTTTCCGGCCACAGTTCTAAAATGAAAGCATGGGAAAATTCGTTTGCTTCTTCGCCGGCGCCTCCATCGGCGCGACGCTGGCAATCCTGTTCGCGCCGCAATCGGGGAAGGAAACGCGCGGCTACATTGGCCGCCAGGTGCGGCGCGGGCACGAGGCGCTGGCGGAAGCCGGACGCGGCGCTTTCGAGACCGGGCGCGACTTGTGGAAAAAGGGCCGCGCGTTAGCCGATGAAGCCGCCGCGGAAGTGATGGACCGCGGCAAGCAATTCTTTGAGAGCTGACCGAGCCTGGCCTTTCCTGCTGAAGCTCCTTCCGCCACGCATCGGCCCGGACTCTTCCGGCTGATGGCGTTCAGCGCCGGCACGGTCGTCGCGAACCTGTATTACGTGCAGCCGCTGTTGCCGGACGTGGCGCGTTCCTTCAGCCTCGGTGTCAACCAGGTGGCCGCGGTCGCAATGCTGGGCATGGCGGGCGCGGGCATCGGCCAGCTTGTGTTCGTTCCTTTTGGCGATATCCGCGAGCGGCGCGGATTAATCGCAGGCATGATCCTGGCGGCGGCCGCAGCCTGCGCGCTTGCCGCGGCCGCGCAGAACGCGATCTGGATGATGGCGGCGATGCTGCTGGTGGGCCTCACGGTTTCCGTCAATCACGTGACGATTCCCTACGCGGCCCATCTGGCTCCGCCGGGCGAGCGCGGGCGCGTGGTCGGAACCGTCATCAGCGGATTGCTGGTGGGAATCCTGCTGGCGCGCACCTGGTCGGGATGGCTGGGCGAAGTGGTGCACTGGCGCGCCGTTTACGCGATCGCGAGCGTATTGATGGCCGCGCTCGCCCTGACCATGCGCCGGCTGCTGCCGGCCTATCAGCCGGAGACGCGGCTGAGCTGGACCGAGCTCATGGGGTCCGTGCCGCGGCTGTGGCGGGAACTGCCGGGCCTGCGCGAATCGGTGATCGTGAACGCGCTGATGTTTTGCGTGTTCAACGCATTCTGGACGGCGCTGGTGTTCTTCGTCGAGAGCCCGCCCTACAACTACACCAGCCGCGGCGCGGGCCTGTTCGGACTGGTAGGCGCGGCGGGCGCGTTGTGCGCCCCGATGGCGGGCCGCTTGGCGGATCGCTACGGAGCGCGCGGCAACGTGCTGGCGGCGCTGGCGGCGATGATCGTTTCGTTTGCCGCGCTCGGCTTGTGGGGCACGCATCTGGCGGCGCTGATCGCGGGCGTGGTGGTGTTCGATCTGGCGCAGCAGTTGGGGCACGTCTCCAACCAGACGCGAATCTACGGACTGGCGCCCGAGGCGCGCAACCGTCTGAACATGGTTTACATGACCTGTTCCTTCGCGGGCGGCGCGCTGGGATCTTACTTCGGCGCCGTGTGGTGGCACATGGCCGGCTGGTGGGGTGTGTGCGGATTCGGACTCGGACTGCTGCTGCTGGCGCTGCTTGCCTGGTGGTGGATCGGCCGCTCCGCGCCTCAGCTCTCATAGGAGTGACGAAGCGGCGTACTCACCGGTCTTTACGAGTCCGCGATAAAGACAGCCGCACGCGCAACCCCGACGCCGGCAATCAGTGCGAGAATGGATGCTGGCTCGAAATCAGAGGAGGTCCACAATGCTTCGTTTCGCTGCCCCGGCGCTGGCCTGCGCCGCTCTCGGTTTGGCACAAGCACCGCCGACGCGCGAGTTGAATCTTGTCGGCGGACGTTTCGCCCCGCTGAAGTGGGAAGAGATGACGCCCGCGCAGAAAACCATGGTCGAGCACCTGCTTTCCGGACCGCGCGGCGGCCTCGGCGGCCCCTTCAATGTCCTGCTGCGGAGCCCGGAGATGGGTGATCAGGCGCAGGAATTTGGCGCATCCATGCGCTTCCTGGACTCGATTCCGGCCAAGCTGCGCGAGTTGACGATCATTCTGACGGCGCGCCACTGGACTTCGCATTACGAATGGCAGGCGCACCGCCGCGCCGCCGCGCAAGCGGGCCTGGCCGAGCCGATCATTCAGTCGATCGCGGCGGGCCGCAGGCCGCAGAACATGGACGCGGAGGAAACCATCGTCTACAACTTTGTCACCGAGCTGCTCCAGAACAAGCAGGTGAGCGATGCGACCTTCGCGGCCATCAAAGAAAGGTTCGGGGAAAAGACCATCGTCGATCTGATCGGCCTCATGGGCTGGTACCAGATGGTGTCCATGTTGTTGAATGTGGATCAGTATCCGCTTGGTCCCGGGCAGAGCCCCGAGCTAAAGCCATTGCCCTGACAGTATCTCCGGCGCGATCCAGCAGTGAGCCGCGCGATCCCTATTTGCCCTTGCCGGCGGCCGGGGCGGCTCCCGGCGTGATGCCGTTCATGCGCGCGTAGACGACCATCTGGCCGTAGTGATCGTAGCTGTGCTGGGCGAGAAACGCGGCCGCGGCGGCCCGGGTCGGGCGGACGATGGGCGCCGAGGTTGGTTGAAAGGCGTTCTCCGCGGTCAGGCTGCGCATGGCCTTGTGCGAAAACGCGATCGCTCCCTGGAAATACTCCAGGATCTGCTCTTTGGTGCGCAGGTTCTCCGGACCCGCCGTCGTCGTTCCGATGTCCACCGGCGGTTTTTCGCCCAGCACCGAGGAGGCGATCTGGTACATCATCGTCGCGGTGTGGCGAACCTGCACGCCGAACGTTTGCACATTATCGAAAGCCCCCTTGGGAATCAGGGTTGACGACGGCGCGAAATCGTAAAGATCCGCCGGCACCTTCTGCGCGAGCCCGAGGATCTCGCGCTCGACGGCCGACACTTGAGCATCAAAAACATCCGCGATGCCCTGGCCCGAGGGCGTCTGGGCGAACACGGAGGAAACACTGAGCAGTAAAAGTAACGAAGCAATGCGCATAAACTACCTCCTGGTGTGTCATTGTATATGGACGGGAGGATGTGATGGAGCACTTCGACCGCCGCGACTTTTTTCGAGCCATGGCGCTCGCCGGACTGGCAACAGAGACGCGAGCCCAGCAGGCCGTCCCCACCGCGGGAAACGCCGTGGATGTAACGCGCCGGCTCGCGCGTTATATCGTCAGCGCCAACTACGAAGATCTGCCTGCTGCGGTGCGCAAGGAGGCGGCGCGGACGCTGCTGAACTGGGCCGGCTGCGCGGTGGGCGGCTCGCGGCATGAGACGGTGGATATCGCGATCGCGGCTCTGGCGCCCTTCGCGGGGCCGGGCCAGGCGACCGTGCTCGGGCGGCGCGAGAGACTCGACGTATTGCACGCGTCCCTGATGAACGGCATCAGCTCGCACGTTTTCGACTACGACGACACGCACTTGAAGACGGTGATCCATCCGGCCGGCCCGGTGGCATCGGCGATTCTCGCGCTCAGCGAATACCGGCCGGTGACGGGCCGCGAGTTTCTGAACGCATTGGTGACCGGCGTGGAAGTCGAGTGCCGCATCGGCAAGGCCGTGTACCCGGAGCATTACGACGCCGGCTGGCACATCACGGGCACGTGCGGCGTGTTGGGATCGGCTGCGGCGGTGGGGAAACTGCTGAATCTGGACGAGCAGAAGATGCTGTGGGCGTTGGGAGTGGCCGCGGCGCAGCCCGTGGGCTTGAAGGAAATGTTCGGCACGATGACCAAGAGCTTTCATCCCGGACGCGCGGCGCAGAACGGATTCACTGCGGCGCTGCTGGCCTCGCGCGGCTACACCAGCTCGAATCAGGCGCTGGAGGCGAAGGCGGGATGGGCGAACACCCTCAGCCCGCGGTGCGATTATTCGCAGATTACCGAGGGCCTTGGCGAGACCTACGAAATCTCGCTCAACACCTACAAGCCGTACGCCTGCGGCGTGGTGATGCACCCCGCCATCGACGCCTGCATTCAGCTTCGCAACCAGCACAAGCTGACACCGGAGCAGATCGCAAAGATCGAGTTGCGTGTGAACCGGCTGGTGCCGGAGCTGACGGGCCATCGCGCGCCGCGAACCGGACTGGAGGGCAAGTTCAGCATTTACTTTGCGGCCGCCGTGGCGATTGTGGAAGGCGCGGCGGGCGAACGGCAGTTCGGCGACCGGCTCGTGCGCGACGCCGGCCTCGTGGCGCTGCGCGGCCGTGTGTCGATCACCGTCGATCCGGCGATTCACGAGGACCAGGTGCGCGCGGCCATCACGCTGAAGGATGGCCGGCTGCTGGAGACATTCGTCGAGCACGCCACCGGCAGCGCCGGCAATCCGATGACGGATGCGGCGCTGGAGGCGAAGTTCCGCGATCTTGCCGATGGAGTGCTCCCGCGCGCGCAGGCCGGCCGTCTGATGGAGGCATGCTGGAACGTGGAGTCGCTTGCTAGCGCGGCGGAGATCGCCAAAGCAGCGGCGGCGTAGCCGCGCCTCCTCAGGCATTTACTGAGCCGCGAGCCCACGAAAGCGGCGGCGCTTGAACCATTTCTCGATTTCCACGGCGATGAACACGGTGCTACACAAGGCTGCCGTGAAGGCCAGTTCCCCGGCGCTCAACGCGGCGGTCTTGAAAATCCGCTGCAAGGGCGGCAAGTAGATCGCGCCGAGCTGCAACAGCACGGTAAGCGCCACCGCCCCGGCCAGCGGAAGATTCGAGACCACACCTTGCCGGAAGAGCGACTCCGTATTGGACCGGATCGCCATGACGTGCGCCATCTGGGAAATCGTCAGCACGGTGAACACCATGGTCTGCCAGTGCGGCAGTCCGTTGCGAATCGTGTAGGCCTCCGTGAAGATTGAGACGGCGGCCATCAGGATGCCAACCCACACCGCGTGCTGCCACAGGCCTTCGGCGAACAGACTTTCGGAAGGGGAGCGCGGCGGACGCCGCATGATGTTTCGATCGGCCGGCTCGGCCGCCAGCGCCAGGCCCGGCAATCCGTCCGTCACGAGATTCGTCCACAGGATATGAATCGGAAGCAGCGGCACGGGCAAGCCCAGGAACGGTGCGAGAAAAATGGTCCAGATTTCCGCGGAGTTGCTGGTCAGGATGAACTTGACGAATTTGCGGATGTTGTCGAAGATGTGGCGGCCCTCGCGCACGGCGGCGACAATCGTGGCGAAGTTGTCGTCCAGCAGAACCAGGCCGGAGGCTTCGCGGGCCACGTCGGTTCCCCCGCGCCCCATAGCCACGCCGATGTCGGCGCGCTGCAAGGCGGGCGCGTCGTTGACGCCGTCTCCCGTCATGGCGACGAACTGGCCGCGCGTTTGCAGCGCCTGAACAATGCGCAGCTTTTGCGCGGCGTCCACACGGGCGTACACGCGGATGCGGAGGGCGCGATCCTCGAGTTCCTCCTGGCTCATCGCCGCCAGTTCGGGACCCGTCAAGACGCGGTCGCCTTCCGCTGCGATCCCAAGCTGCCGGGCGATGGCTTGCGCCGTGGATGGGTGATCGCCAGTAATCATCACCGGAGTGATGCCGGCCTCGCGCGCCACCTTTACGGACTCGAACGCTTCGGCGCGCGGTGGATCGATTAATCCGGCCAGTCCCAGGAACCGGAGAGCGTCTTCGGCTTCCGCGGCCGAAGGCGGGATTCCGTCTTCCGGCCAGCGGCGTGAGGCGACGGCCAGAACGCGCAGCCCGCGCGCGGCCATCTCTGCCGCTTTCGCCAGAATCGCGGCTTGATCGCAATCGCGGCAGTGCGGCACGACCGCTTCCGGAGCGCCTTTGGTGAATGCCACCATGCCGCTGCCAGACGTATGAAATGTGGTCATGCGTTTGCGCTCGGAATCGAAGGGAAATTCGGCCACGCGCGGCATGCGGCGCTCCAGCACGGACTTGTCGAACCCTGCGGCCAGCGCGCCATCGAGCAGGGCGACTTCCGTGGGATCTCCGGTGACCTCGCCGCCGGGGGCTTGATAGGCGTCATTGCTCAGGGCGAGCGCCGTATAAAGTTCTTCGCCCGGCTCTCCGGCGGCTCCCATGATTTCCTCGAGGCGCATGCGATTCTCGGTGAGCGTACCAGTCTTGTCGGTGCAGATATAGGTCACTGAGCCGAGCGTCTCGACCGCGGGCAGGCGGCGGACGAGGGCGTTGACCCGCAACATGCGGCGCGCGCCCAGCGCGAGCGTGATGGTCACCAGAGCCGGCAGCGCCTCCGGAATCGCGGCCACGGCCAGGCTCACCGATGTGAGGAACATGCGCACCAACGGTTCCCCGCGTTGGAGCCCCGCGACAAACACCACCGCGCAGATCGCCAGCGCCGCGGCCGCCAGATGTTTTCCGAACTGGGTGAGCCGCTTCTGCAACGGAGTCTTGATGACCGTCCGTTCCTCCAGCAGCGCGGCGATCCGGCCGAGCTCGGTCCGCATTCCCGTTGCGGCCACGATTCCGCGACCCCGCCCGTAGGTCACCAGCGTGCCCTTGTAGGCCATGTTAATGCGATCGCCCAGCGCGAGGTCCGTTTTTTCCAGTCGCACCGGATGTTTTTCCACCGCCACCGATTCACCAGTGAGCGCCGATTCGTCGATGCGCAACTGCGCAGCCTCACTCACGCGCAAGTCCGCGGGGACGATGTTGCCCGCCTCGATCAGCACCACGTCGCCGGGAACCAGTTCCAGCGTGGGAACCGTCACGATCTCGCCGTTGCGCAGCACGCGGGCCTGGTGCGCGGCCAGCTTCTTCAGCATGGCCATGGCGCGCTCGGCGCGGTATTCCTGCACAAAGCCGATCACCGCGTTCAGGATCACAATGGCAAAAATCGCGACGGTGTCTTCCGGTTCGCCCAGAGCCCCGGCAATCACGGCTGCCCCGATCAGGACGAGAATCATGAAATCAGCAAACTGCGCCGCCAGCATGCGCCAGGGGCTGCGCGGCGGCGCCTCGCGGATCACGTTCGGTCCGTGCTCGGCTCGCCGGATTTCGGCTTCTTCCCTGGTCAGACCATGTTCGAGCGTGGTTCCCAGCCGGTCCTGCACTTCGGCCACGTGCAGGCCGTGCCAGGATACTTCCTCAAGCGGACGACTCGGCATGGTTGAGATCCTCGCGCAGAATTCGCAGCAATTCCATCGTTACGGCCAGAATCACAGGGCCGAGAAAGATGCCGATCAATCCGAAGGCCTGCGCTCCGCCCAGCAGCGTGACCAGGATCACGAGGCTGTTCATCGGCATGTGCGCCATCAGGACCCAGGGCCGGACCACGGTGTCGATCTGGGAGATCACGACGGCGCCCCAGATCAGCATGAAGATTCCGTAGCCCACCGAGCCTTGCCATAACAGCAGTGCGGCTGCCGGAATCCACACCAGACCGGATCCGACCAGCGGAATCAGAGAGGACGCCGCCGCGGCCACGCCCCACAATGTCGGGGAGGGCAGCCCGGAGATCCACACGCCGAGGGCGCAGAGCAGGCCTTGCGCGGCCGCGACGGCAATCACTCCATAGGAGCTTGCCACCATCATGCTGTGTGCCGCCTCGCACAGCCGCTCTGTGCGCGCGCGCCCGATGGGAGAGTGCGCCAGCACCGCCGCGTACATCCCCGCGCCGTTGCGCAAGCCGAAGAACAGAGCCATCAGCGCGACGATCAGCCGGATGATTCCTCCGGCGGTTGCGCCGGCGAGCGCCAGCGCCCTCTCGGCCACGCCGGACACAGCCGCCCCCACCCGCCCGGTGATGGCCTGGCGCAACTCGGCGCTGTCAGTTCCCAGCCACGCGGCGACCCTGTCGATGAGGGTGCTCCAGGCCTGCCACAGCCGGTCTGCACCTTCGCCGGCGGCGCCCGGGCTCAGGGCGGCATAGGCGGAACGCAGTTCCCGAACCACCACGGTAATGACAAACGTCAGCGGCCCAACGAACACGACCACGAAAATCAGCGATGTCAGCAGGGCGGCTAGCGAGGGGTGCTTGAGACGCGCCAGGGTCCAGCGATGCAGAGGATAAGCCAGCGTGGCGCCAATCACGCCATAGGCCAGCGGCTCGATGAACGGGCTCAGCACCAGAAAGCACAGGTACGCCGCACCGCTAGCCAAGACAACCAGCGTGACCCACGCGATCCGGTTCAGTTCCCGCGGAGTGGTCATTAGGTACATGGTACGCTGATCCGTCTGAGCAAACCGGTGGCCGCTTTATGACGGAGCGCACCTCAGAAGGAGCCGGGCGAATTCCCAGCCCGGAGCGGGTTTCTAACCCGCCCCACCCACGCTGCGTGCCGGTGAATTTTGGGTCACGCCAGGTCTGCGGCCCTCGCCGGCAGCATGCGGACGCGTTTCCTGGTCGCCGCGTATACGGCGTTCATTACGGCCGGAGCCGTGGTCGGCGTGCTCGCCTCACCGATGCCGCCCGGATTCGCCGTGCTGGGGACGATGTGCACTTCCACCTGCGGCATTTCATCGATACGCAGCGGATCGTAGGTGTTAAAGTTCGTCTGCACGACGCGGCCCTTGTCGAGCGTGATCGCCTGTTTCAGTGCGGCGCTCAAACCGTAGACCACGCCGCTCTCGATCTGCTGTTTAACGATCTCCGGATGCACCACCACGCCGCAGTCGACCGCGCACACCACGCGATGCACGCGGATGCGGCCCTGCGCGACCGACACCTCAGCCACCTGCGCGTTGAAGCTGCCGATGTTGTTCACCACGGCGATGCCGCGGAAACGGCCCGCGGGTAACGGCGTGCCCCATCCGGCCTTCTCGGCGGCCAGGTTCAGCACACCCAGCATGCGCGCGTTCTGCGCCAGCAGCCTGCGCCGGAATTCGAGCGGATCCTTGCCCGCCGCCACCGCCATCTCATCGATGAACGCTTCCATGAAGAAGGTGTTCTGCGAGTAGCCGACCGAGCGCCAGTAACTCACCGGAATGCCCACATCCGGAGCGTGCGATTCGACGCGCACGTTCGGAATGGCGTAGCGCATATCGGCGATGCCTTCGGTTGCAGTCCCCGGCTGCCCGAAGGGCGGGCAGGCGATGCGCGCATGGAGCGCCACCGGCCAGCCTTCCGCGTCCAGGCCGCCTGTGAACCGGACATACGACATCGGACGGTAGGTATCGTGCTGCAAGTCATCCTCGCGGGTCCACACCAGTTTTACGGGCGTGCCCTTCATCCGACTGGCGATTGCGACGGCCTCGTGGATGTAATCCTCTCCGCCGCGGCGTCCGAAACCGCCGCCCAGGTACTGCGTGTGAATCTCGACCTGGTCTTCCCTGAGGCCGGTTACTTGCGCCGCGGCTTGCCGCGCCACGGTCTGGATCTGCGTGCCCACCCAAATATCGCAGTGGTCGCCGGTGACCAGCACCGTTGCGTTCAGCGGCTCCATCGGAGCATGGGAAAGGTACGGAGCTTCATACGCCGCTTCGATCTTCTTGGCGGCCGCCGCCAGCGCCGTATCGACATTACCCGCGTTGCGCACCGAGTTGCCCGGCTGCGCGCACATTTCCGCAAACATCTTGCGCAAGCCTTCGGTGGAATTGCCGGCGCGGCGTCCTTCGTTCCAGGTGATCTTCAGCGCCTTGCGGCCCTGCATCGCGGCCCAGGTGTTCTCGGCGACCACGGCCACGCCCCGGTCGATTTCGAAAACGTCTTTAACACCCGGCACCTTTTTCGCGTCTGTGGCGTCGAAGCTCGCGACTTGGCCTTCGAACACCGGGCAGCGCTCCAGCGAAGCATACAGCATTCCCGGACGCTTGATGTCCATGCCGAAGATGGCCGTGCCGTCGACTTTCGAGGGCGTATCCAGACGCCTCGGCGAGGCGCCGATCCACTTGAACTCGGCGGCCTGCTTCAACGTGGGATTCTGCGGAGGCGTCAGCCGGGCGGCATCGGCGGCCAGCGCGCCATAGGTCAGGCGGTTATTGTCGGCCGGGTCGATCACCGCCGAGTTTTCGGCGCGCAACTGCGTCACCGGAACGTTCCAGCGCGCGGCGGCGGCCTGGAGCAGCATCTCGCGCGCGGCGGCTCCGGCCCGGCGCAACTGCGTGTAGGAGCCGCGAATCGTCAAGCTGCCGTAGGTTCCCATCATCGGCGTGCCGTACACCGGCTTCACGCCCGGGAATTCGGTCCTGATCTTGGTCCAGTCGGCTTCCAGCTCATCGGCCAGGATCTGCGCGATCGAGGTGACGACGCCCTGGCCCATCTCGGACTTGTGAATCTGAAGCGTGACGACGTTGTCCGGGGAAATGCCGACGAACGCGTTGAGCTCGGCCGCGGCGGCTTGCGCCTCCGCTTCACCCGAGCCCAGGTGGAAGCCGAGCACCAGCCCGCCCGCGGCGGCAACGCTGGTTCCGAGAAAATGCCTGCGGCTGACGTTGGTGATGTTGGTGTTCATTAGCGGCCTCCTGCGAATTGCGCGGCGAGATGCACCGCCTGGCGGATCGATTGATACGTGCCGCAGCGGCAGAGGTTGCCGCGCATGGCTTCGTCGATATCGGCGTTGGTGGGATTCGGCTTCTTGGCCAGCAGGCCCGCGGCGGTCATGATCTGGCCCGGCTGGCAGTATCCGCACTGCGGAACGTCGGCTTCCACCCAGGCGCGCTGCACCGGATGGCTGCCGTCGGCCGAAAGGCCTTCGATGGTGGTGATGCGCTTGCCCGCGACGGCGGAAATTTGAGTCACGCAACTGCGCTGCGGCTGGCCGTCCACGTGGACCGTGCATGCTCCGCACAGGGCCATGCCGCATCCGAACTTGGTGCCGGTGAGCCCCAGCACATCGCGCAGGACCCACAGTAAAGGCATTTCGCCGGCCACGTCAAGGCGTTGCGCGCGACCGTTCAAGGTGAAGGTAATGACTGCCACTCGGACCTCCTATCGGATAGAGTCTCGCTTCAGTATACAACCGGCCTTCGGCCGCCGGGGCCCGCCACCCCTGCCCCTTTGCCCGTTCTTCACAGGGCGAAACGAATCAGGCAGCGCACCTTGGACATCAGGCCTGCCTACGGCAGCGCGAAGACGTACAACGCGTGCCCCTGCGTCCCCGGCTCGATCTCCGGAGCCACGTAGCTCGGGACCTGGCGCGGGCTGCCGCCGCCTTGGCCCGTGGTCACCACGATGTACTGTTTGCCGTCGATGCTGTAGCTGAGCGGAAAGCCCTGCACGGAAGTGATCAGGCGCGTCTTCCAGAGCACGTTGCCGTTGCGCGCGTCCACCGCCTTGAACTCGCGGTTGAGGTCGCCCACGAACACCAAGTTGCCGGCGGTGGTCAGCGAGCTGGTCAGGAACGGAGCGCGCTGCTCGAACTTCCATTTTTCCTGAAGCGTGCGCACGTCGTAGGAACCGAGTTTGCCGATGTTGCCCATCGAGCCCGGCATCTCCCAGAAACGCCGCAGCGCCGCGCCGCCGCTGCCGCCGCCTACAACCTTGGGCACTTCCTGCGGGAACAGATCCAGGCATGTCTGGCTCACCGGCGCGACGATCGCATTGGTCGGGCGGTGGTAGCTCATGGCCTGCCAGTTATGGCCGCCTTCGGTCGAAGGGCATCCGGTGTACCAGTTGCCGAACTGCTGCTCGACGATGTCGTTGCGGTAATGCGGCTCGCCGGTTGCAGGATCAAAGGAGTCGAAGACGTTCTGGAAGACCATTTCCTTGTGGCCGGCGTACTTGCCGGTGACGCGGTCGAGCTTCCATAGGATGCCGTGCTTGCCGGCGCTGAAAACATACTTCTGGCCGCCGTCGTCCACCAGGATCCGCTCGAAGGTTTCGTCCAGGTCGAGCGACTCGCCCGGCGCGTGCGAGAAGTACCAGTTCAGTTTGCCGGTGCCGGCGTCGATCGCCACCGTCGAGTTGGCGAACAAGGTCGCGCCGTTGCCGGTGCCGCGGCTGATGCGGAACCACGGCTTGGCCTGCGCTACGCCCCAGTAGGTCGTGTTCAGGTCGGGATCGTAGCTGCCCGTGATCCAGGTTTCCGCGCCCGCGCGGAAGATGTCGGGCAGGCCGCCCCAGGTGTCTCCGCCGGGTTCCCCGGTCTTGGCGACCGTATAGAAGCGCCATTTTTCTTTTCCCGTGTCCGTATCGTAGGCGCTGATGAAACATTTTTCGTCTCGATACACCTGGCAGCCGCCGAGTCCCTGTACGACGGTGTTGTTGCCGATCGCGAGCGGGCCGCTCGAGGTGCTGTAATTTCCCGCGCTGCGGTCGCCGATGGTGGTATCCCACAAGTCCTTGCCTGTGCGCGCGTCAAAGGCGCGTAGATGGGCGTCGGAAGTTGCCAGAAGGATCTTGTCCTGATAGATCGCAATGCCGCGCATCGCGGCCGCGTTCGGATTGGCGCCGTAGTTGTTCTCCCAGATCAGGTCGCCGGTCTTGGCGTCGAGCGCTTGCAGAATGTTGCCGGTGTTGTTCACATACAGCACCCCGTCATGCACCAGCGGAGCGGGCTGATTCGTTCCGCCATTGTTCATCGTCCAGCTCCACACCAGTTGCAGGTTCTTGACGTTGTCTGTGGTGATCTGGTTCAGCGGGCTGAAATTGTGCGCGGACCAGTTGCCGCGGATCATCAGCCAGTCGCTGGCCGGAGGATTGCGCAGCATCGCGTCAGTGACGTTGCGGTAGTTCCTCACTTCGCCGGGGTGCGTGATGCCCTTGGCCTGCGCCGGAGGAGCCGCGCCCTTGCCCTTGGCCTCCGCGGCCGGAGCCTTGCCTTTGCCTTTGGCCTGGGCTCCGGCGCTCTGCTGGCCGGTGGCGAACATGCCGATGGCGATGTTGTTATCCGCAGTCAGCGGCTGCTGGCCTGGAGCACCGCCGTTGTAGTCCAGAATGTAAGCGGTGATGTTGAGATAGGTGGCCTCGCCCAAGCTGTTGGGCCGCTGCGGCGGCATCGAGGTCGAGATGAACTGGTAGAGCTGTCCGGCGGTGCGGGCTCCCCAGGCGGACATGAACGGCGTCCCGGCGAGAGCCGCCGCATCGCCGCTGCCGCTCAGGTTCGGCAGGTGGCAGGAGGCGCATGCAGCTTCATAGGCGGCTCGGCCGGCTTCCGCCTGGGCCGCCGTGAACGGGGCGGCGGCGCGCTGCTGCGCCGTCAAATCCGTATGGATGATGGTGATTCCGAAGGCGGCGAGGAGAGCTGCGGCGAAGTACAATTTGCGCTGCTTGAACATTGCTGATTTCTCCTTACGGCAGTAGCCAGCCCCACAAATGACCCTCGGGGCCTTTTTCACTGTCAATCTGAATATAGAGCTTGCCAGCTTTCAGGCTCTCCAGCTGAGAGGCGCTCAGATCCACCGTGCCGGCAATGGTTCCGCTGGCGGCCTTGGTCACGGTGAGGTCGGCGATGGCGGGCCCGCGTGTGCCGCGAATTTTGCTCTCGTAGAGCTTCGCCGTGGTGGCGTTCGTGCCCAGGCCTTCGAAGGTGCCGCTGATGGTGACGCGCGTGCCGGACAGTTGGGCGGTGGCCGTGCCGGTTCCGATGAGGATGGGCACCATCTTCGCGTCCACCGGAACTTTGGAGAGGCGGCCCTTGAACGTGTTGCCGCTCTGCGCAAGTCCGGACACTCCGAACCAGCCCACGGCGCAGCCGATGAGAATGGCCGCCGCGTATCGCGCGAATCGCATGAGCACCTCCCGATCGCGGCTCAGCATAACACAAATCGAAGGCGATTTGGGCGGCAACAGTGTACACTGAATCTTTTGAGGTGTCGCATGAAGATGTCACGCACGTTTTCCGCCGCCGCGGCCGGATTTGCCGTGTTGCTCATGGTGGCGCTGGCGCCGCAGACGGGATCCGGCCAACAGAAGGTCGAGTTTAAGGGAGGGATTCCGGTCGCGCCGAGCGGCCTCGCCAATCGCCCTCTGCCGAAGTTGCCCGCCGAATATGACACGGCCGAAGGCATGCGCATCCGCGTCGTTGCTGTCGCCACCGAACTCGAGTATCCCTGGAGCATCGCGTTCCTGCCCGATGGCGCCATGCTGGTGACCGAACGTGCGGGGCGGTTGCGGATCATCCGCAACGGAATACTTGACCCGGCGCCCGTGGCGGGCGGGCCAGCTTCGTATTGGGCCGTCGAATCCGGCCTGCCCGGCGCGATCCACGGCTACATGGATATTGTGCTGCATCCGCAATTCGCGGAGAACAATTTCATCTACCTCACCTACACCAAACCGCTGGACGGGAACCGCCGCGTGATCGCGCTGGCGCGCGGGCGCTGGGATGGGCGCGCGCTTCAGGACATGCGCGACATTTTCGTTACCGATCAGGGCGGCGCCGCGCGCCTGGCCTGGGGCCGGGACGGCACGCTGTTCATGTCGACCACCGGAAACAATCCGCAGGACGGCAATACGCTGGGCGGAAAAGTGCTGCGGCTGCGCGATGACGGCGGCGTGCCGCCCGATAATCCGTTCGTGGGCCGCGCCGGCTACCGGCCGGAAGTGTATACGCTCGGGCACCGGGGAACGCTCGGTCTGGCGATGCATCCCGGAACGGGCGAGATCTGGCAGAACGAGAATGGCCCGAACGGCGGCGACGAGATCAACATCCTGAAACCCGGCGCAAATTACGGCTGGCCGGTGGTCAGCTACGGCCGCACCTATCAGGGGCCGTGGCACTCGGAGCGCCCCAAGCACGACGACTTCGAGCCTCCTGTGGTGTACTGGATGCCCGCCATCGCGCCTTCCGGCATGGCGTTCTACACGGGCGACAAGTTGCCGAAGTGGAAGGGCGACGTGTTTGTCGGCTCCCTGCGCACCGGCGAGGTGCCGGGTACCGGACATCTCGAGCGGATCCTGTTCAACGAGAACATGCAGGAGTTGCGGCGCGAATCCCTGCTGGCCGATCTGCGCCAGCGTATCCGCGACGTGCGCCAGGGACCCGACGGGCTGCTCTACGTGCTGACGGATGAGAAGCAGGGAGCCGTGCTCCGCATCGAGCCGGCGAACTAAGGGCCCCACTCCAGGAGTGTGCCAGCGGCGGGCGCTGCCATGCGGGTCCGCAAACGCATTGAGGTATAAATATTTGTCATCGTTCTCTACTATTGCATTTACAAGTTTAGCCCTGTAAGCTAGTAGGCAGGAACGGACGAATGACTACCCAGGAACCCAATCAGGCTCTCCGCAGGTCATATAAGGCCGTCCTGTCATACTTGAACGCGCACCACGGCCGTCCGCGCGCCAACCAATCTGACTCTTGCGCCACGCAACGGGGCGCGAGCTTGGAGCGGAAGCGTGGAGCGTGTCGCGCGCTGTGCGCTATTATTACAGTTGTGAACCTGTCTGTTCAGATCGTGCTTATTATTGGGGTCGGTGTAGCCGGCCCCGCCTGAACGGACCGAGTTCGTCACGAATCTTGGCCACTGGCGGGGATTACAGATTCCCCGAACAGTGGCTTTTTTGTTGTTGGGAATGCGTCCACAAGGAGAAGGTAGAGTATGGGTACTGGGTTAATGAACGGCGCGCAGATCGTGCTCGAATGTCTGATCCGCGAGAAAGTCGAGGTGTTCTTCGGCTACCCGGGCGGCGTAACGCTGCCTCTCTATGACGCGCTGTACGACAGCCCCATCAGGCACATCCTGGTGCGCCATGAGCAGAACGCCGGATTCGCCGCGCAGGGCTACGCGCGCGCAACGGGAAAAGTCGGCGTCTGCTGCGCGACCTCGGGTCCCGGCGCCACCAATCTGATCACTTCCCTGGTTGATGCGCTGATGGATTCGATTCCGGTTGTCGCCATCACCGGCCAGGTTTCGACGAAGTTGATCGGCAGCGACGCGTTCCAGGAAGCCGACACGTTCGGCATCACGCGCCCTTGCACCAAGCACAACTACATGGTGAAGACGCTGGCGGAGCTGCCGCAGATCATTCACGAAGCGTTCTACATCGCGGCGGCGGGGCGGCCGGGTCCAGTGCTGGTCGATATTCCGAAAGACGTCTTCCAGGCCCAAGGGCATTACCATCCGGTCACCACGATTCATCTGCCGGGCTACAAGATCAGCACGGAAGGCCACGCGGGGCAGATCCGGCGCGCGGCGCAGACCATTTGGGAAGCCGAACGGCCGGTGGTGTACGCGGGCGGCGGCATTATCGCCGCGGGGGCATCGCCGGAGCTGCGCGAGCTGGTTGAATTCTGCGACCTGCCGGCGGTCACCACGCTGATGGCACTGGGCGCGCTGCCCACGACGCACCCGAATTTCATCAGCATGCCCGGAATGCACGGCAGCTACGCCGCCAACATGGCGATGACGGAGACCGACCTGATTATCGGGCTGGGCGCGCGCTTCGACGACCGCGTCACCGGGCGGCTGGCGGCCTTCGCTCCGCATGCCCGCGTGATCCACGTGGACATCGATCCAGCCGAGATCGGCAAGAACCGCGCGGCCGACATCCCGATCGTGGGCGACGTGAAGAAGGTGCTCGAGAAGCTGAACCAGAATGTGAAGGAACTGGCTCCCGAGATGCGCGGCAAGAGCGCCGCGGGGCGTGCGGCCTGGTGGAAGCAGATCCGCGGCTGGAAGGCCGAGCATCCGCTGGAGCCCGAAATCTCCAACCAGACCATCAAGCCGCAGCACCTGGTGGCGGAAATCGACCGCCTGTCGGGCGGCGAGGCCATCGTGACCAGCGACGTGGGCCAGCATCAGATGTGGGGCGCGCAGTTCCTGCGTTTCCATCATCCGCGCTTGTGGATCAACTCGGGCGGCTTGGGTGCGATGGGGTTTGGCGTGCCCGCGGCCATCGGTGCGCAGTTCGCGCGGCCCGACAAACTCGTGTTTGCGCTGTGCGGGGACGGCGGCTTCCAGATGTCGATTCCCGAGCTGGCCACCATCGCAAATCATGAGCTGCCCATCAAGATCGTCGTCATGAACAATGGCTATTTGGGCATGGTCCGCCAGTGGCAGGAGCTGTTCTACAAGAACCGGCTGAGCGCCGTGCAGCTCGACAGTTTTCCGGATCCCGAAAAGCTGGCCGGCGCCTATGGCTTCCGCGGCCGCACGGTCGAGAACCCGCGCGAGCTGCTCG
>CAZTKA010000007.1:0-46456 GCA_964614015.1 uncultured Bordetella sp. | reverse complement strand
CGGTGATTTCCGGCCAGCCCAAGCAACGCTGGCCGCTTGTCTGCCGCGGGCCCCAGTGTATCAAAGCGGTGATTTCCGGCCAGCCCAAGCGCGCTCCGGTGAGCTTGGCGCCGGCGAGATAGTGTATCAAAGCGGTGATTTCCGGCCAGCCCAAGCATGGTGGGGAACGTGACTTTTTCCCGGAGCAGTGTATCAAAGCGGTGATTTCCGGCCAGCCCAAGCAAGCATGCGGTTGCTCGCCGTGTCCGGATTAGTGTATCAAAGCGGTGATTTCCGGCCAGCCCAAGCGCGTGAGGTGGAAGGGCAGTGAGATGCAGGAGTGTATCAAAGCGGTGATTTCCGGCCAGCCCAAGCGGCGGTAGTTGGTCCTGTATGTATCACCGCAGTGTATCAAAGCGGTGATTTCCGGCCAGCCCAAGCGTGGTCTGGAACCGCGGCGTGTAGATCGGAGATCTGGACTGGCTGCCTGTTCCCGGTGCGGAATCACAGCCGAAATGGCAGGATCTTGTGACCGGGAACAGGCAGCCAGTCGGAAAATTTGAAAGCAAAAGGCGGCACGTGCCGAGAGTGCGTCTGCATCGAGGATGATAACGGGCCCAAAGGGGCCGGCGCAGGAAGCGAATCCGCGGGGCGGGGGGCAGGATGCGGAGCGCCGGAGGTCGGCTCAAGCCGATCCAGCCCTGCTTGGTGTAGACTGCTACCTGAGGTGTCCCATGAAATTGCTGACGATTCCCGCGGCGATGGCCGCAGCCGTGGCGGTCATGATGTTGCCTCCCTCACCGGCGCAGGAGCAGAAAGCTCCGGTGAAGAAGGGCACGTGGGAAAAGATCAAAGTCCACGGCAAGTCGCTGGAAGGTAATTTGGAAGGGGATTCACCGGAGCGCGACGTTTTCGTCTATTTGCCGCCGAGCTACAGCTCTGAGCCCGCGCGCCGCTACCCGGTGGTTTACTTTTTGCACGGCTACGGCATCGGCGCCGAGCAGTATTGGAACATTCTGGCGATGCCGAATACGGCCGACAAGGCCGGTTCGCGGGAGATGATTCTGGTGCACCCGGACGCCAACACGATCTACAACGGCAGCATGTATTCGAACTCGCCGACCACGGGCGATTGGGAGTCCTACATCGCTGAGGATCTGGTGAGTTACATCGACAGTCACTACCGTACCGCAGCGCATCGCGACAGCCGCGGGCTGGCCGGGCATTCGATGGGGGGCTACGGCACGATCCGGATCGGGATGAAGCGGCCGGATGTGTTTTCGGCGCTCTATGCAATGAGCTCCTGCTGCCTGATGAATAATCCGCAGCCGCCCGGGCAGGGCAAGCAGGCGGCGGCTCTCAAGCAAGAGGCCAAGGGAGACGGGAAGGGCAAGGGGAAGGGCAAGGGCGGATTCGCCAACGTGGGCTTTGCGCAGGCGGCGGCGTGGAGCCCGAACCCGATGAATCCTCCGCAGTACTTCGACATGCCGGTGAAGGATGGGGAATTTCAGCCCCTGGTGGCCGCGCGTTACGTGGCCAACTCGCCGCTGGTGATGGTGGATCAATATGTGCCGCACCTGAAGAAGTACAAGGCCATCGCCATGGATATCGGCCTGCAAGATACGCTGCTCAACGGCAACCGGGACCTGGATGCGGCGCTGACGCGGCTGGGGATTCCGCACACCTACGAGACGTATGAGGGGGATCACACCAACCGTGTGCGGGAGCGGTTCGAGACCAAAGTGCTTCCGTTTTTCTCGCAACACCTGATATTCCCCGTGGCGGGCGGCAAAAGAGGCAAATAGAGGATTGCGCCACCGGCACGTCTGCTATATTGGAGTCAGGAGCCGGGTGAGATGCGCGCGCTTTCTCTGTTTGCGCTGGCGGGCATGTTGCTGTATGGCCCGCTGGCGCGCGCACAGCAGGTCAGCATTACGCCGCGCGCCCGGACGGAGGCGGTGGAAACGGTCCTGGACCGGCGTCCCGACATCCGCATCGATACCCGGGAGGTGCGCATTCCGGTGACGGTGACGCAGCAGAAGGACGGCAAGCTGGTCACCGGCATGGGTCCCGAGCACTTCGAGCTGTTCGAAGATAAAGTCAAACAGGAGATCATTTCCTTCACCAGCGAGGACGCGCCGCTTTCGGTGGGCATTGTGTTCGACGCCAGCGGCAGCATGGGAGCCAAACTGACAAAGGCGCGGCAGGCGGTGGCGCAGTTTTTGCGGCGGGCGAATCCGGAAGACGAATTTTTCCTGGTCCAGTTCAACGACCGGCCGGCGTTGACGGTTCCGTTCACCACCGATGACGCCGATATCCTGAACCGTCTCTCCTTCGTGCAGTCCAAAGGCAGCACAGCCCTTTTGGACGGTGTGTACGTGGCGATGAACGAAATGCGTAGTGCGCGTAACGCCCGCAAGGCGATTCTGATCATATCCGACGGGGGCGATAATGCCAGCCGCTATACGGAGACCGAAGTGAAGAATGCGGTGCGGGAAGCCGATGTACAGATATACGCCATTGGAATTTTCGAGCCGCAGGGCGGCGCCCACACGCCGGAGGAGATGGCCGGACCGATGCTGCTGACGCAGATCGCCGAGCAAACGGGGGGGCGGCATTACGCGGTGGGGAACCTGGCGGACCTGCCGGATGTGGCGGCCAAGATCGGGCTGGAGCTGCGGAATGAGTATGTGCTCGGCTACCGGCCCACGAACGACGCGCGGGATGGAAAATACCGCAAGGTGGAAGTGAAATTGGTGAATGTGTCGAAGCTGGGGAAACTGCGAGTGAGGGCGCGAGGAGGCTACTATGCACCTTCCCAGTAGGTGGCCGCTCGGCATCATTCTGACCTCCTGCCTGTGGGCGCAGGCGGCGCCGGCGCCGGCTGAGGTGGATGAAGTTCCCACGTTCACCACCGAGGCGCGGGTGGTCAATTTGCCCGTGACGGTGCTCGACCGCGACGGCAAGCCGGTGACGGGCATCCCGAGGGAATTTTTCAAGGTCTTCGAGAACGACGTCGAGCAGGTGACCAAGACTTTCCAGCGCGAGGACGTGCCGGTTTCGATGTGCATCATCATCGACAGCAGCGGCAGCATGAAGGACCGCCATTCGAGCGTGGTAGCGGCCGCCTTGGCCCTGGTGCGGGCCTCGAATCCCGAGGACGAGGTATGCTTTGTAAACTTTAACGACCTCGCCACGCTGGAGCAGCCATTCACCAACGAAATCGCCAAGCTCGAGCAGGCCATGGACGCCATCGATACGCGCGGGGGCACGGCGATGCGGAACGCGATCAGCGCCGCCATTGATTACGTCAAGGAAAACGCCAAACGCGACAAGAAGGTTCTGGTGGTGGTCACCGACGGCAACGACAACGCCAGCAATGAGACCACGCTCGAACAACTGGTCCGCTCCGTGCGCGAAAGCGAAGTGCTGGTCTATACGATCGGCCTGCTGAACACCGAGGAACGCGGAGAGGCGCGCAAGGCCAGGCGCGCCCTGGATGAGATTACCGAGGCCTCCGGCGGGTTCGCATACTATCCGGAGAGCCTGGCGGAAGTCGAAAAGATCACGCCACGCATCGCGCACGAAATCCGGAATCAGTACTCGATCACTTACTCGCCGCAGAACGCGGAACTGGACGGAACCTACCGCCGCATCCGAGTGGAAGTTCGGGGCGCGGGGCGCGGATTGGTTGTGCGCACCCGCAGCGGTTACTACGCCACGCGCGCGGCGCCCGCCAAATGATCCGGATCCTGTGGCGGCTCGCGAAGGGATACCGCCTGCGTCCGTGGAAAAGCCCGTACCTGCGCTGGCGCATGGAAACCTACTGGGGCTTGCACGCCGACGGCATTACGGCCGCCGAGTTTCGGTGGTTTCTGTGGCGGCATCGCGGGGAGCTGCTGCGGTTTCTGCGCTGGGCGCAACGCATGGAGAGGCAAGCCAAAGCTGCATGAGCCGGGCGGCATGAGGATCGGCGGATTTCATCACGTCACGGCGCTGGCGGGCGATGCGCAACGCAATCTGGATTTTTACAGGAAGACGCTGGGCCTGCGGCTGGTGAAGCACACCGTGAATTACGACGATCCGGGCACGCATCATTTTTATTACGGAGATGCGGCGGGATTGCCCGGGAGCCTGCTCACGTTTTTCCCGTGGGGCCGCGTGCGCGGTGGCCGCAAGGGTTCCGGAGCCGTGGTTTCCATCACCGTCGCCGTGCCGGATCCGCCCGTGCCGCCTCCTGCGGAGCCGGACGGGATCCCGATCGAGTTCGTGGCCGGCGAGAAGGCGGCAATCCGCAGCGTCACGATTCTGGAATCGGACCGTGACGCGGCTGTGCGGCTGCTGGGGGGCGTGCTGGGATTCGAGCCGGTGGACGCGCTGCGTTTTCAAGTGGCGCCGGAGCAGCACATCGAGATCGCGCACGATCCCGCCGCGCCGCCCGCAAGGATGGCGGGGGGCATGGTGCATCACATCGCGTTTCGCGTGGCGGGCGAAGCGGAGTTGCTTGCCTGGCGCGCGCGGCTGATCGAGGCCGGATGGCGCGCAAGCCAGGTGCGCGACCGGCGCTACTTTCGCTCGGTATACTTCAAGCATGCGGGCGGGACGTTGTTTGAGCTGGCGACGGATGGTCCAGGTTTCAGGATCGACGAACCGCCGGATGCCTTGGGAGCGAGCCTGTGCCTGCCGCCGTGGCTGGAGCCGCACCGGGAGGAGATCGCCGCGCGGCTGGCGCCTGTGAGTCTATGACTGCTGAGGCCGAGTTCCTCCGCTTTTCTTCGGCGAAACTGGCGCAGATGTACGGCCGGCTGGAGGAGTGCTGCCGGAGGTTAACGCCGGAGCAGATTTGGGCTCGGACCGGAGAATCGCAGAACGCGGTGGGGAATCTGCTGCTGCATTTGACCGGCAATCTTCGCCAGTGGATTCTGGCCGGGGTTGGCGGGGCGGAGATTCTGCGCGATCGCGACGCGGAATTCGCCGCGCGCGGCGGCATCGCTCCGGAAGAGATGCTGCGCGCGCTGCGCCAAGCCGTAAACGCGGCAGTGAAGGTGATCGAGGCGCTGCCGCCCGAGCGGTTGACCGAGCGCGTGTGGATTCAAGGGCACCACGTGACCTTACTCGAAGCGATCTACCACGTGGTGGAGCATTTTTCCGGGCACCTGGGCCAGATCATATACGTGACCAAGGCGTGTACGAATCAGGAGCTGGGGTTTTATTCGTACTTATCGGTTCCGGGAGCGGCGTCCGGACGGAAGCCGTAAGGGGGAGTTCAGAATGCTCCGCGCGCGAAAAGCACCGCGCTGACGGTGCGGGCCAGAATATATAAGTCCAGCCAGGGAGACCAATTGCGGATGTAAAACGAATCCAGCGCTTCAATGCTTGCCGGGTCGGCGTGGCCGCGCCTGGAAACCTGCCACAACCCGGTGAGGCCGGGCAAGACGCGGGTGCGGAATTCGCGGAAGTCGGGCGGCAATGCGGCGAGGTGATATTCGGGCAGAGGGCGCGGGCCCACCAGGCTCATCTCTCCGCGCAGCACGCTCCAGAGTTGCGGGAGCTCGTCGAGACTGGTGCGGCGGAGCAGCGTGCCGATCGCTGGCAGCACGCGCGGGTCGCGGCGGAGCTTGAAGAAGCGTTTCCAATGCTCGTGCTCTTCGGGGTGGGATTCGAACCACTGCTCCAGAATGCGGCCGCCGTCCATGCGCAGGGTGCGGAGCTTCCACACGGCGATGGGGCGGCCGTTGTGGCCCTCGCGAATCTGGCGGTAGAAGACGGGTCCGCGGCTGATGAGCTTGATCCAGAGCGCCGCGAGGGCGAACACCGGCAGGCTGGCGCAGAGCAAGGGAAGTGCAATGGCCTGGTCCATGATCCGCTTGAGAACATGATTCCGCCGCAGCAGGAGGTTTTTCTTGATCTCGAAGCCGACGCCGCCGCCGAGGTGGCGCGCCGAGACCCACAAGCTGGCGGCTCCGGCGAGATCGGGCAGAACGATGACGCGCGGGAAATTCAGTTCGTGCAGAACAGTGGCCACATCGGCCTTGGAAAGATCGCCGAGGCACACGATGGCGGCGCGGGCGCGCTGCTGGAATGCGGGAGCGCAGGCCAAGGGTCCCGCGACGGGGATGCCCTCGAGAGCGGTGTTCCAGCCGCGGTTAGCGAGGAAGGCAATGGGGTGCAAGCCGTGCGCGGGATCGCTTCGCAGGGTGCGGACGAGTGCGCGTCCGGCCGGGCCCGCGCCGAGGATCACGACCGGCACGCCCCACTGCCTCCTGCGGATCAGGAGATTGCGCGCGGCGAGTTCGGCGAGGGGGGGAAGCAGCAGCGCGTAAAACAAGGTTGCAAGCAGCACACCGCGCGAGAGCACGCCGCGCGCGACGAGGGAATCCCAGATGGCGAGGCCGCCAAAGACGGCCAGCGTGGCGAGCGTGCGCCGGCGCAGGCGTTCGACAGGAGCGAGCAGGTAGCCGGGATAGAGATCGAGCTGGTGGTGGACGAGCGGCAGCAGGAGAATGGCGATCGCGACGCCGAAGTACTGGTCGAGTCCGATGCCGGCCGGGAACATCGAGGTCAACAGGCGGCGCGTGGCGAGTCCGAGGGCGAAGGCGGCCTCGAGCGCCAGCACGTCGGCGGCGAAGATGGCCCAGGGCGCCCAGGAGGCGCCGGTGCGCGCGGCAGGGCGGAGAGCGAGGGCGGCTCGGGCGGCAGTGCTCATGGGGTGCGGAAGCGTGGCAAGCGCGCCCTCAGGATTTGCGCGGTTACGAGCATCAGAAACCGGGGATTCTGGCCGAGATAGCGGCGCCACAGGCGGCGCGGTTCCGTGGCCAGCCGGAAAGCCCACTCCAAGCCGCTGCGGCGCATCCAGGGGGGCGCTTGCGGTTTGGCGCCGGAAAGAAAATCGAAAGCCGCGCCGACGCCCAGCATCACGGCAGGAATGCGGTTCAGGTGGGCGCTCATCCAGTGGTCCTGTTTGGGACTGCCGAGTCCGACGAAGATGATTCGGGCTCCGGATTCGCAAATCGCGCTTGTGGCGCGTTCGTCCTCCTCTGCGGTTACTGCACGAAAGGGCGGCGCCTGGGCGAATGCGATGCGCAGAGCAGGCAAGCGCCGGCGCACGGTCTCGGTCAGGCGCGCCAGAACGGCGGGCGAACCTCCGTAGAAGCCGACGGGGACGCCGGAGGCGGCGGCAGCCGCGAGCACGGCGGGCATGAGGTCGGGACCGTATACGCGAGAGGCGTTGCGGGCGCCGAGGAATCGCAAGGCCCACACCAGAGGCATGCCGTCGCTGGTGACCAGGGCAGCCTGCTCCATCACGATTCTGTAGGCGGGCGAGCGCCGTGCTTCCATCACGTTGTTCTCGGCCGCCATGCATACATAGCAGGAGCGGCCCTGCATGGCCGTATCGAGGTCGCAACGGGTGGCCTCCTGGTAGGTGGTTCTGTCGATTCGGGTTCCGAGGATTCTGCGGCTCTCGAAGGTCACGGTAGTTTAGCGGGCGGCGGCGGCTGAGGCAGCGTCCTCTGTGAGGCGGCCTTGGGTGCGAAGCTGGGCTTCGATCCAGCGGTAGGTGTGCGAAAGACCGAGGCGCAGGCTGACGGAGGGTTCCCAGCCGAGGACCTGGCGAAGCTTGGTGTTGTCGGAGTTGCGCCCGCGCACGCCCTGCGGCTTGGTCAAATTGTGATGCTTGCCAATTGTTTTGCCGGCGATGGATGCTACCAGCGCGACGAGGTCGTTGATCGAGATTCGTTCGTCGGTGCCGAGGTTCAGCGGGTCGCGATAACCGGAACGCATCAAGCGATGGATGCCTTCGATGCAATCGTCGATGTAGCAATAGGAGCGGGTCTGGCGTCCATCGCCCCACACTTCGATGGAATCGCCATCGCGGGCCAGGGCGATTTTCCTGCAAATCGCCGCGGGCGATTTCTCGCGTCCGCCGTCGTAGGTCCCGAGCGGTCCGTAGATGTTGTGAAAGCGCACGGTGCGTGTTTCGAGGCCGAAGTCCTGGGTGTAATGCCGGCAGGTGCGTTCCATATAGAGTTTTTCCCAGCCGTAGCCGTCTTCGGGATCGGCCGGGTAGGCGTCATCTTCCCGCAAAGGGGTCACATCGGGCGAGTTTTGGCGGTAGCCGGGATAGATGCAGGCGCTGGATGTGTACAGGAGGCGCCGCACGTGGTTGACGCGCGCGGCCTCGATGGTGTGGAGATTGATGAGCGTGTTGTCGCGCACGATGACGGCCTTGTTGGTCTCGATGAAACCGATGCCGCCCATATTGGCGGCGAGCGCGTAGACCTCGTCGATTCCGCGCGTGGCCTCCAGGCAGTTTTCCCAGTAGCGCAGATCGAGCAGGCGGAACTCGTGCGCGGCCGTAGGTTCGTATTCCGGGAGCTTGATGTCAACGCCGCGGACCCAATAGCCGCGGGCGGTGAGGAACTTGACGAGGTGGTAACCGATGAAGCCGCCGGCTCCGGTGACGAGGACGCGAGTATACATAGAGATCAGGTGGCCGCTTTTTTCGCCCTGCGACGGTGGGCGTTTTCGATGGCCTGTTCGTAGATGGCCATGAGCATTTTGTAGTTGCGCTCGGCGGTGTACTTTTCTTCGAATTCGCGGCGGGCATTGGCGCGCATCACGCGCAGTTCCTCGGGATGCTCGAAGGCCCAGCGGACCTGGCGGGCGAGATCCTGGGGGTCGCCGGGGCGGAACAGGAGACCGTTGTAGCCGTGGCGAACGAATTCGGGGATGGAGCCGAGATTCGAAGCAATCACCGGCGTGCCGCAGGCGAGGGACTCGAGGATGGCCATGGGGCAGCATTCGTAACACGTGGAAGGGAACACCAACATTGCTGCTTCGCGCAGTAGCGCCAAGGTGCTGTTGTGTGGAAGGCCGCCTAATGTTGTTACGCCAGCGGGCCACGGAGCGTTTCGAAGCGGACCGTCGCCAGCCACCCGCAGCGGGATGTGGTTAAGCCTTCGCCATGCTTCCGCCAATGTCGCGACGCCTTTTTCCCGAGAGAGCCTTCCTGCGTACAGCGCGTATCCCCCGGTGCCTCTGCCCGCACCGGGGTCCGGATCGACGAAATTGGGCTTTACGAAGAGCCGTTCGGAGGGAAGGCCCCCTGCGACGAACTTTTGTCGGGCGAACTGGCTGAGGGCAATATAAGCATCCACCATGTTCGTGTATGTGCCGGCCGCCCGGTGTAGGCTAAGCATAGTCACAACAGCAGCAGTGGCCGCCCTGCTGTTTCGATAACAGGCATGTTTGATGGCGGGGAGTAACGTGCCTGATGCAACGCAGTCTTCGCATGGTGCACAGTCGCGTGCAAGCAGGGAGCCAGGACAAATGAGCCTGAAATTGTGAAGGGTCTGGACGATGGCGCAGCCGGCCGCAGCGGCAGCATAGTAAACGGATGGGGAAAGCAGCGGAAACGTGTTGTGAAAATGGGCGACTTGCCGCGAACGTGCGGCGGTTCGGATTTCACGATACGTCTCAACATTCCAGGTTGCTGTGAACGCCGCTACAGATGGTGAGCGGAGATGCGTATTGTGCCGCTCGTGCAGGCATAGGGAATGAGCGTGGGCTTTGAGGAGTGCCGCTTCAGAGGCAAAGACCCGGTCCTCTCCTCCTGGGGAGCGATAGAAGTTGTGAGCGCTAATGAGCGTGAGTCTGTGCATATCGGATCGCTCTGGCGATGCCATCGGCCATACGTGCAGGAGTGAAAGGCCGCACGGTGTCCCGCGCCAGAGTGCCTATGTGCTGGAGTTGATCCAGGCTCATGGCCAGGACCTGGTCGAGCAACGGGCCAAGCTCCTCGGAACAGTTCGCGCGGAAGTGCCAACCGTTGTGCCCGTGTTTGATCATGTCCTCTACGGCCTGACTATGCAAGCTGCCGAGGACTGGTAGCCCTGCGGCCATGGCCTCAATTACAGCAAGGCCCCATTCGTCTGCCAGAGACGGGAAGACAAACAAGTCGGCTTGCGCATAGATCGCGGGAAGGTCCTCATACGGAACATGACCGAGGAATCGCAATCGGAGGTTCTCCGGCGACGGGAAACGTTCGAGCTCTGGCCGCAACGGGCCTTCCCCAACAAGCCAGAACTCCGCTTCTTCAAACGGGTGATGGGCTGCCCATTTCGAAAGCTGCGTGAGGAACGGAAGGATACCCTTCCGTTCTATAAGCTGGCCTGAATAGAGGATGCGTTTCGACTTCCGTGCTGTGCGAGATCGAGGGAGGTTCAAGAACGGCTGCAAGTCAGTGGTTTGCGGAACCAAAAAAACCCGTTCTGAAGGAGCTCCCAGATGGCGCACGTAACGGGATCCACTTGCTCCATTCACGATGATGGCGTCGGCTGTCCTCAACAGCCGCTTTCGAAGCCAGAGCCGAAGGCGGCCTCTGTCAGCCTCAGTAACCTCGCTGACCGTAGCCCAAACGACCAACCGGGTGCGATGGAATGCACAATATAGTACCGCCTGGAGCGTCCGGAGACCCAATTCAGCCGACACAATCACATCAGGATGCGCACGCCCGAGACGAGATACAGTGTCATAGGGGAAAAAGAGCGTGACGGTATCGCGGAAATGGTGGCGATGCCGCCATGTCTTGCGCCAGCGAATACACTTTTGCACTTGAACGGCCAAGCCCCGCCAATCCGCCTGCCAACGCCTTCCGTCCTCCATAGGAGTGGAAAGGTAGATCTGGAGACTGGGGTAAATGCGCGCCAGTTCCCGCATGACCGCTAACCGGTAGGGCGGAAGGAAATTTGTCAACAACGCGAGTTGCATTGGCGTAGCGCAGTTTCGAGAGGCACGCGGCGCGGGAAGGCTCCGAGTGCGCATCCGACAATCAGCCCTAGTGGGGCTGTTGTGAAGGTATACACAAAGGCATTTTCCATGGTCATAGCGAGAGCAAACGCCACCAAGCTCAGGAGTGCGGCCAACTGGCGGCGCGCGTGCATCGGCAATTCTTGATCGGCAGCTCGCCACCGTCGAATCAGCGCCCGAAAGAGAAGCGCAAGTCCGATCAGCCACGCTGAAAGACCTATCAATCCGTAATCATGGGCCAATCGCAGGTAATCACCATGGGGATGACGGATTTGACCGAACGTTGACGCGATCAAACTTTCTGCCGATCCAGCTCCGTTTCCAATCAAGGGCGATTGCCAGAAGGAGGCAACTGTGGCACGCCAAAAGGCCGTGCGGCCAGAACCGTTGATGGCAAATCCCCCAATTTCCAACGAGAGGTCACCTGTCAAGAACCGCAACCGGAGGGACTCGAAGTACAGAAACGACGCGTATGCACTCAGAAGTACAGATGCTACGATAACGGTCATCTTGAATGCCGTTTGGATGCGTCGAATCGGGAAGTGCGCTAGCGGAAAGAGACCTAGAGCTATTCCCAGGGCGAGACGCGACTGGCTGACACCGATCAACACAGTCAAAGTGATGGCCCACAGAAGCCCTGTGCGCGATCCATAGCGCCACCTGGCCAAGTGATGGGCGATGCCATAAAGGACAAACAGAGAAAAGCTGCGGGGGCCAATAAACTGATCGCTTTCCGTTCCGAACCAGAGGAGACAAATCAAGTACGCCGATGCGGCGATGCATGTAGCGAAATGCCGCAGCGAGTCGATCAGGTAGACGCTGGGTGGATCTAGACCTGCGGCAATATGCGCCACGATCAAAAGTACGACAAATGTAGCGGCAGCCATAACGTTCTGCAACCCATTGAACCGAGCCGTTGTCCAGAGCAGCGATGTGAATGACCAGACGAGAAAAATCAGAAACGGTGCTGCCAGACCTGAGGGGCGGGCTGCTGACATGGGCGCTGCCAAAAGAAGTAACGTGCCTACGCTCAAATAGAGAACAGTGAGCAAGGCCGACCCGGAGACGAGTCCCACCGTTACAGTTCCAGGGAGGTCTATGAAGCCGCTACATAGAAAGACGATAATTGCAGCGCCCCGCGCGCTGGCGATCCATGGGTAATCCAGGGCGCTGTAGACAGGGTATGGTGCACCGCACGATGTTGTCATGACTGCATGCCTTTAGTTGCGATGAGCGTTCGGACACGATGTGGAGGCGTGGCTTCCATGATGGCCTTCAAGCAGCCATCCGGCTTGAGCCAATAAACGTAGAAGCCGTGGTCGCGAAAATGAGCAATCAGTTCCGCGGCATCGTAGCCGAACGCAGCACAGTTGGCCGGTTCGAATTCCATGATCCAAACAGGTGCTTGGCCGGCAGGAAGATTGAGAAGCATACTCGCGCCACGGAGCACGAGCATCTCCGCGCCCTCGACGTCCACTTTTATGACATTCGGGCGGCGGCGAGTGCGCAGGTAGAAACAGTCCAGCGAAGTTGAGTTCACCGCGATTGTGGGGAACTGAGAAAGGATGGCGTGACCCGTATAGAGAAAGGATTTTGACGGTTCCTTTGTGAGGGCCAAAACGGTCCTGCCGTGGCCGTCGCAGATGGCGATATCGTGGATTCCAACGTTGGTGAATCCATTACGAGTCACGTTGTTCCGCAGAAAACGAAGCACGCCGGGTTGGGGCTCAAAAGCCTCCACGCGGCCAGTTGGACCGGCACGCCCGGCTGCAAAGAGCGTGAATTCGCCGATGTGAGCGCCCACATCCCAGACGGTCATTCCAGGCTCGACGAACAGACGGATTGCCGCAGCAACTTCAGGCTCTGAGCATTCCTGATAGTAGATGAGCGCTCCTGCTCCACCTTTGGGGGCGGAAACCATCAGGCCGCCAGCAGCATGCAACTCCCATGGTCTCTCTGTGAAGGCCCACCGGAGATGCCACCAAAGACGACGGCGAAGCGCGCGTATTGGATTTTTCTTGAAATCCGGATTGCGAAGGACCCTATGAATCCGGCGTAGAAGATTGGGCGCGCAGGATATCACATCAGCGTTCTGGCTTGAAATTGGCGCAGTTTGTGTGGAAAGCGGAGCGGACATAGCAGTTCAGTGCTCGGCCCGCGGCTGGTAATGCTTGCTGTAATGGCCATAGTAGTAGTAATATCCGGCGCTGACTTCGCGGTGGACCTCATTCAGGACCACGCCGACCAGGTTGGCCCGCAGGCGTTTCAGGGTCGTGATGACGGTCGAGAGCGCCTTGCGGCTGGTATCGCCGGCGCGCACGACCACGATCACGCCGTCCACGGCCGTCGCCATTTGCAGGGGCTCGGCGAAGCCCAGCAATGGCGGGGCGTCCAGCACCACCAGGTCGTAGTCGCGCGTAGCCTCCTCGATGAGTTGCGCCAAGTCCAGGCCGATGAGGTCCGAGGCGCGGCGCGTGGAAGGTCCGGCCGGTAAGACGTCCAGCCCCTCAGGCGCATCGATTCGAATGATGGCGTCGCGCCAGGAAATCTGCTGCAACAGCACGTTCGACAGCCCGACACTATTCGGCACCTGATAGAGGCGGTGCACGCTCGGGCGGCGCAGGTCGCCATCGATCAGCAATGTCTTCTTGTGCTGGCTGGCGTGGGTCGCGGCCAAATGCGCCGCCACAGTCGATTTGCCCTCGCTCGGCGACGCGCTGGTGAGCAGTACGCTGCGCAGGCGGCGGTCGAAATCGGTCAGCAAGATGGAATTGCGCAGCGTGCGGATCGCTTCTTCGTAATTCGACAACGCCTGCGCCGCAGGCGAGGCATTCGCTGAAACCACGGCGCCCGCCGCGACAGGGTTGAGCCGCCGCCGCCAATCCTTCACCGCCGGCAGCGAGCCGATCACGTCCGCGTTCATCAGACGGGACACCTGATCGGGATCGCGCACAGTGGTGTCGAGCACGTCGTCCAGCACTGCCGCGCCCAGTGCGATGAGCGCTGAAAGCAGAAACGCCAGCAGCAGATTCAGCTTCAGGCGCGGGAACACGGGGCGCAAACCCGGCCGAGCCGGATCAGCCACGCGAATCGAGCTGTTCTGGAAGCTCGCGTTGATGCCGGCCTCTTTGATGCGCCGCACGAGTTCCTCGTAGAGCCGCTTGTCGCCTTCGGCTTCGCGCTTCAGCGTCTGATATTCGAAGGAGCGCGCGTTAATATCGTCGAATTCCTTCTTGGTGGCGGCGACGGCCTGTTCCAGCATGGCCTCGCGGTTGACGGCCTCGGCGAACTCCGCCTCGGCGCGGCTGCTCACGCTGGCGCGGGCCAGGTCCAGTTGGCGCTGCAATTCCTGGACGCGGATTTCCGCTTTGGGGTACTCGGGATGATTCACGCCGTAGGTCACGCGCACGGTGGCGAACTGGCGTTGGGCTTCGCCCAGATCCTCGGCCAGTTTTTTGAGAGCCTCGCCTTGCGGGGAGACCTGGGCCGCGGCGAGCGTGCCGGTGCTCACGGAGCGGAAGGCGGCCTCCTTGCGCACGCGGTCGGTTTGCGCCTTGGTGTAATCGCTGTTCAACTCCAGCAGGCGGGCGGTGAGGATGCTGGTCTTTTCCTCGGGATTGATGACGTTCAGTTCGCGTTCGAAACGCGCCAGCGCCTCGCTGGATTTTTCCATCTTGGCTTTCAGCTCTTCGAGCTGGCGCTCCATGAACTGGCTCAGGCCGGCGGTGGCCTTATAGCGGATGTCATAGGAATGCGCCAGGTAACTTTGGGCGATGGCGTTGGCGACGTCGGCGGCGAGTTGGCGATGCTGGGAGCGGTAGCTGATCTGCAAGATGTACGTGTTGGGCAGGCGCGTCACGCGCAGCGGCTTGAGAATCACCGGCGCTTCGAGGCTGGTAGCGGACGTGTCGATGGACTCTTCGAAGGCGTCCGGCTCGAGTTGGCGCAGGTTGTAGCGATCGACGACGGGCCGCAGGACGGAATCGGACTGGATCAATTTCACCTGCGTGGCCAGGAACTGGTCGGCGTCGTTGGTGAAGGCCTGAGAGCTCTCCTCGCCGAGCACGCCGGTGGGCATGCGGCGGTCCGTCTCGATGGTCACCGTGGATTCATAGACCGGCGTCAGGCGCAGCGACACGATCAGCGTGGCGATCATCGCCAGCGCGACAAACAGCAGCATTTTCCAGCCCTGCCGCCGCAGGATCCAGAGGTAATGCGCCAGCGGGACATGCGCGCCGGGGGGTTCGTATTCGGCGCTGAGCACCGGGCCGGGCAGCGGCACGGGCCGCAGGGTTTCCTGGAGGGGCTCCGGGGCCGGCCCGTGCGGGAGTGGTCCTATCGCCGCCATATCAAGACTCCGGAAGCCGTGGATACGCCGAAGCTGGTGAGGCGATCGATAATGCTCATGGTGGTGCGGCGCGATTTGTTGTCGGGTACGTAGAAGATGTCGCCAGCCTGCAATTTGAAGTCGGGCGCCTGGCGCTTCATGATGCGGTCGAGCTCGACGGGAATTTCCTGCGGCAGGCCGTTGGCGTCGAGCCGGACGATGTAGGCGATTTTTTCGGAGTAGGGCAGCAGTCCCTCGGTCAGCGCGACCAGTTGCAGCACCGTGTGATCCTGGGGTCCGCGCACGGGGAAGACGCCGGGTTTGGCGACGTTTCCGAGCACGGCGATTTTCCCGGCCTCGGGCACGCGCACCTCTTCGCCGCCGGTAAGCGTGAGGTTCGCGGCGGGGTCGGCGTCGTTCATCAGGGCCTTGAGCGCAACATGCGTGACTTCGCCGGCACGGGTTACGAGAACTTCAGTGCCGGAGTCATCCGTCAGTCCCTCGGCGCGCGCCAGGGCGTCCAACAGGGTGATCTGGCCGTCGGCTTGAAATGTGAGGGGACGGCGCACGGCGCCCATCACGGAGATGGGGCGGCTGTGATACTCGGCCACGGTCAGCTTCACGATCGGATTCACAAGGATCTGCCCGTCCTTCAACGCCGCCGCGACGAGCGCTTCGAGCTCGCGCGGCAGCAAGCCTATAGCGGGGATGCCTGCGCGCAGCAGCGGCAGGTAGATGGAGCCGTCCGGTTCGACGCGCACAGTGCGGGTGAGTTCGGGCGCATCGTAGACGGAGACGGCGACCAAGTCGCCCGGACCCAGCTTCTGGGAAGGAAGATTCGCTTTGCCGGCTTCTTCCATCACGGCGGGCCGAGGCTGCGCCGGAAGTCCGGCCGCCATCAGGAGGCTCAAGAGAAAGGCTCGCATGTTGTCTCTAAGCGGCCGCGCTTCCGGCGTGGCGGGCGCGATCGATCAGATCGATCAGGCGCTCGATGGCGCAGGTCAATTCTCCGACCTGACGCTCGAGCCTGGCGACAGAGCTGGTTGCTTGCGCCCCCTCCGTCAGAATCCGGTGGCGGGCGTAATCGGACAAGCTGCGCGCGCCTCCAGCCGTGCAGGCCGCCTGAAGCGCGCCGAATTCCTCCTCGGTCAGGCGAAACAGCACGGTTCGATTTCTAGGCTTGGCAACGGCCATGCAGCCTCCTTTCATGTGGGATTTCGGGTTCGGGCAAAATTTTGTCGGGCACGATTTGATCCGCGTCGACCTCCACGCAGACCGAATAGCCCAGGGTTTCGACGCTGACCACCACGCGCCAGACATCGTGGGCGTGTTTCTTGACGCGCTGGATGACGCCGCGCACGGAATCGAGCGGGCCGCCACTGATGCGCACGCGCTGTCCCGCGCAGACATAGGGGTACACGCCGAGCGGGCGGCCCGAGGCGATCAAGGCGCGGATGGAAGCGAGCTCGGATTCTTCCACTGGCAGCGGATCACGGCCCGCGCTGACGATGCCGCGCACTCCGGGCGACTGCATCACGCGCAGTTTGTCGCGCGATTCGAAGCGGCAGAAGAGGTAACCAGGGAAGAGAACCGCATCGAGCTGCTTGCGGCGGTCCGACCATTGCCGTTGCACGCGACGGACGGGAAGGTAAGTCTCCAAGCCCTGATATTTCAAGGCGCGTTCGGCCAAATATTCATGTTTCGGATGAACGGTTACCGCGAACCAGTCGAGGCGCATTTGGACAGAGCTACCGCTACGAAGGTCCCAGCAGGGGGGTCGGAACCGAGATCAGGGGAGGGAAACAATTAGTGTAGTCGTTTCGTATACAGAGTCAAGAGTTTTTTTCGGAGCGTTTTCTTGGCGAAGCCGAGGGGGGCGGACTACTGCGTTTCGCCGCGGTTCTTGCGTCCGAGCTCCTCGGCCAGGATGATGGCTTCGGCAAGGTCCTTCATTGGCCGGCGCAAGCGGCGGCTCTCGTTGCGCAGGCGCAGATATGCTTCTTCTTCGGTGAGGTTCTGACGGCGTTGGAGGATGCCCTTGGCGCGCTCGACCAGCTTGCGGGTTTCGAGCTGGAGCTTGACTTCGGCGGTTTCTTCCGTCAGGCGGGCGTTTTCCTCCTCCAGGAGACTTTTGGCGATCGCGCCGCCGATCTGTTCGCCGATGAACTGCAGCGTGGCGATTTCTTCGGCCGAGTGCATGTGGGGCTCGCGGTGATGCACGTTGATGACGCCGATGGCCTTGCCGCCGCTCACCACAGGTACGGACAAAAACGCTTCGTAGGTATCCTCAATCAGGGCAGGGAACATCTTGAAGCGGGGATCCGCCGCCGCCCGGGAGGACAGAGCGACCGGCGACAGGTTCTGGGCGACCCAGCCGGTAACGCCTTCACCTGGGCGAACGCGCAGCAGGCCCATGTCCTCGGCGTGCGGCAGCAGCGACGCCCGCAAGGCGAACTCATTGCTGGCCGCGTCGATCAGGTAGACCAAGCAAGCGTCGCAGGCGGTTACCTGGGAAACCAGTTGGATGATTTCCTGCAGCATGTCGTCCAGACTACGGCCCGAGGCAACGATGCCGCTGATGTGATGAAGAATGGAAAGGCTGCTGGAACGATCCGCCATATCCCCCGAAGCCACCATAAATTACGAGCGTAAATGCCGGGCTTGGCCGGCGTCCAATCGAAAGTTCTTATAGGGTGAATCAGGCGCGGCAAACCGTTACGCAGCAGCCGTGTAGCGCCAGAGTTGAATCAAGCCGCGGTGGACGGCGGTGTGCAGCTTCCAAATCAGAACAGAGCCTGCGATGCCGGAAACATAACCTATGAGATCCAGCACGCCGTCTCCGGCGCCGTCCGTCTTCAGGCTGATGCAGATCACGGCCGCCATGGCCAGCCACGCGCCGGAGAGAATCCAGCGGATCCAGTGGGTGACTTCAAACTCGAAGAAGCGGCCCTGTTCAGCCTCCGCCAGGGCTTTCATCAGCAGGACGGGAGCCGCCAGCCAGAAGGCATAGTTAAATTGATTGCCGAGTCCGAACGGCTGCGCGGCGAGCCGCTGGTAGAGGAAAGCGAACGGCTCGGATCGAATATAACCCCCGAAATGCAAGAGCCGGTTCAGGAAGAAGAGCCCCACCGCGAAGGTGGCCGCTCGCAATAGCGGATAACCAATCCAGATCGGCGCCAGGCGAGCCGCCCGGACCCAGCCGATGCTGCCCGGGAACTCGGGCTGTGTGGCGCTGAGGCCCATCAGGTGGACGATCTGGTTATACACGCTGCGGTCGGTCCAATACCGCACGTGGGCTACGCCGGGCACGGGATAACGCTCGAATCCGAAGTCGCCTCCGGCCTTGTCGAGGTCGAACATGCGGTCGGCATCCGTTTTCTTCTGCCCGCGGTCGGGCGTGCGCAGCTCCTCGAGGGAATAAGCGACTGGGTCGTTATAGTCGTAGAAGTTGAGCCACGGGATGCGCTGCTCTGGATCTCTCTGGAGCTGATGTTTGCGGAACCGGGAATTCCAGATGAAGTAGTGCTTGTCGAGAGGAGAGCCCAGCGTCACGAGTCCGCGAACCTTGCCGAGCCAAGCGTAATCGGAGTCGGGCGGAAGCTTGGCGTGCTCCTTTGAGGCGCGCACAAACTCGTCGTCGGGATAACCACCCGAGCCATTCGCGATCATCTGCGCCTGCACCAGGCTGTTGTAGGCCACCACAGTTCCTTCGCTGTGCGCCACCACATAGATCTCGCGGTGCGAGAAATCGTCGAAGGCGGCGAACTGCTCCAGTAAGGGATCCCCGCGCCTGGCCAGAATGGACTTGCGGGTCTGGTCGGCGAAACCGTCCAGGCGGGCCAGGACGCTGAAAAATTTTCCGTTTACTTTCTGGCGGATCTCGTCGCTTTCGGCGTACATTTGCACATCGCCCAGGAACTTCACGGTGACGGCGTCGAAGGGCTCTTTCTTGCCGGCGAGTCCGGCCAGGGCGCCCAAGAGCTGGAGCATGATTTCCAGATTGTCGATGGCAGCGCGCCAGCCCGCCAGGGCGTAGACCGAGCGTCCCTGATCGGCGCTGAGCAGGCGTGTAGCGACGGAGTGCGCCCACGTGAAGATCGGGATCGGAAGATGGCCGCCGTTCTCTTCGATATAGCTATTGGTGATGGGCTGCCAGTACACCTCCGAGAAGCCGATCACGCTCACAGATTTCCCGTCGGAATACGTAACGTAGGCGGGCTGAAATTTCTTGAGTTGGCCGGGCTTGGCCTGAAGCAGGCCGTCCACGGATTCGATCAGGTTGTGCACGCGCAACTCGCGCCCATCTGCCAGGGGCAGGGCGCGGATGAACTCATTCATGAATCCAAGCGCTGTTTCGTTGGGCGCCTGGTTCCCGATGCCGTGCACGACGACAACGTGTTTGTAATTGTAATCCGGCACGAACGCCTCCGAGTTCCGCAGTATATCGGACAAAAGGGAGCGGTTTCAGGGCCGGCCCGCAGGCTGCCCGGCGGGCTTGGCCGGGAGCGCCGCGACGCCGGGGAGTTCGATGCCGGCCAGGAATTCGAGCGCCGCTCCGCCCCCGGTGGAGATGTGCGAAATCTTATCCGCCACGCCGGCCGCCTTGACGGCTTTTTCGGAGTCGCCGCCGCCGACTACGCTCACTGCGCCCGAGGCGGCCACGGCTTTTGCTAAGGCCACGGTTCCGCGGTCGAACGGGGGCGTTTCGAATACCCCCATGGGTCCGTTCCAGATGATGGTTTTGGCGGCTGCGATTTCGCGGCTGTAGGCGGCAATTGTGCGCGGCCCGATGTCGAGGCCCATCATTCCGTCGGGCACGTGTTCCACAGATTGCGCCGGAACTCCAGATTTCAGTTCGGCCGCAACTACGTGATCCACGGGGAGCAAGATCTTCCCGGGCGATTGGCAGAGCAGCGCGCGCGCGAGATCGATCTTGTCTTCCTCCACGAGTGATTTTCCGGTGGTATCGCCGCGCGCCCGCAGGAAGGTGTACGCCATAGCTCCGCCGATCAGCAGACGGTCCACGATTTTACTCAGGTTCCGGACGACTTCGATTTTGTCGGAGACTTTCGCGCCGCCAAGGATGGCAACGCAGGGACGCTCCGGGGAGCGCGTCGCCTTGGTCAGATACTCGATTTCCTTGTCCATGAGCAGGCCGGCGGCGGCTTGTTTGACGAATGCAATCATGCCGGCCGTCGAGGCGTGCGCGCGATGCGCGGAGCCGAAGGCATCGTTGACGTAGATGTCGCACAGACGCGCAAGCTGGCGCGAGAATTCGGGGTCGTTCTTTTCTTCTTCGGCGTGGAAGCGCAGATTCTCGAGCAACAGCACCTGGCCGGGAGCGGGCAGCATGGCTTCCACAGCAGGTCCAACGCAATCGGGCGCCATGGCGACGGGCCGCCCGAGCAGTTCGGCGAGCCGCACGGCGACGGGTTTGAGGCTCATCTCGGGGTTGGGCTTGCCTTTGGGGCGGCCCAGGTGGCTGGCGAGCACGAGTCCTGCGCCGCGTTCGAGGGCATATTGGATGGAGGGCAGAGAAGCGCGGATGCGCTGGTCGCTCGTGATTTCCTGGCCTCCGGACGCAAGAGGCACGTTGAAATCGACGCGGATGAAGACGCGTTTGCCGGAGAGATCGAGGTCGCGGATGGAGTAGTGAGACATGGGAAATCCCAGAGTAGCAAGGGAACGCGACCTGCTTCGCGGGGCGGACCTCAAGGCACCGGATTATACAGCCGCTCGTCGTAGGGACTTCCCAGGTTGGGCTGAAGTTTTTCCCGCAGCGAGCGGGTATGCGGAGCGATGGTGTGGGCGTCAAACGCCTGGCGGGTCTGCCACACCTCGACGATGGCGAAATGATTGGGGCGCGAGGTGTCGCGCAGCACATCGTAGCGGATGGAACCCGGCTCCTTGCGGGTCTCGGCGGCCATTTGGGAAAGCAGCGCCGCGGCTTCGCCGGCGAAATTAGGATAAACATCCACGTAGGTGACCACGTGCAGCGGGGGCTGGGTCTTTTGCTGCGCGGTAAGAGTGAACGCGGCGGCCGCGGCAAGAATGAGCATGAGGGTAATCGCGAGGCGCATGAATTCCACGATAGCGCGTTAGAATGAAATCTTCCATGTGCTGCCGCATTTCCCTCGCCTGCTGTCTGGCTATCCTGGCATCCTGCGGACGCTCTTCGGCTCCGGGCGTGGCCGCGGAGGTGAACGGACGGGCCATCACCTACGCGGAGCTCGACAAGCAGTATCAACTGGCGCAATTGGGAACGGCCAACGACCGGCCGAACGATGAACAGGTGATCATTCAGCGTCTGGAGGTGCTGCGCACGCTGATCGACAGCGAGATCATGCTCCAGCGGGCCGAGCGCGAAGGGTTACTGGCGGCCGATTCCGAAGTCGAGTCGCGCTTCACCGAAATGAAGGCTCCGTACACGCAGGAGGAGTGGCAAAGGCAGTTGAACGAGCGCAAGATCACAGCCGAGGAATTGAAAACTCAGCTTCGGCGCGACCTGAGCGTGCAGAAACTGCTGAACCGCGAGACCAGCGCCAAGATCAGCATCAGCGATAAGGACATCGCGGACTTTTACGAGACCAATAAGGCCAGTTTCAACCGCGCCGAGCCTCAGTTGCATTTGGCGCAGATCCTGGTGACGCCGGCCAATGACCGGGAAGTGCGCAATCTCAAGGGCGACAACGCCGTGGACGAGCGGCAGGCACAGCGGAAAATCGCGGGCTTACAAGCGCGCCTGAAGCAAGGCGAGGATTTCGCCGAACTCGCGCAGAATTATTCTGAAGATCCGGACTCCGCGCAGGCGGGCGGCGACTTGGGTTTTATTCCGGAGTCGGCGCTGGAAAAGGCCAACGTGGAGCTGAGGCGCGCGATCCTGGCGTTGCGTCCGGGAGAACTCACGGCGCCGGTGAGGACGCCGGAGGGGTACCGTATCATCAAGCTGATCACGCGGGAGCCGGCCGGGCAGCGTGAGCTGACCGATCCGAACGTCCAGCAGACCATTCGCGAGACGCTGATAACGCGGAAAGATCAATTGCTGCGCGCGGCCTTTTACGAAGTCGCGCGCAATGAAGCGGAAGTGAAGAATTACTTCGCCGAGAGCATTGTGGCGGGCCGGCCGGTGTTGAAATAGGGCGGGCCTGTCACGCGCGCATGCGGTTCGCGGAGCCGGGCTATCATGCGGGAGTGCTCCGCCAAGCCGAGGTCCCTGCCGAGTTGGCGCTGGACCGGCAGGAGGCCGAAAATTCAAGTCGCCTTCGGCGGGCGGCGGAGTGGAGTGAACGATGAAAACCGCACTGGCAGCGCTGTTGGGCGCAGCCTTGACGGCAGTGGCCTGCTACGCCGCCGGGGCGCTGCTGATCGACCGCCTGCGCGCGCCTCTGCGCCGGATCGAGCGCATTCCCTTGGCGTTCACGCTGGGTGCAGCGTGTCTGCATCTGATAGCGTTCGCGATTCTGGCTTTGCAGATCGGGTATTGGCCGGTGCTGCTGGCGCTGTTGCTGGGCTTGACGGGATGGGCGATTCGAGCCGGAGCCTGGAATCTCCAGGGACTGGAAGTGCAGCCACTCCCGGCGCCTGTACTCCGGCTGGCCGCGATTCCGGCGGGCCTATTTTCGCTGGTTTATTTTTTCAACGCCTGGGCTCCAGAGCACAGTCCGGACGGAGCGTCCTACCACCTGGGGTTGGTCGCACGCTATCTGCGCGAACGTGGACTTGAAAAAATCACGACGACAATTTACGCCATGCTCAGCGAGGGCGTCGAGATGGTGTTCGTGCCCGCATTCGCGATCGGCAGGCATTCGGCGGCGGCGCTGGTGGAGTTCGCCTTCGCTGTCGCGCTGGCTCTGGCGATCCTGGCGTACGGTTGGCGGCTCGGCAAACCGCATGTGGGCGCGGCCGCCGCGCTGCTGACGTTTTTGAGCCCCGTGGTGGGCCGCACGGCTTCCATTGCCTATGTCGACGTGGCCACGGCCGCGATCGTGTTCTCGGCGTTCTACTGGACCGAGATCTGGGACGAGCACCGCGACGGGCGGTTGCTGATCCCAGTGGGTCTGCTGGCCGGATACGCATATGCGGCGAAGTATACGGCGTTCACGATTGCGATCTATGTAGGCCTCTTTGTTCTGTTCCGCGCGAAACGGCTGAAGCCCGTGTTGCTCGTCGCCGGTTGCGCTGCTGTGATGGCCGGCCCCTGGATCGTCCGGAATTGGCTGTGGTACGACAACCCCGTTGCGCCGTTTGCGAACAATGTGTTTCGCAATCCGTACGTTCATGTGATGTTTGAGCAGGATTACTCGGCTTACATGCGCCATTACGGAACGGGCGGTGTGTGGAACCTTCCGCGGGAAGTGACGGTGGGAGGCGCCAAGACCGCGGGGATCATCGGGCCGGTTTTCTGGCTGCTCCCGCTTGGATTGCTGGCGCTGCGCCAGGCCGCAGGCCGCAGGATATGGATGGCCGGTCTTCTGGCCTTCGCTCCCTATTTTGCGAACGTGGGCACGCGATTCCTGATTCCAAGCCTGCCCTTCTTTTCGCTGCTGATCGCCCTGGCTTTGGCACGCTCCCGTCTGGTATTGGGGGCGGTAGTTGCGGTGCACGCGGTGGCGAGCTGGTACCAGGTGGTCCCGCGCTACGCCGATATGCACGCCTGGCGGATTGATCGCATTCCCGTGCGGGCGGCGTTCCGGCTCATTGATCAGGATCAATACTTGAGGTCTGTAGACGGCCGCTACTCGGTGGCGCGCATGATCGAGCGCCATGTGCCGGAAAATGACGCCGTACTGACGGTGAATGGTGTGGCCGACGCCTACACGCGCCGGGAGATCCGCCTCTCGTTCCAATCGGCGAGCAACGAAGTATTGGCCGATATTTTCAACATGGGCTGGACTCCCGGGAACCAACCTACCAAGGTCCGCGTGTTCCGGTTTCCCGAAAAGCGGCTGCGGCGCCTCCGGCTGAAGCAGATCGCCCGCGCCCGGCATCCAGAACAATGGAACATTCACGAGATGCGCTTTTATTGGCGTGGCGCCGAACTTCCGCGCCGCCCCGAGTGGCGGCTCACTGGTTGGCCCATGCCGGGCTACGTGCAGATGGCGTTCGATAATTCGCCTGTGACACGTTGGCGGTCCTGGGAAACCGCCTCGCCGGAGATGTACATCGACGTCGATTTCGGGCGCGAAGAAAGCCTGGATGAGGTGCGCATCGAGACCTCGCCCGACTTTGCGATGATCCGTTTGCAACTCGGCGCTGTGGAGGCCTCAGGCGCCTGGGAGAGGATGGGCGAGGTCAGCGAGGACCTCGATGTACCGCCGCATCCGCAGATCCGGCGCATGGCGACGCATGCACTGCACGCCCGCGGCATTCATTATCTGATGCTGTACGATACGGATTTCGGCGCCGACGATGTGCGGGCCGATCCAGAGGCCTGGGGCCTGGAACTGATCGACGCCGAAGCCGGTGCACGGCTTTACAAGGACACGTGGTGAGAAAGCTGTATTTGGGTATTGACGGCGGCCAATCCTCCACCGTCGCGCTGATCGGCGATGAGAGCGGACAGGTTCTTGGACAAGGTGAAGCGGGCCCCTGCAATCACGTGGGGGCGGCCGAACGCCGCGCGAAGTTCTTGGCCGCCGTCGGCGATAGCGTGAAGGCAGCCGCCGCGCAGGCGGGTATCCCCCAGGAAGCCGTTTTCGAAGCGGTATGCGCAGGGTTCAGCGGCGGAACCGCCGACAAGAGTCCGTTGCTGCCGGAGTTGGTTCGCGCCGAGCATTACCTGGTCACGCACGACGCGCACATTGCCCTGGTAGGGGCCACGGCGGGAGAACCAGGCATGATTGTCATCGCCGGCACGGGATCCATCGCCTTTGGACGGAACGCAAAAAGCGTCACCGCGCGCGCGGGTGGATGGGGTTATGTGTTCGGCGACGAGGGAAGCGCGTTCGACATCATGCGGCAGGCCTTGCGCGCCCTGCTGCGCCACGAGGAAGGCTGGGGGCCGCCGACCATGCTGATGGAAGGGTTGCTGGCCGCGACCGGCGCAAGTTGCGCCGACGAACTGCTGCACCTGTGGTACACGGACCGGTTTCCACGGGAACGGGTGGCGGAGCTTGCGCCGCTGGTGGATGAGGCGGCGCGTGCGGGAGATCGCGTGGCGGGCGAAATTCTCGCGGCGGCGGCGCAATCGCTCGTCACCCTCGCCGCAGCGGTGCGCGCGCAACTGTTTGAGGCGGAGGAACCTGTGAATCTGCATTATGCCGGAGGAGTTTTCGAAAGCCTGCCGCTGCGCGCGCGTTTTTCGATTTTGGCGGAGATGGACGGCCGCACTCGCGTCACCGAGCCGCGGCATTCACCCGCATACGGCGCGCTGCTCGAAGCCTACCGGGTATCTGGTACACTCCCGGCATGAGCCCGAATCCTGAACTCACGGTCATCGCCGCGCTGGAGGCCGGCCGCGAAGATTTTCTCGCCGCGATCGAGGGACTTTCCGATGCGCAGGCTGCCATGCGCCCGGCCGAGGGACGCTGGAGCGTGCTGGAATGCATGGAACACATCGTCACGGTAGAGGAGCGTTTCCAGGGCTGGATCGACAACGGCAAGAGGCTGGAGGCCGCGAATCCGAATCCAGAGAATGAAGCCGCGCTGACGGCGCGCGTCACCGACCGTTCCTTCACAGCCCAGGCCCCCGAGGCCGTGCAACCCAAGGGCCGCTTCGCCAGCGTAGATGTGGGGCGCGCCGCGTTTCAATCGGCTCGCGACCGGAGCGTGCAGATGGCGCAAGAACGCGGCGGCACGCTGTATGAGGTCGGCGCGGAGCACCCGCGCTTCGGTCCCCTGAACGGGATGGAGGTGTTGTTCCTGATCGCGGGACACGCGCGGCGGCATGCGGCGCAGATCCGAGAGAACCGCGCCGCGCTGGGGCACTAAGGGTTCACTTTCCACCGTTTTCCTGCACCATTTGTTCCGCCTGGGAGATCTGGTTGATCCCAGCGGGCGCCGCGTCGAATTGCAGAAAATCTTTCGCCGCGAGTTTCGGGGGATAGAAGGCCGGCTTCCAGCTTGGGTAAGCAAAGCCGGAAGTGCTGGTGTAACGTGAGGCCATAGCTGGCAGGCTACACTGAAATGAATGGCAGCACGAGGCATAGGCGTGCCGGGCATCGGCCACGCCCACGGCGGAGGTGGCCGGCGTCACAGCGACATGGCCGCACCAAAGAAATCGTCCAAGAAAACCACGCAGCAGATTCGCGACGTCTGGCCGGATCTGAAGGAGATGATCCTGCCGCGGCGCAAGATCATCGCCCTCGGCTTTGTGCTGATGATCGTCAACCGCCTCAGCGGCCTGGTGCTGCCGGCGTCCACGAAGTTTTTAATTGACGACGTCATCAACCAGCAGCAGACGCAGTTGCTGGCGCCCCTGGTGCTGGGCATTCTGGCTGCCACGCTGATCCAAGGCGTGACGTCGTTTTCCCTGACGCAGTTGCTGTCGAAAGCCGGCCAGAGCCTGATCGCCGAGCTGCGCCAGAAGGTCCAGCGCCACGTGGGCTTGCTTCCAGTGGCCTATTACGACGCCAACAAAAGCGGCGTGCTGGTATCGCGCATCATGACGGACGTGGAGGGCGTGCGGAATCTGATCGGCACGGGGCTGGTGGAATTCGCGGGCGGCCTGATGACGGCTGTGATTGCGCTGGTGGTTCTGCTCTACATCAGCCCGGTGATGACCGCCGTGACCGCACTTTCCGTGGGAACGTTCGCCATTCTCCTCAGCAAAGCGTTCGTCAAGATCCGGCCGATATTCCGCGAGCGGGGGAAAATCAACGCCGAAGTGACTGGCCGTTTGACGGAATCGCTCAGCGGCGTGCGTGTCGTCAAAGGCTATCATGCCGAGGCGCGTGAGGCGGAGGTGTTCTCCAAGGGCGTCATGCGGTTGCTGGACAATGTATACCGGTCACTGACCGCGGTATCGCTGATGTCACTCTCCTCGACGGTGCTGATGGGGATCGTGAGCGCGGCCGTGATGTTCGTGGGCGCGCGGCAGATTGCCTCGGGCGCGCTGACGCTCGGTGATTTCGTAATGTTCACGACATTCCTGGCGTTCCTGGTGGCCCCCGTGTTTCAGGTGGTCGGGATCGGTACGCAGTTGACGGAAGCCTTTGCGGGGCTGGACCGGACGCGCGAAGTGCTACAGGAGCGCCGCGAGGACCAGGATCCGAAGCGCGTTCGCGCGATCGGTCCGATAGAGGGGCTGGTCGAGTTCCACAACGTCAGCTTCGCCTACGAAGAAGGCAAGCCCGTGCTGCATGAGGTGAGTTTCCTGGCGGCTCCGGGCACGGTCACCGCGCTGGTGGGTCCGTCGGGCTCAGGGAAATCGACCATCATCAGCCTGGTGGCCGCCTTCCATACGCCGAACAGCGGCACGGTCACGGTGGATGGCGTCGATCTTTCGACGGTTCGCCTGGATACGTACCGGACGCAGCTCGGCGTGGTGCTGCAGGAGTCTTTCCTGTTTGACGGAACCATTGAGGAGAACATCGCTTTTGCGCGGCCGGATGCCACCAAGGAGGAGATCCTGGAGGCCTGCCGCATCGCGCGTGTGGACGAGTTCGCCGAGCGGTTCGCCGGCAAATATGACACGATCGTGGGTGAGCGCGGCGTTAAATTGTCCGGCGGGCAGCGCCAGCGCGTGTCGATCGCACGCGCGATTCTCGCCAATCCCCGCATTCTGATTCTGGATGAGGCGACGTCGAGCCTTGACTCAGAATCCGAGGCGTTAATTCAGGAAGGCCTGAAGTATCTGATGAAGGGACGCACGACGTTCGTGATCGCCCACCGGCTTTCGACCATCCGGCGCGCGGATCAGATTCTGGTGGTCGAAGACGGCAAAATCGTCGAGCGCGGCACCCACGATTCGTTGTACGAACTGCACGGGCGCTACTGGGACTTGTACACGCGCCAGCACGGCTTGGAGAAGAATCTGTTTCTGGCGCCGGGGGAAGGCGACACCGTGCCGGAGGAAGAACCCGCGGCCGTCAAGCCGTCCCGCGAGGAAGGCGTGCCCGGAGTGCTGGGATTGATTTAGAATCCGATCCCGAACAGCACCACGAGCTGGCCGCGCCGCGATTGCGCTCCGGCCTGATCCAGAGTGCGGAAGGCGAACGCGGAATAACGCAACTCCGGCGAAACGCGCAGGAAGAGCAGCTGGAACTCGAGGCCGCCCCCCACCACCAGTCCGTAATTGCCGCGGTTGGACAAATTCAACACTTTCACGTCGGAGATGCGGCTCAGCGTGATGCCGCCCTCAAAGTACGGGCGGATCAAGCGTGATCCAATGCGGTGCTTCAGCAGGATCGGGAACTCCCAGGACGATGCGGACTCAGCGCCGAGGGCGCTGAGGAAGTCATGGCTGCGATATAGCGCATCCACTTCAATGGTCATGTTGGCGGGCAGGCGCAGCTCCAGGTAAGGTCCGAAGGTGAACCGCTGCGCCTTGGCGTTGAACGGCGCGAAGGCCGGGTAGGGAAGCACCGTGTAGGCCTCCGAGGCCGGGACGCCAAGTTTCAGGCCTACGCCGACAGGCTGGGCGGCCGCCGCGGCGGAAAAAACAAAAACCACAAGAATTGTTCTGGACAGCATGCTACTCTTCACTGTACTCTGTTTTGACCAGCCGGAGGCGCGGGGTTATTTGCGGGAACTCGTCCAATTCGAAACGCACGGCCGGATCGGCGTAATCCGCGTGGACAACCCGCCCGTCAACGCGCTCAGCTTTGGAGTACCCGAAGGAATCGCGCGCCGGGTAGAACTCGCGCAGGAGGATCCGTCCATCGATGCCGTAGTCGTGATCGGAAGCGGCCGCACCTTCGTCGCCGGAGCCGATATCAACGAATTCGTGCGGGCCGTGTCGGGTGAGGCCGAGATGCCCGTCTTCCACGGCCCGTTCAACCGCGTCGAGGCGTCCCACAAGCCGGTGGTGATGGCGATTCACGGCACGGCCTTGGGAGGCGGTCTGGAGCTCGCGATGGCGGGCCATTACCGGGTCGCCGTGGAGGACGCGCAAGTGGGCCAGCCCGAGGTGAAGATCGGACTGATTCCCGGCGCGGGAGGGACGCAGCGATTGCCCCGTTTGGCTGGCGTGCGAAAGGCCGCCGAGATGTGCAGCCTGGGAGAACCGGTTTCAGCGCACGACGCGCTGGCGGCGGGAATTATCGACGAGATCGTGGAAGGGGATCTACTGGAAGGCGCGCTGGACTTCGCGCGGCGGGCCGTGGCGCGCGGCCCGCGCCGCACGCGCGATGTGCCAGTTGCCGGTGACGCCGCGGCGCTCGCCGAATTGCGCGAACGCTGCGCCCACGTGCGCCGGAATCAGACCGCGCCTCTTGCCGCACTCGACGCGATCGGGATTGCCACGCGGGTCCCGTTTGAAGAAGGCTGCCGCCAGGAGCTGGAAATCTTCAAGCGCTGTTTGTGGTCGGATCAGTCGAAAGCGCTGATTCACGCCTTCTTCGCCGAGCGGGCCGCCTCCAAGGTCCCGGATCTTCCCAAGGACGCGGTTGCGTATCCGATCCGGGAGGCGGCGGTGATCGGCGCCGGCACGATGGGCAGCGGCATCGCGATGGTTCTGGCGGACGCCGGGATCCCGGTGCGCCTGCGCGATACCAACCAAGAGGCGCTCGGCCGGGCGATGGCGGCGATTCGGAAAAACTACGAGCGTGGCGTCGCCAGCGGGCGAATGGCGCCGCAGGCGCTCGAACAGCGCATCGAGCGTATCACTCCGCAACTGGATTTGGACGGTTTCGGGCGCGCGGATGTCATCATTGAGGCGGTATTTGAGTCGCTGGATCTCAAGCAGGCTGTGTTTCAAGAGATGGACCGGGTGGCCAAGCCCGAATGCCTGCTGGCGTCCAACACTTCGACGCTCGACCTGGACGCGATCGCCGCCGTGACATCGCGGCCGGAAATGGTGATCGGGACGCATTTTTTCAGCCCCGCGCACGTGATGCGATTGCTGGAAATCGTACGCGGGGCAGCCACCTGCCCCGCAGCGATCGCCACAGTTTTATCGCTGGCCAAGATGCTGAAGAAAGTTCCCGTGGTGGTGCGCAACGCATTCGGCTTTGTGGGCAACCGCATGGTGGTCTCCTATATGAACCAGGCTATGTTTCTGGTGGAGGAAGGCGCGCCGCCGGAACAAGTGGATCGCGTTTTGTACGATTTCGGCATGGCCATGGGTCCGTTCGCGGTGGCCGACTTGAGCGGGCTCGATGTCTTCTGGAACATCGAGCAAGAGCGCGTGCGGCGCGGCGTGGGCGGCGCGCGTGCGCCTCTGGGCCTTCCGATGCTGGTAGCCATGGGACGCCGCGGCCAGAAAACGGGGGCAGGCTGGTACCGTTACAAGGCGGATCGCAAGCCGGCGCATGATCCGGAGGTGGTGGATCTGGTGCAGAACGCGGCTCGCGCCGCGGGCATCCGCCAGCGCTCCATTTCCGACAACGAGATCCTGGACCGGTGCCTTTACGCCCTGGTGAACGAAGGGGCGCGCGTGCTGGAGGAGGGAATTGCGCTGCGTGCCGGCGATATCGACGTCGTGTATCTCACAGGGTACGGATTCCCCTCCTATCGCGGCGGTCCGATGTTCTACGCGGGCACGATCGGGCTGGGACGCGTGCGCGAAAGGATCCAGGAGTTCGGCTGGGAACCGGCGGCTGTGCTCGAGAGGTTGGCGGACGAAGGCAAGAGCTTCGGGGACTGGGACCTCAAGCGCCCGGAAGAGCCATAGCGCGCCCCGCGCCGTACGCTCAGAAGCCCAGGAAAAAATCCACCAGCACGCCGCGCCGCGAATCGTAGACGACGTAGGCGCCGTTATGGATGCCGCGCCGGTAACCGTAAGGCAATGGAGCCAGCCGCCGTTCGATGATCCCCGGAACGGGTTGAATTCTTTTCTGCCATCCGAACGGCAGCGCCCGGCCGCGCGCGAGCTGCTTGGCAAGCCCTGGAGGGAGACGATGGCCGCGATAGTAATCCCGCACAATCACGATGTCGGGCTGGGGGATGCGGTACAGGCCGGGGCCGGCCTGGAAGTTCGAGCGGGGCGGCGCCCAACGGACATAGCCGTAATCATGGCCCCAGGCCAGGGCCGCAACTGCAAGCAGCAGCACCAGTGTTTTCATGGCAACCACCTCTCCGGTTGGAAAGATGCACGCCTCGCGTGGCGCGTTTCGGGAATATTTCGGGCAGGTCCGCCTACGGCGAAGCGCTTACGGCAGTATGGTGTGCACCACCCTGCCATCCGCCACTGTCAGGACGCTGTCCGGCCGTTGATCAGCCGCAGGTCGCGCGAGCCCGCGCAACGATCCTGCTGGGCGAACGAGGGAACCATCAGCGGTTCGGCGTCAGTCCGGCCGCGGGAAGCGAGCTGCGTATGCCTCCAGGTACTTCAAACCGGCGCCGGTGTTGTAAATCACGATGCGCTCGCAGCGTTTCAAGAACCCGGTTGCCAGCAGCTTCCGCAGGGCCGCCAGGCAGGCGGCGCCCTCGGGCGCGATGAACATTCCTTCGGCCGAGGCCACTTGCACGCCCGCCTGGATCAATTCTTCGTCGCTTACCGCGATGGCGGTTCCGGCGCTGTCGCGCACGGACTGCAAAATCAGAAAATCGCCCAGGGGCTTGGGGACGCGCAGGCCGCTGGCCACCGTGTCCGCGTTTTCCCAGAGCCGGCTGCGTTGGGCGCCGTCCTTGAAGGCGCGCACCACGGGCTGGCATCCTTCGGCCTGGACGGCGATCATCTTCGGGCGGCGTCCATTAATCCAGCCGAGCGCCTGCATCTCGGTGAACGCTTTCCACATGCCGATGATGCCGACGCCTCCGCCGGTGGGATACAGAATCGCATCCGGCAGATCCCAGCCGAACTGTTCGGCCAGCTCATAGCCCATCGTCTTCTTGCCCTCGATGCGATACGGCTCCTTCAACGTACTGACATCAAACCAGCCCTGCGTCTTGCATCCTTCGGCAACGAGGCGCGCGCAATCGTTGATCAGGCCGTCCACCAGGGTCACGTGCGCGCCGAACGCCTTGCATTCGACGTAATTGGACTGCGGCACGTCGCGCGGCATGTAAATATGCGCCTCGATTCCCGCCGCCGCGGCGTAGGCGGCCATGGCACTGGCGGCGTTGCCCGCGGAGGGAATGGCCAGTTGCCGGATGCCCAGTTCCACGGCCATGGATACGGCGCACGAAAGGCCGCGAGCCTTGAAGGATCCGGTAGGGTTCAGCCCTTCATCCTTGATCCACAGTTGGTTTGCGCCCAAGGCGGCTCCGAGGCGCCGCGCGCGCAACAGCGGCGTCATGCCTTCCCCGAGCGACACGACCGACTCCGGCCGCGGCGGCAGCACGGGGCCGTAACGCCACATGCTGTGCGGGCCGCGAGCAATGTCATCGCGGCTCCACGTCTGCCGCACTGTTTCCAGATCGTAGCGGACCAGCAGCGGTCCCCCGCAGCCGCACAGGTTGTGCACCTTTCCGCCTTCGAGCCGTTGCGCGCACAGACTGCACTGTAAGTGCGTCACGTTCATGATGGGCGCCCCGCGGGTTGATCCAGAGGAGTCACGGGATCCAGGAACAGCCAGCACACGTACCCGATGATGTAAACGGCTGCGGCGCTGTAGAGAGCGGCGCTCCAGCCTTGCGATCCGATCGCAGCGAAGTACCCCACGACCGCAGGCGCCACGGCTCCTCCCATTTGGCCGATGGAGTTCATGGCGCCGGAAGCGGCGCCCACGTGCCGGCCCCCGAGATCCATCGCTGAAGTCCATGTAATCGGACCGCTGAACTCCGCGGCAAAGCTGGAGAGACTCATCAACGCTACGGCGAGAGCCACGGAATCCGGGCGAATGGCCAGGACCATCAGCACCGCGGCGGCAAGGTATGAGAAGTAACCGACCAGTTTGCGCGCGCGCCGCACATCGCGCAGGCGGTGCATGGCCAGCGCCAGCACCCATCCTCCCGCCAGGCTACCCAACCCGGCGGTCAACACGGGCAGGCCCGCCAGCAGCGCACTGCGCTCGACCTCCACGCCGCGAGCCTGCTGCAGATAGGTGGGAAGCCAGGTGATGTAGAAATAGAAGGCGTAAAAATGACAGAACCACTGCAGACTGAGCATCCACAAGCTGGGTGAGGCCAGGAAGCGGGCCCAGGGAGCGGCGTGCATTTGCGCTTGTTCCCCCTCGCCAAGCAATTCGGATGCATGCGCGGCAGGGTGTTGTGAGGGCTGGTCGCGAAACCAGATCCAGAACCACGCGGCCCATGCGAATCCGATCAGGCCGAAAATCAAAAAGACGCCGCGCCACGAGGTGAAGTTCAGCAGCGTGACCACCAGAAAGGGCGCCACGGCCGCACCGAGCCGGGCGCTGGCCGCCTTAAGCCCTTCGGCGAACGGCCGCTCGTTCATCGGGAGCCAGGTGCGGAAAACACGCGCCAGGCTGGGATAGCAGCCCGCTTCCCCCGCGCCGAACAGGAAGCGCGTGATCCACAGCGAGGCCATGTTCCATGCCCAGCCGGTGGCGATCGTAAACACCGACCACCAGACGACGATACGCGTCAAAACCTTGCGCGGCCCTTTCCGGTCGCAGTAAATGCCGGCGGGAATCTCAAACAACGCGTACGCCAGGCCGAAGGCCGAAAACACGTAGCCCATTTCCACCGGCGTGAGGCCGAGATCCCGTGTGATCAGCGGAGCCGCCTGCCCGATGGCGGCGCGGTCGAGGAACGTGATCCAGGAAAGCAGCATGGCCGACAACACGACGGCGTGACGGGTTTTGCCCGGGGCCGCGATTTGCGCAGCCGGCGTCACGGCAAGCCCGCCACGGTCGTGCGGTGCAGCAGGCGCCGCAAAGGCAGTTCATAGTTGCGGATGGCGCGGTGCTGCGTCAGGCAGTTGTCCCACATCAGCAGATCGCCTTCGCGCCATGGGTGCGTGTATAACGCCTCCCGGCGGACGATGTGCGCAAACAGCTCGCTTAACAGAGCCTCGCTTTCCTCGCGCGGCATTCCTTCCACGCACACGGTGAAGCCCTCATTGACGAACAGGACCTTTCGCCCGGTCACCGGATGCCGGCGGACCACGGGATGGGAGACGTCCGGAACCTGCTTGAGTTGTTCCTCCGTTAGTGCACGGCGCGTCCCGGCCGCTTGCTGTTTTTCGTAGCGGTCCCGGTAACGATGGACCGCCGTCATGCTCTCCAGGCGCGTTTTCAACCCCTCCGGCAGCGTATCGTAGGCGTATGCGGCGCTGGCGAACAACGTCTCGCCGAGCACCACCCCGTCTTTGACCGGAACCTCGAGGGCGTAGAGCAAGGAGCAGCGGCTAGGATTGGCGATATAGGACAGATCGGAATGCCAATACTGGCCGGCATCCGCGAGGCCGATATTGCGTCCGTTTTCGATGAGGTTGGAGACCACCAGAATCTCGGGGTAGCCGGGTTTCAAGTAATCCGCCGCGACATGAATCTCCAGTTCGCCGAAGCGGCGGCTGAAGGCGATGTGCTGCTCTTCGGTGAGATGCTGATCGCGAAAGACAATCACGCCGCGCTCGTGAAGAAGATCCTCGACGGTCCGAAACGCGGCGTCGTCGAGAGGCTGCGCAAGATCGAGACCTGTAATCTCGGCGCCGAGCGGGACATCGCTGTGCCGGATGCGCATGGCAACGTTACAGTCTACCGCTTACGGTTCGTACTTTTCCAACTCCAGTTGATCCCCGGGCTGAGTTCCGGTCTCCTCGATGGTGCCTGCGGGAAGCTCCAGGACCGAATGCGCGCGCAGGCTCAGCGTGATTCGCCGCCTGCCCATGTGCGGGCGGATCTTCACCACCTCACGCGTCTTGTTGAGGAACACGACGTCGATGGGGAACTTCATGAAAAACGTGTGCACGCCTTCGCAGGGCACGATCCACAGACCTTCGCCGGGAGCAAGCCCCGTGTGTTTCAGCAGGCCGGTGCGGCGCTTGGCGCTCGTATCGGCGATCCCGGCGCGGTCCGCCAGCAAGCGTCCGCGGGTCTGGTTGGTGGCGCGCAGCAGGGACACTAACAAGCCTTCCTCATAGGTTCTACATCGGCGGCGACGCGATCCTCCAGGAGATCCGCGAAAGCTGCCCGTAATCGAATGACACGCGGCAGGGGGGCACCGGAGGGCCTGGCCGGGGCCACATCGGGCGCTACAATCAAAGTATGTCTCAGCCTACCTTTCCGGCGCTGGAAAAAGCCACCTTCGGCGCCGGTTGTTTCTGGGGCGTGGAGGCCACCTTCCGGCGGCTGGCGGGCGTGAAGGATACGGCTGTCGGTTATGCCGGCGGCGCCACGGAGAATCCGACCTACGAGCAAGTCTGCACGGATAGGACCGGGCACGCGGAGGTCGTTCAGATCACCTTCGATCCGCAGGTGATCAGTTACCACGACCTGCTCGAGGTTTTCTGGAGCAACCACGACCCCACGACGCTGAACCGCCAGGGCCCGGACTGGGGAACGCAATACCGTTCGGTGATTTTCTGCCATTCGGCAGAGCAGGAAGCCGCCGCGCGCGCCTCGCGCGATGCCGCGCAGACCCGGTTTCGGCGGCCCATCGTCACTCAGATCGAACCCGCGCCCATCTTCTGGCGCGCCGAAGAGTACCATCAGCAATACCTCGAGAAACGCGGCTTGGCGAGCTGCCACATTTGATCAGGATCATCGCGCTTGAAAATCGGATTCGTTAGCCTGGGCTGCCCCAAGAACCTCGTCGATTCGGAGGTCATGATGGGCCAGCTCGCAACGCAAGGCCATGAATTGACGCCCGATCCGGCCGCGGCCGACGTGATTGTCGTTAACACGTGCAGCTTCATCGATCCGGCCAAACAGGAATCGGTAGACACGATCCTCGAGATGGCCGAGTACAAGAAGACCGGGCGCGCGCAACGCCTGATCGTCGCCGGATGCCTGGTGGAGCGCTACCGCAGCGAGATCCGGAAGAACCTGCCGGAAGTGGACGCCGTCATCGGCACGAATGAGCTCGAAACAATCACGGATCTGTGCGAGGGCGTGGAGGCGCCTAGCGATCCGTTCGAGCCGTATCTTTATCACGACGCCACGCCGCGCGTGCGGGCGACACCGCGGCACTTCGCCTACATTAAAATCGCCGAGGGCTGCGATCATCCCTGCGCGTTTTGCGTGATTCCGCAGTATCGGGGGGCCTTTCGCAGCCGCCGGTTCGAGAGCGTCGTCGCCGAAGCCACGCGCCTGCTGGAGAGCGGCGTGCGCGAGATCAATCTCATCGGCCAGGACACGACCTGCTATGGCGAAGACCTGGGTTTGAAAGATGGTCTCGCGTTGTTGCTGGAACGGCTCGCCGGGATCGAGACTGGTAACCCCAAGTGGGTGCGCTTTCTGTACAGTTATCCGAACCGCGTGACGCAGCGCCTGCTGGATACGATCGCCGCGCACGAAGCTCTCGTCAAATACATCGACATGCCCCTGCAGCACTCCAGCGCCGCTGTGCTCAAACGCATGAAGCGCGGCGGCAACGGGGACATTTTCCTGAAATTGATCGAACGGATCCGCCGCACAATTCCCGGCGTCGCGATTCGCACCAGCATGATCGCCGGGTTTCCGGGCGAGACCGAAGCGGATTTCGAAGAGCTGTGCGCCTTCGTCCAAGCCGCCAATTTCGACCGGCTGGGCGTGTTTTCCTATTCCGACGAGGACACGAGCGCGAGTTATGCTTTTGATGGCAAGGTCGACGCCCAGACGATCTACCGGCGCAAGCGGCGGTTGCTGGCCGTGCAGCGCAAGATCTCGCGCGCCCGCAACCGCGCGCTGGTCGGCCGTGAAGTGGATGTTCTAGTGGAAGGTCCCTCGGCCGAGTCCGAGCTCGTGTGGCAGGCGCGCATGGCTACACAGGCGCCTGAAATCGATGGCGTGTGCTACATCGAAGATCCGGGCGAACGGCCGCTGCGCGCGGGCGAGTTCCGCCGCATGCGCATCACCAAGGCGCACGATTACGATGTGGCGGGCGATTTGACGGACGCCGTCATCGACGCCGCGCCGGTGCCGGCGCAGTTGGTGCAGATCCGCCCCGCTGTGGCAGCGCATTGATGTCTCATGCAGTGCCCCATTTGCAAGAAAAACGTCGAGCTGACCGATCCCTGCATGCCCTTCTGCAGTGAACGCTGCCGTCTGATCGATTTAGGCAACTGGGCCTCGGAGCGTTACGTGATCACTGAGCCCTTGCCCTCGCCTGGCGAAGCGGGCGGCGAAGATGAGGGCGAATGAGCGCACTCGCCCGGCTGCTTGGCACGTGGTTTTACTGCGGCTATGTTCCGAAAGGCCCGGGGACGGCCGGATCTGCGGGCGCCCTATTGGTGGGCGTGCCGGTGGCGGTCTATTTGCAGTTGCCGCCATTTCTGTTCGCCGTCGCGGCGCTGCTGTCTCTGGCGCCGGGCATTTGGGCCGCCGGCGTCATGGCCCGCGAGGGGGGCAGAAAAGATCCGCAGACGGTGGTCATCGACGAAGTCATTGGCCAGTGGATCGCGCTGGCGGGAGCGCCCGCTCTCAACGGCAAGTACGTCCTGGCGGCGTTCCTGCTGTTCCGCGCCTTCGACATCTGGAAGCCGCCGCCGGCGCGCGCGCTCGAAGGGATTCCCGGCGGGACCGGGATCGTACTCGATGACGTCGTAGCCGGAATCTATGCGGCCCTTGTTTTAGCAGCCGCCGGATGGTTCAATCGTTAGTAGCTTATTGTTTTCGCTATGACGCCCCGCAAATCATCCCGTCCCCACATCGAAACCGTGACGCCGGCGGCGGCGATTCCGGGCGGGGAGTTCCAGGTGCGCGGCACGGGTCTTTCCGGCGATGGCCGCCCGCGGGCCCGTCTCGGCGGCGTGCCTGCGCCGGTGGTCATCGGATCGGAATCCTTGTGGATCGTGAAGGTCCCGCAGGGCGCAACGGACGGCGATCTGAGCCTGGGCGACCTGAACGAATGCGTCTGGACCTGCGACATCGGCATCCAGATCGCCGACGGCGTGCATCCGGTGGCGAATCCCGTAGTCGATGCGATGGGTAACATCTACACCACGCTCAGCGGATCTGCCGGACAGAAGACGGCCGTCAGCGTTTACAAAATCGACGCGAACCTGCAGGCAAGACCCCTGGTGACGGGTCTGATGAATGCCACGGGGCTCGCTCTGGACTCCGGCGGCGTCCTGTACGTCTCGAGCCGCCACGATGGCACCGTGTATCAGGTGTCGCCGAGCGGAAACACCGTTTCCTACGTGGAAGGCATGGGCGTGGCGACGGGAATCGTCTTCGACCGGACAGGAAACCTGTACGTGGGAGACCGGAGCGGGACGATTTTCAAAGTCAGCAAGGATCGGCAGATTTACGTCTTCGCAACGCTCGAACCGTCCATCGCCGCCTACCACATGGCTCTCGGTCCCGATGGCAGCCTATTCGTCACCGGACCTACGACCTCCAGCTTCGATGTGATCCACCGCATCTCGCCCGAAGGAGACGTGAGCGTGTTCTACCGCGGCCTGGGCCGTCCGCAAGGTCTGGCTTTCGACATCAGCGGTAACCTGTACGTGGCCGCGTCGCTTGCCGGACGCCGGGGCATCGTGCGGCTCAGGCCGGACGCGCGGGCCGAGTTGTTCCTCTCCGGGCCGGCGATCGTAGGTTTGGCGTTCACCGCGGCCAAGCAGATGATCCTGGCCACCAATAACGCGCTCTACCGCGTGGATGCGCGCATCGCCGGACAGCCCGTGCCCTAAGCGGCGCCGCATGGTCGACGCCGAAATCATCGCCGTAGGTTCGGAAATGCTCGGGCCGCAACGCGTCGATACGAACTCGCTGTATCTCACCGATCCGTTGAACGCGCTGGGCGTGGAGGTGATCCGCAAACAGGTGGTGGGCGACGATCGTGCGCTGCTGCGGAGCGCGGTCGAAGACGCTCTGCGCCATGCACACATTGTGATTCTGACGGGCGGCCTCGGTCCCACCGAGGACGACGTAACGCGCGAGGCGGTGGCGGGCGCGCTCGGCCGCAGGATGGTCTTCCGCCAGGACGTATGCGATGCGATCGAGGAACGTTTTCGCCGCCGCGGCCGCAAGATGGCGGAGAACAACCGTCGCCAGGCATACGTCATCGAGGGCTCCGAAATTCTTGCCAACGCGCGCGGCACGGCGCCCGGGCTATGGATCGAGCAAGGCGATCGCCTGGTGATTCTGCTGCCGGGGCCGCCGGGTGAGCTGCGCGCCATGTTCGAGGCCGAATGCCTGCCGCGCCTTGAACGGCGCCTTCCGCACCTCGCCATCCGGACGCGCCTTTATCGCGTGACCGGCATGACGGAATCGGATCTCGACGCGCTTATCTCGCCGGTGTACAAACGGTACGCGAATCCGGTGACGACGGTGCTGGCCTCGCCGGGAGACATTCAAATCCATCTGCGCGCCCGCTGCGCCACGGCCGAGGAGGCCGATCGTCTACTCGAGGCAGTGGGCCGGCCGATCGAGGAATTGCTCGGCCCGCGCCTGTATTCGCGGAACGGTGACTCGCTCGAAGCCGTGGTCGGGGCTCTGTTGCGCGCCGAGGGCGCCAGTCTGGCGGTAGCGGAAAGCTGCACCGGAGGGATGCTGGCGGAGCGCATCACATCGGTCGAGGGCGCCTCTGACTACTTTCTTGGCGGATTTCTCACCTACACGAACCGGATGAAGACGGAGCTGCTCGGCGTCGATCCGGAGATCCTGGCGCTGCACAGCGCGGTCAGCGAAGCAGTGGCGCTGGCGATGGCGGAATGCGCGCGCGTCCGCGCCGATGCCACCTACGCTCTGGCGATTACGGGCGAGGCCGGCCCTCACTCGGCCACTGGGGCTCCCGTGGGGACCATCTACGTCGGGCTGGCCGCCGCCGTGGGACCCGCGGAAGCCAAGCGTTATCTCATGCCGGCAGATCGGGAGCGCGTGCGCGGTTTTGCTGTGAACGCAGCGCTGGACTTGTTGCGGAGGCGCATGCTGGGCTTGAGTGCCTCGTAACCGGACGGCGGAAGTAGCGCGGAATCAAGAAACCGCGAGTCTGGCCGATATGATCGCGGTGATCCATTCGAGTCTCGAGAAGCCGCCCTTTCCGGCCAACGCGATTTCCGGGCCGAACGCAGGCACGCTGAGACACCAAGGCTTGGCCGCGATCAGCTCGCTTCCGCCGTTCTCACCGATTCTGAGCAAACTGATGGCGTCTCTCAGCGGAGAAGATGTGTCCTTCGCCGTGCTTGGCGATCTGATCGAGAAAGACGCGGTACTCGCCGGCCGCCTGCTGGGCCTGGTGAACTCGGCGCTCTATGCGCGGCGCAACACCATCAGCTCGGTGCGGCACGCCTTGAGCGTGCTCGGGGTGCAGAAGGTCCGGAACGCGGTGCTCGGCATGTCGGTTTCCTCCATGCTGAACCAGGCGCGCACGCCTCCAGGCTGGTCCATGGAGCGGTTCAATCAACACTCGGCCGCGGTGGCGATCCTGAGCGATCTCATCGCGCAGCGCGCTGTGGTCGAGTATCCCGAGGGCGCGTTTGTGGCCGGCCTGCTGCACGACATGGGACGCCTGCTGGTCGCTATCGGGCTTCCGCGCGAATTTCAGAAAATATTGCGGGAGTACCAGACTTCCGAGCGAGCCTGGATCGAGTGCGAGCAACAGACGCTGGGCTTCATGCATCCGGAACTCTCCAGCGTCGCGCTGGCCGTGTGGAAGGTTCCCGAACCGATTCTGCGCGCCGCTGCCGAGCATCATTCTCCCCGCGCCCCCGAGCCCGGTGCGGCGATGAGCCTGGGTTGGGTCCTCCACGCCGCCGACCAGTACATCAACTCCAGGGGCGAGTCGATTATCGCTTCCCAAAGACCGGACGCGGCGGGTTCGGCCTGGATCGAGTCACTGGGTCTGGAGCACGATGCGTTGGCCGCCCTGCTCACCGACTTTGAAGTGGAGCACGCTGCGGTTGCGGAGTTTTTCCGCTGAGAATTCAGCCCCGGCAGTCATCCTGGGGGGGGCGGCGTAGAGCATGGATCCCGCCATGAGGGGCAAGGCTGCTACGCTTGAGAATTCAGCATGTCCGACAAGAAACTGCAAATCCTCCCGCTCGGCGGCCTGGGCGAGTTTGGGATGAACTCCATGGCCATACGCTACGGCGACGACATCATCGTGATCGACGCCGGCATGATGTTTCCCGACGATGAACTGTTGGGCGTCGATATTGTCACGCCCGATTTCGCATATCTCCACGAGCATTCCGCGCTGGTGCGCGGCGTGATCCTCACGCACGGTCACGAAGACCACATCGGCGGCGTGCCGTTCCTGCTGAAGGTCCTGAACGTGCCGCTCTACGGCACCCCCTTCACGCTTGCACTGGTCGAGCGGCGCCTGGAAGAGCACGACCTGGCCGATCAGGCTCAGCTGAACACCATCAAGCCCGGCGATCGCCTGGAACTCGGGCCATTCTCGATCGAATTCATTCACGTCACCCACTCCATCGTCAGTTGCGTGGCCGTGGCGATCAGCACGCCGCTCGGCGTGATCCTTCACACCGGCGATTTCAAAGTCGATCCGACGCCCACCGACAATATTCTGTTCGATCTCCACAGCCTGGCCGACTATGGCAAGCGCGGCGTGCTGCTGCTGCTGTCGGATTCAACCAACGTCGACCGGCCGGGCTACACGGAAAGCGAGCGAGCCGTCCGCCCGCGCCTGGCCGACCTGTTTATGCGCGCTCCGCGGCGTCTGGTGATTTCGTGTTTCAGCAGCTCCATTCACCGCTTGCAGCAGATCCTGGATCTGGCCGACGAATACGGCCGGAAGGTCGCCTTTTTCGGCCGGAGCATGCTGAATACGACCGAAATCGCTCATGACCTGGGGCTGCTCACGATTCCCGACGGCGTCCTGCTGCGCCCGCAGGACGTCATGCAGTCGGCTCCGTCGAAGGTTGTCGCGGTGGTGAGCGGCACGCAGGGTGAGCCGATGTCGTCGCTGTCCCGCATCGCCGTGGATGACCACAAACATCTTTCACTTGGCGATGGCGACATTGTCGCGCTGAGTGCTCGCATGATCCCCGGCAATGAGAAGGCCATCTACCGGATGCTCAATCACATGTCGCGCCGCGGCGCGGAAGTGGTGGCTGGCGCGATGAACCCGCCGATCCATGTTTCCGGGCACGGCAGCTCGGAGGAACTGCGCCTGGTTCTGAACCTGGTCCGGCCGCGCTACTTCGTGCCGATTCACGGTGAATACCGGCAGCTTGCGCGGCACGCGCAACTGGCGCAGCACCTGAGCCATTCGGGCCTGGAGCAGAGCTTCATCCTGGAATCGGGCGAAACGCTCGAAATCGACGCGGCCGGGGCCCGCAAGGGGGAGCGCATTACGGTCGGGCGCGTATGCATCGACTCCGGCTCGCTCGACGAAGTCGTGCATGACATGGTGATTCGCGACCGGCGTCACCTTTCCGAAGACGGTTTCGTGGTGCCTATCATCGCCATCGATAAGCACACCGGCCTGAGCGAAGGCCGGCCCGAGATCGTCAGCCGGGGGTTCATGTCGCTCGAGGAAAGCGCTGAGATCATGGAAGCGGCGCGCGCCGTGGTCATGAAGACGCTCGAAACCTCGTCGCTGGAGGAACGAGCCGACGGCGGCGTGATGCAGGAAAAAATTCGAACCGACTTGAAGCGCTTCCTGAACAAACAGACGCAGCGGCGCCCACTGATCATGCCGGTGATTCTGGAAGTGTAGCCGCGGGCGCCTGAGCGGTCAGCGCCCGGCTTCCATCAGCTTGACGAAATCGTCGAACAAGTACAGCGAATCGTGGGGGCCCGGAGCGGCCTCCGGGTGGTACTGCACGCTGAACACCGGGTAGTTGCGCAAGCGGAAGCCTTCGAGAGTGCCGTCGTTCAAATTCAGGTGCGTAATCTCGCACTCATTCTGGTTGAGCGAATCCGGGTCCACCGCGAAGCCGTGGTTGTGCGAGGTGATCTCGACGCGGTTGGTCATCTGGTTCAACACCGGATGATTCCCGCCGCGATGGCCGAACTTGAGTTTGTAGGTTCTGCCGCCCATCGCCAGGCCCAGGATCTGGTTGCCAAGGCAGATTCCGAACACCGGCACTGTCCCGATCAACTTGCGGACTTGCGCCGCCTGGTGTGTGAGCGGCTCGGGATCGCCCGGACCGTTGGAAAGAAACACGCCGTCGGGTTTCAACGCCAGGACGTCTTCTGCCGTGGTCGCCGCAGGCACCACGGTCAGGCGGCAACCGACGTGCCGTAGTCGGCGCAAAATGTTTCGCTTGATGCCGAAGTCGTAAGCGACCACATGGAAACGAAGCTCCGCTGGCGGGCCGGGGTCTTCCGAAGGCGAGCAGCCCACCACGGGCTGCGACCAGGAGTAGCTGGACTGCGTGGAAACGCCGGTCGCCAGATCAAGGCCCGCCATCGAAGGCGACTTGCGCGCGCGCTCGACCAGCGCATCGAGATCCGTCGTGACCGCCGAAAGTACGCCCCGCATCACGCCGCGCGACCGCAAGTGCAAGACGAGCGCCCGGGTGTCGATGCCCGAGATTACGGGCACACCGTTCCCCGTCAGGAACTGTTGGGCGGTTTCATCCGCGCGCCAGTTGCTGGCCAGCGGCGAAAATTCGCGCACGACGAGGCCTTCGATATACGGCCGCGCCGATTCGCTATCCTCCTGATTCGCGCCGTAGTTGCCGATCTGCGGGTTCGTCAACACCACGATCTGGCCGGCGTAGGAGGGATCGGTGAAGATCTCCTGATAACCGGTGATCGAGGTATTGAAAACAACCTCGCCCGCTCGCTCCACTGGCGCGCCAAAGCTCCATCCCTCGAAGACTGTTCCGTCTTCCAAGGCCAGGACTGCGGTGTTCAATCGGATGGTGCCTCCAGACTTCGTGACGTTGGGGGGGGTAACTTCCATTGGAACACACTCGGTGTGCGGATTACAGTCTGTGGCCTTGGCGAGTGTGCCGGCGAGAATGGGCGCGTAAAACTACTTACCGAAAATCAGAAACCATTTCGTGCCTGGGAACAGGTCGGCGTGCTCCTGCACCAGCCGGAATCCGGCCTCGGACATCCACTTCATGATGTCGGTGCGCGAGACGAGCAGCTCCGGCTGAGCGCGGTGGGGTGTGTTGGGATCAGTGCTGTCCATCTCGATCAGCGCGATGCGGCCGCCGGCCTTGATGTAGGTCCCCAGCGCCTTCAAGTAAGCCGCACGGTTCTGGATGTGATGCAGCACATCGTTGATGAAGGCGAGGTCCACGTCGCGCGCGGGAATCTTGGGGTCGTCAAATTCGCCGAAAACTGTCTGGATGTTGGTAATGCCGGCTTCGCGGGCAGTTTGGTTGATGTGGTCAAGCAGCGCCTGATCGATATCGACGGCGTACACTTTGCCATTGGGCGCGACGGCCTTGGCCAGCGGCCGCGCGAAGAGTCCGGAGCCGGCGCCGACGTCGGCGACGATCATGCCGGGCTTCAGGGCCAGCCTCGCCAGAACCTCGTCGATCTTCTGTGAGGCCACGCGCTGTGGGCCTTCGAGCGTGGTGACCCATTCTTCAGCCTTGCGGGAGGCGAGCTGGGCGTCGGCGGCCGTCGTCGCGGCCATCAGGAGGGTGATGATCAAAGCGGGTCGCATCGTTTTTCAATTTACTCCCTAGTGCTATGGGTTTAACTCAAGACAACATTTTCGGCGGGTCTGCACGGCAGGCCTTATTTTCGGAACTTCAGGCGATAATCCGGATACAGCGTTTCGGCTCCGCCGCGCGCCGCCTCCGGAGGAATCCAGCCGGCGGCATCGGCCAGATGCTCGGTTGTGCCGGGCAGGAAATGCGGCACGGCGGTCGAAATATTTTCCTCACTTACCGTGCAGGGGTAGTACGTCAGTTGGGTATGGTTGTTCAGGACGTAATTGGTGGTCTGGATGAACGGCTCTTCCAGATAGACCGGGTCTTCCAGAATCATGGTGACCAGGAGGATGTCGCCATGCCGGTCGATGAACTCGGTCATCTTCGCTTTTTCGGAAAAGCTGGCGCCGTTGCGGCGCAGGTAGCTGGCCTTGATATGTGTCGTGGTCACCTTGAGTGTGTTGCCGATGAACTCGCCGGTGGAGAAACCCGACCAACTATAGGGTGCGTACTCGGGCGGATGCGGGCGGCCATCCATGTAGATGACGCGGTCGAGCGACCGCAGATACTCGATATGAATCGCGCGGAGTTCGCGGCCGATGGGGTCGATTTCATCCCAGATGCGCACGCTGCCCAGGGCCCGCCACTGGTAGGGGGCCGAGTGCGGGCGGCACTGGAACTCGGGAAGGCTCCATTCGGAGTGGTCGTGGGAATCGGCCTTCATCCGGCCCGCTTCGTTCAGCGGGATGCCCTGATAATCGCCGAGCGGAGGGCCGCCGGAGCGTTCGTAGGAATCCTCGTGCACGGTCTCCTGCCAGACACCGGTGAAGTTGGTGAGCTCGAGCGTGGGAGCGCCTTGGCCTGAGAGGAAGGCGGGTGCCAGCAGGGCCGTGAAGATAAGTTTGTGCACAGTGCTTGGAATCACTGTGGCATAGAGGGGGGCGCGGTTTCAACTGCCGGATGAGGGGGCCGATGCGCTACAGTTGAACGGTGGTCTCCGTCGTCGTCCCGGCGCTGAACGAAGAAAAGGGCCTGCGCGAGCTGTACCGCCGCATTGCGGAGGCGGCTCGGGCCTGGCCGCGGCCGCTGGGGGAAATCATTCTGGTGGACGATGGCTCAACCGATGGGACACTGCGTGTGGCGCGAGAGATCGCCGCGGCCGATGCGCGCTTCAAGATCGTGAGCCTCACGCGAAACTTCGGACATCAGGCCGCGGTGTCGGCGGGACTCGACCATGCCGCCGGCAACTTTGTCGTCATTCTCGACGCGGACTTGCAGGATCCGCCGGAGAACGTCGGACCGCTGATCGCCAAACTCGACGAGGGCTTCGACGTGGTCTACGCGGTGCGCACGAAGCGGAAGGAGGGTGCGGCAAAGCGCGCGGCGTACTTTCTTTATTACCGGTTGTTGAAGCGCCTGGCCGCGCTCGATATTCCGCTGGATGCGGGCGATTTCTGCGTCATGCGCGCCGAAGTGGCGCGCGCGATTTGCGCTCTGCCGGAGACGGCGCGCTTCGTGCGCGGCCTCCGCACCTGGGTTGGCTACCGGCAGGTGGGTGTGGCATACGAGCGTGCAGGACGCTACGCCGATGAGACCAAGTACACGCTCGGGCGGTTGATCCGGCTGGGGCTGGACGGGATCGTCAGCTTCTCGGCCAAGCCGCTGCG
>CAZTKA010000006.1:43577-49371 GCA_964614015.1 uncultured Bordetella sp. | reverse complement strand
GCGAGCGAATTGATCTCGCCCGAAATCGCCGACATGGCCGCGGTGAAGATCACGGCGATGACAAGGCCGACGACGCCTACCGGCAGGTAATTGATGACGAAGGACAAAAAGATGTAATTTGTGTCGTTGGCGCCGGTAAGATCCTGGGCTTCGGCGCGCGCGGCATCCAATGCCTGCTGCGCCGCGCGGAAGCGGCGGGTGGCATCGGTGCGGCTACGGGCGTCCGGCGCGTCCAGAATGTTGCGGGCGGCGGCGCGGCGCTGCTGGAAGGCGGCGTTGTATCGTGATTCCAGCGCCGCAAATTCAGAATGTCTGGCGGCCTGCTGCATCTGGGCGGGGTTGAACAGCACGGGCGGACGCTCGAACAGAAACACCACGAAAACCATCGCGCCGATGAACAAGATGAAGAACTGCATCGGCACTTTGGCCATGGCGTTGAACAGCAGGCCCAGGCGGCTCTGGCCGATCGACCGGCCGGTGAGATAGCGCTGCACCTGGCTCTGGTCGGTTCCGAAATATGCGAGCGCCAGGAACATGCCGCCGATCAGCCCGCTCCAGATGTTGTAGCGGTCGTTCCAGTCGAAGTTGGTGGTTACGGCGTTGAGACGGCCCGCGGCGCCGGCGAGCGTCAAAGCTTCGGTGAAGGAGACGTCTGCGGGCAACAGCGAGATCGCGATGCCGAGCGAGAGCACGAGCGCGACCAGGATCACCATCATCTGCTGCACGTCGGCCCAGGTGACCGCCTTGATGCCGCCCAGGGTCGTATAGAGCATCACCAGCCCGCCGATGAGAAGCACGGTCAGGCGGTAGGGCCACTCCAGCACGACGGAGAAAACGATCGCTGGAGCCGACAGAGCGAGCCCCGCCCCCAGACCGCGCGAGATGAGAAACACGGCGGTCACCAGCAGGCGCGTTTTGGAGTCAAAGCGGTGCTCGAGATATTCATACGCCGTGAACACCTTGGCGCGGTGAAAAATCGGGACGGCTGTGGCCGACAGAATCACCATCGCCAGCGGCAGTCCGAAGTAATACTGCACGAAGCGCATGCCGTCGACGTACGCCTGCGCGGTGGTGGAGATAAAGGTGATTGCGCTGGCCTGCGTCGCCATGATGGAAAGCCCCATGGCGTACCAGGGCATGGTCTTGCCGGCGAGAAGGAACTGGCTGGTGGAATGCGACCCGCGGCCGCGCCACAAACCGTAAGAGACCAGGAAAATCAGCCATCCGGCGAGCACCGCCCAATCCAGCGGTCTCATGGCCGGTACGCCGCCGTGAACCAGTAGAAGAGTACGATGAGCGCGGCCAGGTACAGGAGCACGAAGCGGTAGACTCTCGGCCAGGTGCCGAGCATGGGTGGCCCTTCGTCAATGACGTGGCGCTCTCTGTCCTCCACCGGCGACCCCTTGCCTACTGCACCCTGGCCGCGCTCAGCATATTGGCAAACAGGCGGTAGGCTCCGGGGACGCCGGCGGGCAATTCGCGGAACCAGTCGTAGGCGGAGAAGATATAGGCGCCCTTGCCGTAGGGGGTGTAGAGCATTCCGCCCCGGAGCGGCTCCTCGCCCGGATCGTGCGATTCCAGCACGCTCAAATATCTTTCGTCCCACTGGTCGGCGAAATAGAGGCCGCGCTCCTGGACCCAGCCTTCGAAATCTTTCTCAGTGATCTCATTCGGTGCGTGCAGCAGCTTCAACTGAGGATTGGGGAATGTCACGGGCGCGTCTTCGACGGTCACGCGCTCGCGGCTGGTGCGGATCGGATAAGGCCCGATGTGCTCCAGCAGGTTGTTGTTCGGTCCGCCTTCGGCGACGTTGTATTGCACGATGAGGGTTCCGCCGTTGCGGATATAGTCGAACAGGCGCGGGTAATTCGCGCGCAGATCGGCGCGCGTGTTCCAGGCGCGCACGCCGGTCACGATGGCGTCGAATTTGGAAAGGTCGCCGCGGCTCAGCTCGCCCGGCGCAAGCAGCGTCACTTCCGCGCCCAATTGGCGGATGGCCGCGGGAACATCATCGCCCGCGCCCATCACGTAGCCGACGGTTCTTGCCAGGCTGACGATGTTGGTGCGCACGAGCGTGGTTTGCGCGGGGGGCAGCAGCATCTGCACCGGAATGTGCGGATATTCGATGCGCTGGATGCCAGTGGAGACCAGAGTCGAACCAACCTGCGCCACGGCCCGGATCACGCCGCGCGATTCGCCGGCGGGCGGCGTCAGTTGGAAAGCAACCGAAGCCTGCTCATCGGTGGCCGTCAATTCGAAACGCCGCGAGGCGGGCGTCACGGACCATCCCGCGGGCACTTCCAGCCGCACCTCGCCTGCCACCTTGCCGCTGTTGGACCGCACCGGGACATCGATCTGCCTCGGGGCAGCCGCCGGGAACACCAGCGCGTTTTCCGCCAGATCGACGGCCACCGGAGGAATCACTTCCAAGGGCCGCACCAGCTCGCCGTGGACGCGGTCCACGTAGCGGTGCGCCACGGGCCGCGTCAACTCCAGGTCGGTATTGGCGATGCGGACCTGGAAATGCGCTTCGAGCACGGGAGGATTTTCAGGCAATCCGACCAGGCGCTGATCCGGAATCGAGTACAGCGTTCCGCGCTTGGGCTGCGCGAGCCAGAACGGCTGCGAATAGGGATGATTCGCCGGAATCTTGACGGTGATGGGATGCTGGCTGGGCTGGTTGGTCACCAGCACGGCCGGGGCGATGGCGGAATCGGGCGCTCCTTCCACGCCGGTGATCCGGATGCCGCGCAGCGTCACTGGAACCGGCAGGCGGGCGATGGCCGTTGCGTTCACGCGTACGTCGCCGCCGGGGACGACCGCGAAGCTGGCGGCCTGTGCGTCGAGCCAAAGGCCGGAAGCCAGCGCCATCAGCTCGTCCAGCTCCTTGAGTTTCTGACGGGCCAGCGGATCATCGAGGGCCGCGATCCGAGGGCGCGCTTCCGCGAGAATGGGCAGCAGGGCCTCGGGATGGCCCGGATCGAAGGAATTCAGGGCGCGCGCCACAACGGGCGCGACCGCGGCGCCTCCCGGCACGCGAGTCCAGGTGATGTCGATGCCTTGGAACAGATCGGAGGAGGCCGGATCGCCGGCGAGGGTGATCAACGTGTTGGTCTGCGATCCGGGCCGCTCGGCCGATCCCATACCCTGGCTGCGATGCTGGCTGCGGCTCATGCCCGCGATCTGGCCATAGGAAAAACCGAGCTCGGGCGAATATGCGCCGAGGTCGACTTGCACGCCTTCGGGGTCCGCGGGCGCCGCGCCCTTGGCTTTGGCGGCGCCTTTGCCCGCGCCGGGTCCGCCTCCTACCGGGCCTCCGGCGTTCTGCATCAGACGGCGGGCCTGCCAGGTCAGCACGTAGGCGAGCTGTTCGGGGAAGCGATTCGGGTCGGCCGCAGCGGTGAAGGCCTCCTGGCCCAGGATTGCGGAGGATTGATGATGTCCATGTCCATCGCGCGGCGTACCCGTGAAGCGCAGCACGATAATATCGGGGCGGAAGCGCCGGATATTCCAAACGATATCGGCCAGTACTTCCTGGCGCGGCCACTGGGTCAGTGTCTCCTCGGCGGTCTTGGAGAATCCGAAATCGATGGCGCGAGTAAAGAATTGTTCCGCGCCGTCGATGCGCCGGGCCGCCAGCAGCTCCTGCGTGCGAATGAGGCCCATCTGATCGCCCTGCTCGGGGCCGATCAGGTTTTGGCCTCCTTCGCCGCGCGTCAGCGCCAGATACGCGGTACGGACGTGTCGCCCGCGCGCCAGGTAGGCCAGCAGCGCGGTGTTTTCGTCATCCGGATGCGCGGCGATCATCATGGCGCTGCCCAGCGTGTTCAGGCGCTCCAGAGCCTGCCGGATCTCGATTTCGCCGGAGAGGCTGCGCTGGGCTTCGGCGGGAGCCGTGAAGGCGACCAGCAGCGCGGCCACCAGAAGAACCACGAGCAGGCAGGAGGATAAATGTTTCATGGTTTCCAACCTATTTTACAGGGTATAATCCGAGTCCGGGAGTCAGACATGTCCAGTCCATTGTCGCGCCGCGGGTTCTTGGGTGCCGCTGGTGCAGCCGCCTTCGCTGGAACGGGGCCCTTCGCTCGAGTGTTATCGGCGCAAGAATCACAGGCCGAGTTCTTGTTCCTGACCAACGGCCGCATTCACACCATGGACGCCGCCGGAACGGTCGCCACCAGTGTGACCATCCATGGCCGGCGGATCATCGCGGTAAACGGGATTCCGCCCTCCAGCCCCGCTGTCGGCGTGATCGATCTGGGCGGGCGCACGGTGGTCCCCGGCCTGATCGAGCCGCATATCCACAGCGTGAGCCTGGCGAACCGGCCCGGCTGCCACACGATTCTCGAAAACACCACCTCGATCCGCGAGGTGCAGGAAGCACTGGCAGCGCGCCGGCGCGAGGCGCCCGAAGGGCAATGGATCACCTCGATGGGCGGCTGGCATCCGAACCAGTGGGCCGAGCACCGCCATCCGACGCTGGCCGAGCTGGACGACGCCGTGCCCGACCGGCCCGTGCTGTTGTACGAGCGTTTCACAGGCCCGGCGGTGACCAACTCCATGGGCAAGCGCTTCTTCGATGCCGCGGATGCGGGCGCGCCCGTTCATCCCGAGATCAAGAAAATCAACGTGGCGGCCAATGGAGCCATTGCCGCGGCCGGCTTGGCCGGAGGCGGTCCCGCGGCCTCGGCTCTTTTCCTTTTGCGCCGCATGCAGACCATGGCCGACAGGAAGCGCAGCACGATGGACTGCATGAAATATTCGGCCAGTGTTGGGCTCACGGCGCATCTGGATCAGGTGCTGTTTCCGACGCCGGGGCCGCTGCATCCCAACCAGATTCTTTCCAACCTCGATCAATACCGCATGTACGATCCGTGGCTGGAACTGCATCGCGAGGGCAAGACGATCATCCGCCTGCAAATGAATTTTCTCCAGAACCAGCCCGATCCCGACCTGCCGGAATTGAAGGAGCGCCTGCGCAACCAATTTCAGTTCTTCGGCGACGACATGATGATGACGGGATCCATCGGCGAGTGGGCGGCTCCGCTGGCCAGCGGCGCGGCCTGGCAAACGGCCCAGAGGCTGGTGGCGCAGGCCGGCTGGCGCAACGAGAACTCCGTGCAGAACCTGGCTGGCCTGCGGCAGGTGGTCGAGGCCTATGAAGCGGTCAACCGCGAGTTCGACATCACGGGCCTGCGGTGGGTGGTGCATCACGTCCCGGAAGTCACCAAGGACCTGCTCGACCGGCTGAAGGCGCTCGGCTGCGGCGTCGAGATGGCGGCGTTCCGCTGGGTGACTTCGTCGGATCCGAAAGTGGTGGCCGGGCCGCCCTTCCGCACGATTGCCGATCACGGCGTGCAGGCGGGCATTCACGGCGACGGAGTGCACATCGCGCCGCTGAATCCGTGGCTGCACATCTACTATGCCGTCACGGGAGTGAACTCCTTCGGCGACCAGGTCAATTTCGGCCAGCAGCTCACGCGCGGCGAGGCGCTGCGGCTGTTCACGCGCAACAATGCCTGGTTCTTGCGGATGGAACACAAGATCGGCACGATCGAAGCGGGCAAGCTCGCCGACCTTGTGGTCCTGGACCGCGACTACTTCGCCGTGCCGGATGCGGACATCAAGAAGATCGGTTCCCTGTTGACCATCGTGGACGGGAAAGTGGTCCACGATGCTGGAGTGTTGTAGGGCGCCGCGGCCGTTCGCGGGCCCCCAGGGTCTGTCGGGAAGCGCCAAAGTGGTCCTGGCGGGGCCGAGTTGCCCGTCTACAGTGCCAGTTCAATCAGCGGCG
>CAZTKA010000006.1:0-43567 GCA_964614015.1 uncultured Bordetella sp. | reverse complement strand
GAACACATCGAGGCCGCGCGGCTTGCGGATGAAGCACGGAACGGAGCGGCGCACGATGGCCTGAAACGCTGCCACGCGCTCGGGCGAGGGCGTTTCGAACGGGATGTGGGCCCGGATTCAGGGCGATCAGGTTCACCTTCGCGTTCAGGTTCGCGAGCAACCTGGCGAGGCGCCGCGCGTCGGCGTCCGCGTCGTTGACGCCTTTGAGCAGCACGTATTCGAACGTCAGCTTCTCCCAGGGCCGCAGCGGATAGGCGCGGCAGGCCTCGATCAGGTCCTTCAGAGGATACTTGCGCGTGACGGGCATCAGCTCGCGGCGCTGTTCTTCGGTGGAGGCGTTCAAGGAGATCGCCAGCTTCGGCCGCACCGGCTCGCGGCCAAGTTCGGCGATCTTGGGGATGATTCCGGAGGTCGAAAGCGTGATGCGGCGCGGAGAGATGGCGGCGCCTGCGGGATCGGTGAGCAAGCGCGTGGCCTTGATGACGTTGGGGAGATTCAACAGCGGTTCGCCCTGGCCCATCATGACGATGTTGAGGCGGTCCGAGCCGGCTTCGATGCCGCGATCGGCGGCGATGCGCAGCAGTTGACCGGTAATTTCGCCCGCGGTGAGGTTGCGCTCCAGGCCCATCAGCGCGGTGAGGCAAAAGCTGCAGTTGACCGGGCAGCCGACTTGGCTCGAGATACAGATGGTCGAGCGCTCGCCTTCTGGCATCCATACGGCTTCGACGGTCTTGCCGTCGTCGAGCCGCAGGAGGTACCGGCGGGTGCCGTCGGTGGACTCGTAGACCTTGGCGATATCGGGCAGGCCCAGCTCGAAGGCTCCGCGCAGGGATTTGGGAATGTTGGAAATCTGATCGAGGCTGGTGACGTGCCGTTTGTAGATGGCCTCGTAGAGCTGCCGGGCGCGAAACTTGGGTTGTTCCGGACCGAGGGCGGCCTCGAGTTCGGCGAGGTCCATGCCCACCAGGGGGCCAGCCGGGAACCATCGAGGCGGCATGTATCGCTGCGGCTAGCCCTTCAAATACTCGTTGACCGCCGCGGCGGCCTGACGGCCCTCGGCGATGGCCCAGACGACCAGCGACTGGCCGCGCCGGACGTCGCCAGCGGCGAAGACGCCGGGAATCGAGGTCTGGTAATTCTCGGTCGCGATGTTGCCGCGCGGGTCGAGCTTCAATCCGGAGTTCCGCACCAGGCCCGGCTGCACAGGACCCGTGAAGCCCATCGCCAGCAGCACCAGTTCCGCATCCAGAGTGAACTCGGTACCCTTGACCGGCTCGAATTTCGGAGCCGGTCCCACATGCACGGCGTGCAGTTTGCGGACGTTGCCTTCGGCGTCGCCCTCGAATTTGGTCGTCGCGACCGCCCACTTGCGCGTGCCGCCTTCCTCATGCGAGCTTTCGACGCGCAGCACGAGCGGCCACAATGGCCACGGCGTCGACGGGGAGCGCTGCTCGGGAGGCTGCGGCAGAATCTCGAATTGGTGTACGCTTTTCGCTTTCTGGCGGTGCGAGGTGCCCAGGCAATCGGCGCCCGTGTCGCCGCCGCCGATGATCACCACGTTCTTGCCGGTCGCCAGGATGGCCCGGGCGGGATCCTCCGGATCGCCTTCGTTGCGTCTGTTCTGCTGCGTCAGGAACTCCATGGCGTAGTGGATGCCCTTCAGTTCGCGCCCGGCAACGGGCAGGTCGCGCGGCTGCTCGGCGCCCATCGCCAGCACCACGGCGTCATAGGCCCGTTTGATTTCCGTGAGCGAGGTGATGTGGCTGTTGGTGCGGAATTCGACACCCTCGGCCTCCATCTGTGCGACACGGCGGCCGATACCGGCTTTCTCCATTTTGAAATTCGGAATGCCGTAGCGCAGCAGGCCGCCGATGCGGTCGGCTTTTTCAAACACCACGACGCTGTGGCCCGCGCGCGCCAGTTGCTGCGCCGCCGCCAGACCCGCTGGTCCCGAGCCCACCACAGCCACGCGCTTTCCGGTCTTCACCGCGGGAGGCTCGGGCTGGATCCAGCCCTGCTCCCAGGCGTGATCGGCGATCGACCGCTCAATCACCTTGATCGTCACCGGGGGCTCGTTGATCCCGAGCACGCAGGCGGCCTCGCATGGGGCGGGGCAGATGCGGCCGGTGAATTCGGGAAAATTGTTGGTGGAGTGCAGCACCCGGATCGCATCGCGCCAGCGGTCGCGGTAGACCAGATCGTTCCAATCGGGAATGATGTTGTTCAGCGGGCAGCCGGTGTGGCAGAACGGCACGCCGCAATCCATGCAGCGCGCGCCCTGCGTCCGCACATTTTCCAGGGGAAATTCCTTGTAGATCTCAAACCAGTCGTTGATGCGTTCGGCGACCGGCCGCCGCTCGGGAACCTGGCGCTGGTATTCGAGGAAGCCCGTGGTCTTACCCATGGGAGGCCACCGCCTTTCCGCGGACGCCCAGCACGCGCTTGTACTCGTGCGGGAAGACTTTGACGAATTTCGGGAGCAGCCCTTCGAAGTTGTCGAGAATCCAGTTGGCGCGCTCGCTGCCGGTTTCCTCGGCATGCCGCGCGATCCAGTAACGCAGCGTCTCGATATCGGAAGGATCCTCGACGGGTTCCAGATCCACGCTGGCCTTGTTGCAGCGCGTCTTGACGAACTCGCCCGACTCGTCCAGCACGTAGGCGATGCCGCCCGACATGCCGGCCGCGAAGTTCTTGCCGGTGTCGCTGAGGCACACCACCAGGCCCTTGGTCATGTATTCGCAGCCGTGGTCGCCCACGCCCTCGACCACCGCGGTTGCTCCCGAATTGCGCACGCAGAAACGCTCGCCGGCGCGGCCGTTGAAGAACGCTTCGCCGGAGGTGGCCCCGTACAATACGACGTTGCCAATGAGGATGTTCTGATCCGGGCGGAAGCTCGAAGCCCGCGGCGGATAGACGATCAGCTTGCCGCCGGAAAGGCCCTTGCCGACGTAGTCGTTGGCGTCGCCTTCCAGCTCCAGCGTGACGCCGCGCGCCAGAAACGCGCCGAAGCTCTGACCGGCCGAACCGTTGAAGCGGAAGTGGATCGTGGCAGGGTCGAGGCCCTCGGAGCCGTACTTGCGCGCGATTTCGCCGGAGAGCATCGCGCCCACGGTGCGGTCAACGTTGCGAATCGGCAGCACGAACTCCACCGGTGTCTTGTCTTCGAGCGCGGGCCTGGCGTGATCGATCAGCTTGAAGTCGAGCGCCGCCTCCAGACCATGGTCCTGCGCCATGGTGCAGTGGCGTCCCACGCGCGAAGGGGCCTGCGGGAAAAACAGCAGGTCCGAATAATCCAGGCCCTTGGCCTTCCAGTGCGTGATCCCGGAGCGCATTTCCAAGCGGTCGGAATGTCCGATCATGTCTTCCACGCGCCGGAAGCCGAGCTCGGCCATGATCTCGCGCAACTGTTCGGCGACGAAGAAGAAGTAGTTGATGACATTCTCCGGTTTGCCCGCGAATTTCTTGCGCAGCACCGGATCCTGCGTGGCGATGCCTACCGGGCACGTATTCAGGTGGCACTTGCGCATCATGATGCAGCCCATGGCCACCAGCGGGGCGGTGGAAAAGCCGAACTCCTCGGCGCCCAGCAGGGCGGCGATGGCCACGTCCCGGCCGGTTTTCAGTTTCCCGTCGGTCTGAAGAACGACGCGGCTGCGGAGGTCGTTGAGCACCAGCACCTGCTGAGTCTCGGAAAGCCCAAGCTCCCAGGGAACGCCGGCGTGTTTGATGGAGGTCAGGGGCGAGGCGCCCGTACCGCCCTCGTAGCCGGAAATGAGAATCACGTCGGCGTGCGCCTTGGCGACGCCGGCGGCGACCGTGCCGACGCCGACCTCCGCCACCAGCTTCACCGAGATGCGGGCGCTCGGGTTGACGTTCTTCAGATCGTAGATCAACTGGGCGAGATCCTCGATCGAGTAAATGTCATGGTGCGGCGGCGGCGAAATCAGACCCACGCCGGGCACCGAGTAGCGCACGCGCGCGATCACTTCGTCGACTTTGTGGCCGGGAAGCTGCCCGCCTTCGCCGGGTTTGGCGCCCTGGGCGATCTTGATCTGGAGCTCGTCGGCGTTCACCAGGTAATTCGTGGTGACGCCGAAGCGGCCGGAGGCCACTTGCTTAATGGAACTGCGCCGCCAGTCGCCGTTCGGATCGGGCTTGAAGCGTTCCTCATCTTCGCCGCCTTCGCCCGTGTTGGAGCGCCCGCCGATGCGGTTCATCGCGATTGCCAGCGTCTCGTGCGCTTCCTTGCTGATCGAGCCGAAGGACATCGCGCCCGTAGCGAAGCGCTTGACGATCTCCGCGGCCGGCTCGACTTCCTCCAGAGGCAAGGGCTTGGCGGCCTTGCGGAACTCCATCAACCCGCGCAGCGTGGCCAGATCGCGGTTTTGCCGGTCGATCAGCGCGGCGTACTCCTTGAAGGTTTCATAGCGCTCGTCCCGCACGGCGTGCTGCAGCTTGGAAACCGTGAGTGGATTCAACAAGTGATATTCACCGCCGATCCGGTAATGATAGGCGCCGCCGACGTGCAGTTCCGTTTCGTTCACGCTGGCCGGCCGGAACGCATGCTCGTGCTTCATCGCGGCCTCGCGGGCCAGGACCGCCAGGTCCACGCCCTCGATGCGCGAAGCGGTTCCCGTGAAGTATTTTTCGATCAAACTCTGCCTCAAACCTACGGCCTCGAAGATCTGCGCGCCGCGGTAGCTTTGCAAGGTCGAGATCCCCATCTTGGAAAAGACCTTGAGCAGGCCCTTGTTGATGGCCTTCTTGTAATTCTTGAGCGCCGTTGGAAAATCGACGTTCAGCCGGCTCTTCTGCGTCATGTCCTCCAGGGTCTCGATCGCCAGATAGGGGTTGATCGCGCTGGCGCCGTAGCCGATCAGCAGCGCGAAGTGATGCACTTCGCGCGCCTCTCCGGTTTCGACCACCAGGGCGCACTGCGTCCGCTGCTGCTGGCGCACCAGGTGATTGTGCACGGCGCTCATCGCAAGCAGACTTGGGATGGGCGCGTACTCGGGAGTGATGCCGCGATCCGAAAGAATGATCACCGTGTAGCGGTCCTCGACCGCGCGCGAGGCCTGCTGGCACAAGCCGGCGAGCGCGCGCTCCAGGCCCTGCACGCCCTCGGCCACCGGATAGACGGCGCGCAGCGTGGTGGCCAGGAAATCGCCCTGGCTCACGCGGCGCAATTTTTCCAGATCGTAGTTGGTCAGAATCGGATGCGGCAGCTTCAGCGTGTGGCAGTGCAGCGGCGATTCCTCGAAGATGTTGCGCTCCGTGCCGATGTAGCTGGTGAGCGACATGACCAGTTCCTCGCGAATCGGATCAATGGCGGGATTGGTCACCTGCGCGAACAGCTGCTTGAAGTAGTTGAACAGACTTTGCGGCCGGTCCGACAGGCACGCCAGCGGCGTGTCCGTGCCCATCGAGCCCACCGGCTCCTGGCCATCGTTGGCCATGGGCGCGATGATCATCTTCAGGTCTTCCTCGCTGTAGCCGAAGGCGCGCTGGCGCACCTGAAGCGTGGCCGGATCGAAGCCGTGCACGCGCGGCGGTTCGGGCAGATGATCGAGCGTAATCTGATTCTGGTCGAGCCACTGCTGGTACGGCTTGGCCGAGGCGAGCATCTCCTTGATCTCCTCATCGGGAACGATGCGGTTCTCTTCGAGATTCACCAGCAGCATCTTGCCGGGCTGCAGGCGGCCCTTGTAGGCCACATTTTCCGGCTTCACCGGAAGCACGCCGGTTTCCGACGCCATGATCAACTGGCCGTCCTTGGTGACCAGATAGCGCGCCGGGCGAAGGCCGTTGCGGTCCAGCGTCGCGCCGATCCACTTGCCGTCGGTGAAGGCCACGGCCGCGGGTCCATCCCAGGGCTCCATCAACGACGCATGATATTCATAGAAAGCCCGCTTGGCAGGCGGCATCGTATCGTCGGCATCCCAGGCCTCCGGGATCAGCATCGCCATCACGTGCGGCAGAGAGCGGCCGGCAAGGGTCAGCATTTCGACCGCGTTGTCAAGCGAGCCCGTGTCGCTCAACCCGGGACGGATGACCGGAAAGGTCTTTTGCAGCTTGTCGCCGAACAGGTCGGATTCTAGCACCGATTCGCGCGCGTTCATCCAGTTGATGTTGCCGCGCACCGTGTTGATCTCGCCGTTGTGGCAGATGTAACGGTAGGGATGCGCGAGCTGCCAGGTTGGGAATGTGTTGGTCGAGAAGCGCTGGTGCACCATGCACATCGAACTGCGCGTATCCGGATCGCGGAGCTCTTTGTAGAAGTCCGAGATCTGCGGGGCCAGCAGCAGGCCCTTGTAGATGATGACCCGCGTCGACATCGACGGAACATAGAAGAAATCGGCCTCCGACAATTCTGCGGCCTGGGCCTTGACTTCGGCTTCCGCGCGGCGGCGCACGACGAACAGGCGCCGCTCGAGCTCATCCTGCGTCCAGGCTGCGTCGCCGCGCAGAAAAACCTGCTCGATATAAGGCTGCGTGGCGCGCGCGTGGCGTCCGATGGCGTCAGCGTGCACCGGAGTATCGCGCCAGCCGAGCACGGCCAGTCCTTCTTCCTGCGCGATCCGTTCCACGATGCCTTCGCAGATCAGGCGCTGCTTGGGCTCCACCGGCAGGAACATCATGCCCACCCCGTAGGCCCCCGGTTCGGGCAGAGAAAAGCCGAGCTTGGCGCATTCGCGCGCAAAGAACTCATGCGGGATCTGGATGAGAATGCCCGCGCCGTCTCCGGTCTCCGGATCGCAGCCACAGGCGCCGCGGTGCGTGAGGTTGATCAGAATCTCGATGCCCTTCTTGATCACCTCATGACTGCGCTGCCCGTTGAGGTTGACGATAAAGCCCATGCCGCAGTTGTCATGCTCGAACTGCGGATCGTAAAGACCTTGTTTGGTAAGAGGCCGGGTCATAGTAGGAAGTGTAATACGAGTATCAGTATCAGGTCAAATGAAATCACAAGATTGCATTATTAGCTACGCTAATATATAATGGCTCCGTGGATCTCCGAATCCTGAAGATATTCAAGGACATTGCGCAATCCCGCAGCCTTAGCCGGTCCGCGGAGGTCAACGGCATCAGCCAGTCCGCCGTCAGCCAGCAAGTAAAGGAAGCCGAACGGGCGCTCGGGGCCACGTTGCTGGACCGGTCGCGCCGCCCCCTGGGGTTGACGCCGGCGGGCGAGCTGTTCGCCGAGTTTTGCATGGAGGTGCTGCGCCGGAAAGAGGATCTGGACGACGCGCTGCGGCGGCTGCAACACAAGGTTTCCGGCAGTCTGAAGGTCGCTTGCATTTACTCGGTCGGGGTGAGCGAGTTGGTCCGGTTGGAACAGCGCTTCGCCTCCGAACATCCGGAATGCGACATCCAAGTTCTGTATCTGCGGCCGGAGAAGGTATATCAAGCCGTGCTGGACGGCGAAGCCGAACTCGGGCTGGTGAGTTACCCGGTGGCGAATCGGGATCTGGAGACGATTCCCTGGCGGCGCGAGGAGATGGTGCTGGCGGCCGCGCCGTCGCATCCGCTGGCCAAGAAGGCATCCGCGCTGCGGGGCCCTCTGCCGGTCGAGGAACTGCGCGGCGCGAGCTTCGTCGGCTTCGACGAAGAGCTGCCGATCCGCCGCCACGTGGACCGGTTCTTCAAAGAGAAGGGCATCGACGTGAAGGTCGAGGTTTTCTTCGACAACATCGAGATGGTGAAGGAAGCCGTGGCCCACGGGGTGGGCGTGGGGATCCTGCCCTTCCGGTCGATGCGCGAGGACATCCAGCAGAAGCGCCTCACGGCGATCCGGCTGGCTGGCGCGTCGCTGTACCGGCCGCTGGGCATCATCTACCGCAAGAAGAAACCGCTCACGCTGGCAGCGCAGGCGTTGCTGGAGCTATTGCGGCAACCAGCCGTGCAGGAGTGAACCTCACAAGGCTCCCCCGATGTCAAGGGCGCGGCAGATTCTGGAAGACCGCGAGTTGATCGCGCCAGCGCGAGCGGATGGCGACGAAGCCGGGATGCTCGACGTGAATCTCGCTTGCGATCTGGCGGATTTCGTTGTCTTCGGTGGTCGAGATGTGCCCTTCGGCTGCGGCGACCGCGAACAGGCAATCGAGCAGCGCCAGCTTCTGCTCGCCGGTGGCGATGCGATCGAACTCACGCGTCACCAGAAAATTCTCCGTGCCGCCGAAAAGTTGCGCCCGCGTCTTCGCCACTTGCGCGACGATCAAAGCCTGTGATGCGGGCAGTCCGCCGTGCTCGGCGATGATACGCTCCATCGCGGCGGTTTCCTCGGGGCCGATCTTCAAATCCGCGTGGGCCACGCGGCCCAGGATGTAGCCGAAGGCGGCGATGTAACGGGCGTGAGACTCTTCCAGATGGTCGAGCGCCTCGATGACCCGCCGGACGGTTTCGGTTTCGGAGCTGCCCGGTCGCTTTTCCGGAAGTCCGAAAAAGCTGCGGATTGACATTATTCGATCGCGCCCAGCAAGCGAAGCGTCGTTTCCGGCTCGCCCTGGTTGTCGAACTGTGGCACCATGCCGGCCAGACGGCCGTCCTGAATCACAACGCCGTAGGGCGGATACTCGAACTTGAACGCCTCTCGCAGTTTTTCGACATCGAGCGACGTACGTGCGATGGTGAAGTTGTTGTCCGCCAGGAAGGCCTGGGCCCACTGCTGCTCGCCGGTGGGGACCGCGATGACCTTGATATCGTCCCTGAAGCGTAGCTTGCTCATGGTGGCGGCGGCCTCATTGCAATGGGGACAGGCCGGATTGTAGAAGAACAGGAAGTAGCGGCCCTGGCGAAGATTCGTCACCTGCCCATCCACCACGATGGATTCCGGCGCCTGGACCCCATTCTGATTCACGTAAGCTGTGCCGAAGCTGACTCCGGCAAAGACGGTCACCGCGCCCAGGATCACGGCCGCGGTGCGCAGGCCGGCCGAAGGCTTGGCCCAAAATCCCGCCACGGCCGCGGCCAGCAGGAATGCCGCATCGCCCCAGAAGAAGCCCGGCCCCACCGATCGCTTCATGTCGATTACCAGACCGAACGGCAGCCTCAGTTCCGGAAAACAGGAGCAGTCCCGGCCGACCAACGCCGTATAGTTCCAGCCGATGTATCCCATGAAGGTGAGCAGCAGTCCGCCCGCCAGGAATGCTCCCCAACGGCGGAAGCGAGGCACCAGGACCAGCACGCCGGCTGTGGTTTCCGCCACGGCCAGCAGCAGCGCCAGCGGGAGTGCCTGGGAGAACGGGATCAAGAGGTTCTGGGCCAGAGCCGCGAATTTATAGGGATCGACCGCCTTGTAAATACCGGCCGCCAGGAAAAGGAACGCCACAACCGCCGCACCGAGGTGGCTGGCGATGCTTTTCCAGGCCGGGAGCTCCAGTTGGTGGGGTAAAAAAGAGGATGCCGCAGAACTTGCTTCCATGCCCCTATTTTACTCTCGATTGGCTGCCGCGCGGGGCGGCCCTACGGCTCCCACCGTCAGTCGATCTCGGTGCAGCCGCCCGCAGTCCGTACATACAACTGGGCCAAGGCGCTTCCGGCCAATCCGCAGAACTCGCCGGGGCCAGTGTTCCCTGAGTTGTGACTCCGATGCGCGCAGCGGGGACGCTCCCGGAACCGGCCGACAGCGTGGCCGGACCGGGAAGAGAGCGGGGCATGCCAGAATGGAGAATTCATGTCCGATTTCACCACTCTGCGGGTTCCGGCTTCCAGCGCGAATCTTGGTCCCGGTTTCGACGCTCTGGGCATGGGTCTCGACTTGTATTTGGAGTGCCGCTTTCGAAAGGCTCCGGCCCTGGTCATTACTGCTTCCGGACGGGATGCCGCACTCATTTCCAGAGAAGCAGACAATTTGATCTGGCAGACGGCGCTGCGCACCGCTGAGGATGTGGGCCGCCCGATGCCGCCCATCGAACTCGCCATTGTCAACGACATTCCTATCGGCAAGGGTCTGGGATCCAGCGCCGCGGCGCTCACCGCCGGCGTGGTGATCGCAAGCCGGGTGCTGGGGCTCGACTGGGACCGCGACAAAGTGCTCGATGAAGCGGCGCGCATCGAGGGCCATCCGGACAATGTCGCGGCTTGCGTGCTGGGCGCGCTGGTGGCGAGCGCCATCGATTCGCAGGGCCGCGCCCACGCGGTCCGCATGGAGTTGAACGAGCACTACGGGCTGGCGGTGGTGGTGCCCGACTTCGTGCTTCCGACAGCGGAGGCGCGCGGCGTGCTGCCCGAGACGTATTCGCGCGCCGATGCGGTGTTCAACATTCAGCGCAGTTCGATGTTGATCGTGGCGCTGGCCACGGGCGTCACGAGCGCGTTCCCCACGGCGCTGGAAGACCGGCTGCATCAGCCCTACCGCTTTCCCCTGGTGCCGGGTCTGGAGGAAATCGCGCAGTTGCGCGCGCCCGGGTTGCTGGGCTGCGCGTTGAGCGGAGCCGGTCCGTCGATCCTGGTCTTTCACGAGCGCGGTCACGAGGACGTATGCGAACGGGTCCGCGAAATCTTCAGGCGGCATGGCCGGGCTTCCGAAGTCGTCTGCCGGGGGATTGCGCACAAGGGATACGAGCTGAGCTGACAAACATGCTCACAACTGCTCGCGGGCGGCGCGCGTGGCCAGCTCATCGCAGCGGTTGTTGTCATCGTGATGTGCATGGCCGCGGGTCCAGGTCCAGCGGACTTTGTGGCGCGAAACTTCCCGGTCCAGCCGCTCCCACAGATCCTGATTGCTCACCGGCGATTTCGCCGCGGTGCGCCAGCCGTTGCGTTTCCATCCATGGATCCACTGGGTGATCCCGTTCTTCAGATACTGCGAGTCGGTGACGACCTCCACGTCACAGGGCTCGCGCAGGGCGTGCAAGCCTTCGATTGCGGCGGTCAGTTCCATGCGGTTGTTCGTAGTGCGGGGCGCGGAGCCAAATAGTTCGCGCTTGTGGCTGTTGTAGCGCAGAATGCAGGCCCAGCCGCCGGGTCCGGGATTGCCGAGACAGGCGCCGTCGGTAATCAGTTGGACGTGTTTCACGGAGCGAGCTTCTTCTATCATAGAGGGAGTGCCGGATCCCCAAAACAATTCTGGAGCGCCGGATTCGCCCGATCCTGGCCTGGAGACGGCCGCGGGCGTTGGAGACGCAACGCGTCCGCAAATTCTGATTCCGGTTTCGGCCGAGGATCACGCCCGCGCCCGCGCCCGTGTTCGCTACCGGAACCTGCTGATCGCGGTTGCCGCCGTGCTGGCCACGGCGTGGATTTACAAATATTACACCGATCCCCTGCACGCCCAGGAAGCCCTGGACTCCGGACAGCGCCTCCTGAAGAGCGGACAGTACTCGCAGGCCATTCTGTCCTTCGATCAGGCCATTAGCTACCGCGCGGATTTCCCGGAGGCGTTTCAGGGGAGGGGCCGGGCACACATCGCCTTGGCCAGGCCCAACGATGCGGTCCCGGATTTCAGGCGTTATACCGAACTGCGCCCGCGTGACCCGGTCGGCTACGTCGACCTCAGCCGGACATACGCGATGCTGGAAGACTACGCCTCGGCTTTGGATGCCGCCAACCGGGCCGTCGAGAACGGACCGGACTTGGGCGCCTCATATCAAGTGCGGGGCGTTGCCCTGCGCAGATTGGGGAGGTTGCCGGAGGCACTGGAGGACTTCAACAAGGCTGTGGCGCTTGCGCCGGAAATGGCGAACTTTTACGAGCGTGGCGCGACGCATCAGGCCTTGGGACAGCACGAACGCGCAATCGAGGACTTCACCGAAGTGATCCGGTTCGACGTCCTGAACGCCCAGGCCTTTCATGCGCGGGCGCTCAGCTACCGCGCTCTGGGCAGGACGGCGCAAGCGAACGCGGATCACCGCCAGGGCCGGATTCTGGACGGAAGATAGCCCGCTAGGCGAGCGCCCCCAGTTCCCGCTCAAAGAACGCATCCACGGCTTCCAGAATCTGGCGCGGTTCGGTCAACGGGTAGATTCCGGCGCGGAGGCGCGAGCCGTTCGGCACCCCGTGCGTGAAGTACGTCGCGAACTGTTTCATTTTGCCCGCGGCATCCGGTGAACCCTGATCGCAGAGCATGGCGTAGTAGCGCCGCATGATTTCGTAGCGAGCCTGCTCGGAGGGCGTCTCATAGGCGCCGGTGGCGACGTAGCTCTCGATTTGCCGGAAGATCCAGGGATTCGAAGAGGCCGTCCGGCCGATCATCACAGCATCACAGCCGGTCTCGCGCACCATGCGCACGGCGTCCTCCGGCGTGCGGATGTCGCCGTTGCCGATCACGGGGATCTTCACCGCGGCTTTGACCTCGGCGATGCGCGTCCAGTCCGCATGGCCGCCGTAGCCCTCTTCGCGCGTGCGCGGATGCAGGGCGATAGCTTGCAAACCGCAATCCTCGGCCAGCCGGGCCATGCGGACGTGGACCAGTTCCTTGTCGCTCCAGCCCGCCCGGAACTTCATCGTCAGAGGAATGGAAATCGCGGCGCGAACCTTGCGGAGCAGCGTCTCCACGAGCGGCAGGTCGCGCAGCAGTCCGCTGCCGCCATTGCAGCGCACGACCTTCTTGACCGGGCATCCGAAGTTGATGTCCACGATGTCGAAGCCCAGATCCTGGCAGTAGCGGGCCGCCTCGGCCATCACTTCCGGATCGGCGCCGAACAACTGCGCGGAAATCGGATGCTCGTCCGGTTCAAAGTACAGATACCGGAACGTCCGCGTGGGCCGGCTGGATTTGGACGCCGCCACGACTCCATGGGAGCTGGTGAACTCGGTCATGATCAGGCCACAGCCCCCCTGCGCGCGAATCAGCCGCCGGAAGATGGTGTCCGTAACCCCGGCCATGGGCGCCAGCACAGTGGCCGGCTGGATGCGGACCGGCCCGACATTGCAATCTTGCGGGAACACTCTGCCACCATCTTAACTTGTTTCCATTGAAACCGAACTCTTCCGGCGCGCGTTAACGCTATATGGGCGGCAGCACGAATTTCCGGCTATGGGTGGCCTTTGCGGGCGGCGCTGTGCTGGCCACGGCGGCCTATTACCTGCTTTCGAGGCCCCTGAACACCGGGCATACGTCAAGGCCGGAACCCGTGCCTTCCGCGATCCCGGCCATAGTTCCGGAGGCGCCAGCGGCCACTTCGCCGGGGACGCAGCCCGTCCCGCCGCCAATGCCGCAAAAGCCCAAGGGGCGCGAATCGGCCCGGCGGTTTGTCCCCAGCCCAACGTTGCTGGCCGCCCGGCTGGCGGCGCCGCCGGCGGTGATTTCGGTCAACCCCCCGGAAGTGACGGAAATCGAGACGCCGGACGTGTTGGCCGATCTCACGTCCAGCCAGCCGTCGGAGGTCCAGGCCGGGCCGCGTACCGTGACAATTCCGGAGAATACGATCCTCGCGATTCTGCTGGGAGAGCGTCTGGCGAGCGACCGCAACGTCGCCGGCGACGCCTTCTTCGGCACGCTGGCTGCGCCGCTGGTGGTGGATGGATGGGTGATCGCCGAACGCGGGGCTCGAGTGCTCGGCCGGGTGGCGGATGTCGAGCCTGCGGGAAAAACCAAGGGCATCGCCACACTGACACTGGAGCTTTCGAGCATCACGGCTTCCGACGGCCAGCGGATTTCGATCCACACGGCTCGCTTTGTCCGCAAAGGGGACCCGTCGAAGAAGGACGACGCAGTCAAGATCGCCATCGGGACAGTGATTGGCGGGGCGATCGGAGCGGCGGCGGGCGGTGGCACGGGCGCGGCGATCGGGGCGGCGGGCGGAGCGGCAGCGGGAGCCGGCGCGGTCGTGCTCACGCGCGGCAAAGCCGCTGTTTTGGAAGCTGAAACACGGTTGAGTTTTTCCCTGGACCGGGCGGTCACCGTGACCGAGCGGCGCTGACTACAACGTCCGTCCGGGCGGTAGCACCTGCACGTCGTCGGCGGAGAGCAGGACCACGCGGACTTGACCCGTCTTGCCGATCGGCCCCACCGGTTTCCCGTTCCAGAAAATATCCAGGCCGCCGGCGTTTCCGACTTTCATCTGGGCCATCTCCAGGCCGGTGAGCGTCTTGGATTGGCGCGCCCACAGCATGCCTTCGAAGATTTCCACTCCGTCGCTGGTGATGGAGAGCCAGGTGGTCTCCCGCGCCGCCAGGTTCAACACCGTGCCCGGCACGGATTCGATGAGCTCCGCCTCTGCCTGCTCCGGTTCGGTGGATTCGGGCAGAGCGGCTATCATAACAGAGCGCGGCTGGCTAACGATTTGCGGCCCGGGCACCCGGTTCCGCCAGGCAAAGGAGCCCGCGGCGGCACACAGCAGGAGTGCGAGGCCGATGGCATACCCGGTGCGGCTGCGGGAAATGCCGGCGAATTGGATGGAAGGCGCGGCGCGCTGCGCCACCGCGCCGGCGGCGTCCACGGGATCGTTCTTCGGGGCACAGGTTTCATCAATCGCCGATCGGACCGAAGCGTCCTCTGCCCCGAGGAAGGCAGCGTACTGGAGGGCAAAGCTTCGGTAGAAGAAGGTTCCGGGAAGACGGGCGACGTTATCCTCCTCGATGGCCCGCAGGTAGGAGGGGGATATGCACAGGCGTGCGGCGATTTCTTCAACCGATAATCCCTCGGCTTCCCGCTTCCGGCGTAAGGTGCTTCCAACTGAAATCATGTCGTTATCCCTCTTATCGGCGAACGATCTGACCGCAAGAACTTCAGGATTCCGAGAGTCGTATGTTACAACATAAGTGTATTACAGCACCCACGAACTCTCCAAAAATCGGCGTCATCGTCGTCAACTGGAACCGCCGGGAACTCCTGGGCCGCTGTCTGGAATCTCTGGCGGCCCAGACCCATTCGTCCTTTGAAGTGTGCGTTGTCGACAACGGATCCTCTGACGGATCGGCGGATTTCGTGGAATCCCTGGTTCCACGCTTTCCTGTGGCGCTCCGGCTGATTCGCAACACTCAGAATATCGGCTTTTGTGCGGCTAACAATCAGGGGATTCGGGCGACGCAAAGCGAGTTCATCGTACTGCTGAACAACGACGCCGAGGCGGAAGCCGGCTTCCTGGAAGCTCTGGAAGCCGCCATTCGTGGCAACTCCAAAATCGGCATGGTCGCCGCGAAAATCCTGGTCTGGGAAGATCCCAGGCGCATCGATAAGTGCGGGCACCTGATCTACCCCGATGGACAGAACCGGGGTAGGGGATCCGGCCAGTTGGACCACGGCCAGTTCGACTGCGTGGAGCCGGTCCTCTGGCCCGATGGCTGCGCGGCGATGTACCGCAGGGCAATGCTCAACGAGATTGGAGGGTTCGACGAGGATTTTTTTGCTTACGCCGACGACGCCGAGTTGGGGCTGCGCGCCCGCCAGGCCGGCTGGGAATGCCTGTACACACCACATGCCCGGGTGCGGCATCACCGGGGCTCGACGCTCGGCTTAGGATCGGCGCGCCGGCTGACGCTGATTGAACGCAATCGTGTGTTATTAGTAGTGAAGTTGTTTCCCTGGAGTCTGCTATGGGCCAACGGAGCATATCTTCTGGCGAGAGTAGCCGCGGGCGCCTGGGCGGCGCTGCACAACCGCGGCGAGATTCGCCACTACCCGGGGATGGGGGGCAAGTTTACGGCCGCCTGGGCCCTGCTCTGGGGAACGGCTTCGGCGATCCCGCTCATTCCGGCCATGCTGCGGAAGCGGCGGGCGCTGCGGCCCCTGCGCCGTCTGAGCCCCCGCGAACTGCGGACACTTCTGCTGGCCCACCGAATCCCTCTACGGGAACTGTCCCAGGAAGCGAATTCCTGAAGAACTCCTGCCCGGCCTGTGGAGGCCATGAGGCCAAGGCCCTGGTGACATCGACGGACTGGCTCTACGGCACCACCGCCGACAAGTTTCGGATCGTCGAGTGCCGCGCGTGCCGCTTGATGCGCCTGGATCCGTGGCCCTCACCGGAAGAAATGCCGCGCTACTATCCGGAACGTTACTGGTACGCGGGCGAGGATGACGCGACCTCCCGGATGGAGCAAGCCTACCGCCGCTTTGTTCTGCGGGATCATCTCCGATTTGTCGAGCGTGCGTTGCGGGAATCGGGCGAACAAGGCGTCGTATTGGACGTGGGTTGCGGGGGCGGTTTGTTCCTTCAGATGCTCGAAGAGCGCCAAGCGACCGGCTCTGCTCATCTGATCGCGGGGCTGGATTTTTCGCTGGACGCCGCGCGCGTGGCATGGAGGCGGGCTGCGGTGCCGGCGGTGTGTGCGTCCCTGGCGGAGGCTCCGTTTGCGGCGGAAAGTTGCGCGGCGATCACCATGTTCCACGTGCTGGAGCATCTCTACGATCCGGCGGCGTACCTGGAATCCGCGCACCGGCTGCTGCGCCCGCGCGGCCGCCTCATCGTTCAGGTGCCCAACGCGGCCAGCTGGCAGTTTCTGTTGCTGGGCGGCCACTGGAACGGCGCACAAGTGCCGCGGCACCTGATTCATTTTCGTGCGCGCGATCTGGACGAACTGCTCGACGTCTGCGGATTCGAAGTCCTGCGTCACAAATATTTCTCGCTGCGCGACAATCCGGCTGGATTGGCGACCAGCATCGCCCACTTCCTGGATCCCATGTCCCGGCGAATGTGGGGCATCGTGGAAACCCCCTGGCAGCGCCTGGCAAAGAATCTGGCTTACGCCGCGCTCGCCGCGGCGTGTCTGCCATTTACGCTGCTGGAGGCCGCCTGCCGCGCCGGATCCACCGTCATGGTCGAGGCGCGCAAGAAACCGTGATCTACGAGAAAATTCGGGATCGGATGCCGGGCCCCCTGGCGCGCTACGTGTTGCACTTCGAGGGCGCGATCGAATCCGCAGTCCGCCAGTTTGCGGCTGCCACTCCGCCGGGTGCTCGCGTGCTGGATGCGGGGGCAGGCGAGGGAGGCCATCGGTCCTGCTTCGCTCAGCAGCGCTATTACGGGTTGGACCTGGGCGTGGGCGACGCCGCCTGGGATTACTCGCATCTGGACGTTCTCGGGGATTTAGAGCACATGCCCTTTGCCGAAGCGGCATTCGATGCGGCCATCAACGTGGTCACCCTGGAGCATGTCCGCGAGCCTGCGCGGGTCATCGAAGAGATCGGCCGTGTGTTAAGGCCTGGGGGCCGCTTGCTCCTGATTGCCCCGCATGAGTGGGAAGAGCATCAGCAGCCTCACGATTATTTCCGCTACACGCGTTACGGATTGCAGTATCTGCTGCAGCGGGCCGGTTTTCAGGAAATTTGCCTGGAACCTGTGGGCGGCATTTTCCGTCTGCTTTCCCGGAGGCTGCTGAACGCTCTGCAATTTTTTCCCGGTCCGTGGATGTTCGTGGCCGCGGTGTTCTTCGCGCCGCCTGCTCTAGTGCTGCCGTTGCTTGACCCCTTGGACCGGCCCAAAAACTTTACACTGGGATATATATGCTCCGCGCGCAAGCCTTCCTGACGGCGCTGCTGGCGGCTTTCGCCGCCGCCGGCGACGTTTCCGGCGACGCGGCCCTGGAATTCGCGCGCCGCGCGGTCGCCTTCGGGCCGCGGCCGTCCGGTTCGGAAGCGAACCGCCAGTTGCAGAATTACATTCTGGAGCAGTTGAGGCAGTGCAAATGCCAGGTTGCCGAGGACGCCTTTACCGCGCGCACGCCCCGGGGCCCCATCGCGATGAAGAATATCATCGCCAAGTTCGCCGGTAAACCGCGCGCGGCCGGGGCTCCCCCGAACGCAATCGCCGTCACCGGACACTTCGACACGAAGTATTTCCCGGGCCGAAAATTCGTCGGCGCTAATGATGGCGGCTCCTCCACCGGACTGCTGCTGGAACTGGCGCGGGCCTTGGCGGGCGAGCCCCGCAGCGACGACGTGTATATCGTCTTTTTCGATGGTGAAGAAGCTACCGGCGATTGGACCGAAACCGACAAGCTGTACGGCAGCCGGCATCTGGCCCAGCGCTGGCGCGCCGACGGGACGCTGGCGCGGCTCAAGGGCCTGATCAACGTCGACATGATCGGCGACCGCAACCTGAATCTCCGCCAGGACACCAACTCGGATCCTCGGCTGCGCCAACTGGTGTGGCGCGCCGCGGCGGAACTCGGCTACCAGGCGTTCTTCACGCAGGCCACCATCGCCATCGACGACGACCACATGCCGTTCGCCGAACCCGGCGTCCCCGTTGTGGATTTAATCGACTTTGATTACGAATCCTGGCACGAGGACACGGATACGATGGACAAGATCAGCGCGCAGAGCCTGCAAATCGTGGGGCGCGTGGTGGTGGAATCCGTGCGGCGGCTGGAGCGGCAGTAACAGAGGTATCTTCGCTCCGCCTACCAGGGCTTGGAATCGGGGTTCCCCCGCGGATTTCCTCGGATATCACACCTGCCGCAGGTCGCGGCCCGTCATTTCCTTCGGCTGAGCCACGCCCAGCATCCCCAGCACGGTCGGCGCGACGTCCTGGAGCGCCCCCCCGGACCGCAGCGGGCGCTTGTCCTCGGAGACTACGATGAACGGCACGGGATTGGTCGTGTGATAGGTGTGCGGTCCGCCGGTGATCGGGTCGATCATGCACTCGGCATTGCCGTGATCGGCCGTGATCAGCCACCGGCCGCCGGCGCGGCGCAGGGCGGCATAAATCCTCCCTAGCCCAGCGTCCACCGCCTCCACGGCCTGCACCGTGGGCGTCATCTTGCCGGAATGCCCGACCATGTCCGCATTGGCGTAATTCATGACGATCACGTCGAAATCGCGCCCATCGATCGCCTTCACGGCCACATCCGTCACCTGTTCTGCGCTCATTTCGGGCTTTAAGTCATACGTCGCAACTTTCGGAGAAGGCACGAGTTCACGCTCTTCGCCGGGGTAGGGTTTCTCGTTTCCTCCGTTGAAGAAGTAGGTCACGTGGGCGTACTTTTCGGTTTCCGCGACGCGCAGGTTGCGCCAGTGCTCGCCTGCCATCACGTTGGCGAGGATGTTGTGAGGATGCTCCTTGGCCAGCACGAACGGCACGGCCAGCGCCTTGTCGTACTGCGTCATTGTAGTGAAGTGCAACTTTAAGGGGGCTGTTGTAAGTGCTTGAGTCATTTGGCGTCCCCGGTCGGCACGAAAGTTGAAAAAGATGCATGTATCGCCGTTCCGGATGAGGCCTACGGGTTCTTGGTGCGCGTCCACGATCGTGATTGGCTCAATGAATTCGTCGGTGATGCCGCGCCCATAGGAGCGCTTCACTGCCGCCACAGGATCAGGCTGCTTCTCGCCGGCGCCTTCGGTCATAGCGAGTTTGGCGCGTTCGGTGCGCTCCCACCGCTTATCGCGATCCATGGCGTAGTAGCGTCCGGAAATAGTCGCGATCCGGCCCACGCTGATCCGGCGAATCTCCTTTTGCAGCGCTTCGATGTAGCCCGCGCCGCTTTCCGGAGGCGTGTCGCGCCCGTCCATGAAGCAGTGCACGCACACATCGGAGACGTCTTCGCGCTTGGCCATTTCGAGCAACGCGTAGAGGTGCGTGTTCATAGAATGCACGCCGCCATCGCTGAGCAGACCCATCAAGTGCAGCCGCCGCCCGCGCGCGTGATGCATCGCAGCCAGCAGGGCCGGGTGGCGGAAGAAATCGCCCGAAGCGATCATGCGGTCGATGCGGGTCACGTCCATGTACAGGATGCGGCCCGCGCCGATGTTCAGGTGCCCGACCTCGCTGTTGCCCATCTGGCCCTCGGGCAGGCCGACGTACGGCCCCGAGGTGTGGATGAGCGTGTTCGGATACTCGCGCAGCAGGGCGTCATAGGTGGGCTTGTGCGCAGCCACGATCGCGTTGCCCTGCGTGGCGGGCGAGTAACCCCATCCGTCCAGAATCGTGAGAACCAGCGGGCCGCCCTTGATCATTGGCGGAACGCCTTCCGTCCCGCATACCGCGCCGCTGTACCCAGGTCCTCTTCAATGCGCAGCAACTGATTGTATTTCGCGATGCGGTCCGTGCGGCTGGCCGAGCCGGTCTTGATCTGGCCCACGCCGGTGGCGACGGCCAGGTCGGCGATGAAGGCATCTTCGGTCTCGCCCGAGCGGTGCGACACCACCGCCGTGTAGCCTGCATCGGCCGCCATCTTTATCGCCTCGAGCGTTTCCGTAAGCGTGCCGATCTGGTTGACCTTCACCAGAATCGAGTTGGCCACGCCGCGCTCGATTCCCATCTCGAGCCGCGCCGAATTGGTGACGAACAGATCGTCGCCGACCAGTTGGATCTTCGTGCCGAGCTGATCCGTGAGCAGTTTCCAGCCCTCCCAATCGTCCTCGGCCATGCCGTCCTCGATCGAGATGATCGGGTATTGCCGCACCCAATCGGCCCAGAACGCCGCCATCTGCTCGGACGTGCGCGTGCTGTTGTCGGACTTTTTAAACACGTACTGTTTCTTGTCCTGGTCGTAGAACTCGCTGGCGGCGGGATCGAGCGCGATGCCGATTTCATCACCCGGCTGGTAGCCGGCCTGCGTGATCGCTTCGAGTACGACTTCGAGCGCCTCCTGGTTGGACTTTAGATTGGGCGCAAAGCCGCCTTCATCGCCCACCGCCGTCGAATAACCGCGCTTCTTCAGCACGCCCTTGAGGGTGTGAAACACTTCGGCGCCCCAACGCAAGGCGTCGGAAAATTTTTTGGCGCCGTAGGGGGCGATCATGAACTCCTGCGGATCGACGCTGTTGTCGGCGTGCGCGCCGCCGTTGAGGATGTTCATCATGGGGACGGGCAGGAGGCAGGCTCCCACGCCGCCGAGGTAACGGTACAAGGGCGTCTGCTGCGAGGCCGCCGCAGCGCGCGCCACAGCCATCGACACCGCCAGCATCGCATTGGCGCCGAGACGCGACTTGTTGGGCGTGCCGTCGAGCTGGATCATCAACCGGTCGATCTTCTGCTGGTGCTCGGCCTGGGCTCCTTCGAGCGCCGGGGCGATTTGGTTGAAGATGTTCTCGACGGCGCGGTGCGTGCCCTTGCCGAGGTACCGGGCCTTATCGTTATCGCGCAGTTCGACGGCTTCATGCTCGCCCGTGGAGGCTCCCGAAGGAACCGCTGCGCGGCCCATGCTGCCGTCGGCTAAGTAAACGTCGGCTTCCACGGTGGGATTGCCGCGGGAATCGAGGATCTCGCGGCCGATGATCTTGGTGATTTCCATGAACTTCTTATGATACGCCCTCTTCTGCCTGGAGGGCTTTCCCGAGCTGTTCGAATGCGGCGACGTGCGCCGGCTCTACGCCGGGCGGCCACACCGGCCGGCAAGAACGCGCGCCTTACGATGAACTATAGTTAAGTACAGGGATGAAGCCTAAGCTACCGCCCTCCGCCTCGCTGCCCGAGGTCCACGCCAGCGTCCCGACGGTACACCCCAATCTGTTCCGGCGGATGTTCGCCTTCGCCGGACCCGCTTACTTGGTCAGCGTGGGCTACATGGACCCTGGCAACTGGGCCGCCGGGCTCGGCGCGGGATCGCAGTTCGGCTACCGCCTGTTGTGGGTCATGGTGCTGTCGAACCTGATGGCGATCCTGCTGCAAACGCTCTCGGCCCGCCTCGGGATCATCGCCGGGCGCGACCTGGCGCAGGCCTGCCGCGAGGCCTATTCGAAAGCGATCAACCATTCACTGTGGCTGTTGTGCGAGATCGCCATCGCCGCTTGCGATCTGGCCGAAGTGCTGGGCGCGGCCATCGGCCTGAATCTGCTGTTTGGCATTCCGCTGTCGATCGGCGTGCTGCTGACCGCGCTCGACACGCTGCTGGTGTTGTGGCTGACCCGCTACGGTATCCGGCTGGTCGAGGCGCTCATCCTGGTCGTGATCACGATCGTCACCGGCTGCTTCCTGACCGAGCTCGGCCTGGCCGGTCCGATGTGGCGCGAAATGGTGGCCGGTCTGATCCCTCGCATCGACGGCGCGAGCCTCTATATCGCCATCAGCATCCTGGGCGCGACCGTGATGCCGCACAATCTGTACCTGCACTCTGCGCTGGTGCAGACGCGCCAGGTGGGCTTGACTGTCCAGGAACGCCGCCAGGCCTGCAAGTTCAACCTGATCGATTCGATCATCGCCCTGAACGGAGCGCTGATCGTGAACGGCTCGATTCTCGTCCTGGCCGCGGCCGTGTTCTTCCGCAACGGCGTGGCGGTGACCGAACTCCAGCAGGCGCACGAACTGCTGACGCCGCTGCTGGGCACCACCATCGCGAGCGCGCTGTTCGCCATCGCGTTGCTGGCGAGCGGCCAGTCGTCCACGCTCACCGGCACCTACGCGGGACAGATCGTGATGGAGGGCTTCCTGAACCTGCGCTTGCGGCCCTGGCTGCGGCGCCTGTTGACGCGCTCGGTGGCGATCGTACCGGCTGCGATTACGGTTTCCACTTCAGGCGAACAGGGCACCTACGCTTTGCTGATCTTGAGCCAGGTGATTCTCAGCATGCAGTTGCCGTTCGCCATCATCCCCCTGATCCGCTTCACCAGCGATCGCAGCCGCATGGGCGAGTTCGCCAACACCGGCTGGGTGAAGCTGCTGGCGTGGATCACCGCGGCCGTGATTCTCGGGTTGAATTTCTGGCTCGTGAGCCAGGAAGTGATTCCGTGGGTTGCGCAGGGAGGATGGCGCTGGCTGGGCGTGCCGGTTCTGGCGGCCTTGATCGCGCTGCTCGGATACGTAATGTTGGCACCCGCGCGGCGGCCCGCCGCGGAAGTGGAACGTCCCGGCGCCGCAGTGGCCGCCGATCTCCCCGCGCCGGTGTACCGCCGGATCCTGGTTCCACTGGATCATTCCGACCGCGACCGCGCCGCTGTGGCGCACGCCGCGGCGATGGCGCGTCTGCACGGGGCCACGATCCATCTGCTGCACGTCGAAGAGGGCGCCACCAGCCAGCTCTTCGGCCCCAGCGCCTCCGACGCGGAAGTGCACACAGGCGAGCGGTATTTCCACGATATCGTGGAGGCCCTGACGCGCGGCGGACTGAAGGCCGAGCTGATGGTCGCCTATGGACGTAATCCCCGCAATGAAATCGTAAAAGCCGCGCACGAACTTCAGCCGGATCTCGTGGTCATGGGAGCGCACGGGCACACCGGCCTTCAGGACTTGATTTTCGGCACGACGATTAACGGCGTGCGGCACGCGGTGAACGCTCCGGTCCTGGTTGTCGGCACGCCCCTCGAGGGGCCGCCACGAGGAAAAGCCCGGAGACCGTAACGTTCCGGCGCCCGGAACGGGTACAGCGCTACGCGCAGGCTTTTAGACCGTGACGCCCGAAGACGGACGCAGCAGACTGTAATAGAACCGTTCGGTTTCCTCTGCCATTCGCTCGACGGAAAACTGCGCGGCGCGTTCTCGTGCCGCCATTCCGGCCTCGCGCAGACGCGCGGGATCGCGCGCCGCCGCCGTAATCGCTCGCGCCAGCGCGGCCGCATCGCCCGGGGGCACGAGCCAGCCGCTTCTGCCATGCTCGACGATTTCGCGCAGGCCGCCGATGTTGCTGGCGATCACGGGAACGCCGTGCGCCATGGCCTCCAGCGCGGCGAGCCCCCAGGCTTCCGAGCGGGAGGGCATCACGAACAGGTCGAGGCCGGCGAAGAAGGCGGCGTGGTCCCCAACGAATCCGGGAAAGGATACCGTCGATGGCGCGCCGCGGCGCAGTCCGGCGAGCCGGGGACCCTCGCCCGCGAGAATGAATCGCGCGCGGGGCAGGGAAGTGCGCAGTTCCCCGGCGGCGGCGAGGATCACCTCCTGGCCTTTCTCTGGGGTGAAGGCGCCCATGTGCCCAATGACGAAGTCGTTGCTGGCGGCGCGCCGCGCCTGCGGCGGCGGAAGTTCAACACCGGTGTGAACCACGCGAACGTTTTTTGCCGGAACGCCCGCGCGCATCAGTGCCTCGCGGACCGACTCGGAAACGGCGATGATGCCGTGGCAGGTCATTGAGTATTTCAGGCGATGCACCCAGGGGCACCGCGGCGGGAACGCCACGTGGCGCGTCACGACGCGGCGGAGGTGTGATCCAACGGTCGCGCGATAGGCTGTGTTTTGCGCCCGGCCGCTGTGAGCGTGGACGATGTCGCCTTCGCGCACGACTTTCGCGGCGACGGAGAAGCCTTCTTCGCGGGCCCGCTCGGCGAGCGCGCTATCGGGCGGGCAAACGATAGTCTGTCGATGGCCGCGCGTCCGCAGCCCGCGCGCCAGCGTGAGCAAGGAGCGCTGGCCGCCACGCCAGGCGCGTTCGGTATCGACGTGGGTGATCGTCAGAGGGCGCAGAGAATGAGGGTAACACTTAGCGGGTGCGGAGATCGAAGACCCGCGGAATCGTGTCGCGTTGCCGCGGCGCGGTAGCGACGCGCGTCCGTCTCATGCCGTCACCCCTCATCCCGCAGAAGGCGGCGGTAGTTCGCAGGTCTTCGTTTCCTCCGTTCGTATGCATCGAGCAGATCGCGCAGCCCGGCCAGTTCCTTTTTCGACGCCTTGCGCGCTGCAAGCGCCCCCATCAACAGCTCCCTCGCCGAGCCCGCGAAGGCCCGTTCCAACAGGTCCCCCGCAAGCTGCGCCTGCGTCGCTTCGCGCGGCTGGGCGGCCCGGTAGACATGCGCGCGCTTGGAGTCGTCGCGCCGCACCAGACCCTTCCGGTCCATGATTTGAAGTTGCTTCAGGGTCGTGGTGTATTGCGCGGGACGGCGCTGGGTGATCACTTCATGCACCGCGCGGACGGTCGAAGGCCCCTGGCTCCACAGCACAGTCAGGATTTCGAGTTCAGCGTCGGTGGGGCGGGGCAAAGGCATAATCTAGGAAGACGATACTACGAGTGTACTCGTAATTCAAAGGGTGATCCGCGACTCACCCGAATACAGGTTAAACCGCCCGTGCCGCACGAACCCCGCCAGCGTCATGCCGAAGCGCCGCGCCGTCTCGACGGCCAGGCTCGACGGCGCCCCGACGGCGGCCAGCACGGCGATGCCCGCCAGGAGTGCTTTTTGCACCAGCTCGAAACTCGCCCGTCCGCTCACCAGCAGAATCGAATCATGCAGCGGCACGCGGCCGTCGAGCACGCTGCGGCCCACCAGTTTGTCGACCGCGTTGTGGCGTCCGACGTCCTCGCGCACCAGTTGCAGCTTGCCCGAGGCGTCGAACAGGGCCGCAGCGTGGAGTCCGCCCGTACGGTCGAAGACGGGCTGTGTGGCCCGCAACGTGTCCGGCAATCCCCGCACGACATTTGCGGCGACTTTCGGGCGGTCCCGGGGCGGCGCCGTGCAACCAGCGGCGACCAGCGCGTCGACGGAAGCCTTGCCGCAGACACCGCAGCTCGAGGTCAGATAGAAATTGCGCGTCTGCGCGCTCAAATCGAGATGCGCTTCGGTCTTCAGCTTCACGTCCACGGCGTTCTCGCTCTCGGTGATCTCGGCAATCGCGTCACGCCCCGGAATGATGCCCTCCGTGAACAGAAAACCGGCCGCGAGTTCGTCATCCTGCCCCGGCGTGCGCATAGTGATCGCCAGGTCCCGGCCGTTCACGCGGATTTGCAGCGGCTCCTCCACCGCCAGCAGGTCCTGTTCGCGCTTGACCTCGCCGGCGACGCGCTGCACGGGGACGGTAACGATACTGGATTTCACACTTGGCAGAGTAACACGCGGGCAATGCCGCGGCGGCCCAGATCGGAAACGTAGCGGCGCCGTTTTAAGGGGCTACTTCTGCTCCGCCTTGTCCTCTTGCTTGGGCGCCCGCTTGAACAGGTCGATGATATTCCGCACGGTCTTCGCCGCGCCTTTCGGATTACGAATCGCCTGCTCGATCTTTTGATTGCTGACGGCTTTCAAATCCGCCCGAAAGGATGGGTCGGCGGACGTGCCTTGAATCAGAAAGGGAACATTCTGCCCCAGCAGCTGCCTCACGGCGCCTGACGTCTGCAGTTTCGCCACCATGCGGAAATTGAGCGCGTGTTGCGGACTGACCGTCCCCTGTCCGGTAAGTTCGCCGATGCCCGGGATCACAATCTTCAGGCCATCCACCGCCGTGCCTTCGGGCGTGTTGCGGATGTTTGCCGTCAGCAGTTCGATGTCGGTCGATGGATTTGCAGTCAGCCCGGCGAGTTCGGCCAGGACTTTCATCCTTGAACTCAGGTCGAAATTCCCCAGCCGCGCCTGGTCGGCGCGGATCGACGCCGCCGTGATCAGCGCGTTTACCGGACCCTGCACCGTAATTTCCACGTTGGCCGTTCCGCGCTCAATGTTTGCGCCCGCAGGTAACTGAACATCCAGCGCTGGCAGGAACGCAGCCAGTTCCGTGAGCGGCATTTTCGATCCGGTGAGCTTGAGATTCGCCGTGGGCTGACGGCCGGAGATATCGTACATGCCGGCGAGCACAGCCTCGGCTTTCCCGAGCCGCACTTTGCCGCCCTGAACGGCGCCACGGCGCGACGAAATCCCGTGGGTTACGCGGAAATCTAATTCGGCCGGTATGGCCGCGGGCTTGCCGTTCCGGGCGAGTTTCAATTGCTTTACGGAAACCGTGCCGGACGTTTCGATGTTCCGGCCGTCGCTGGTGGCATTACCGTTCAGGGAGAGCAGGCCGCCGATGCCTGTTTCCGGCTCAAAGTAGCCGGACGCGGCAAGATCGAGACCGGTGATCTGGACCGTTCCCTCAAACGGCGTATCCACGAGTGTCCGGGCTTGCACCGGGCCGGCCCGGCCTTCGATCCGGACGTCGCCGCCGGAAGCCACGTGGGTGCTCAGAGTGAACGGGAACGAAGCATCCGGGGCAAAATCCCGGAGACTCAGATTCACGTTTTCCAGTTGTATGGGCCGGGCTCCGCTGGCCGTCGAGAGCGAAATCCGTCCGTTGGAGATGTCGATGCGCTGCACCGAGAGATTCAGCGGCGCACGGTCCGCCGTATCGGGTGGCGCCGGCCCGGCCTCGGGGGAAGCCGGACGCGCCAGGCCCGCGGGCGAATCCACGAGCACGATCACGGGTTCCTCGACCGCGATTGAACGCACGATCAGCCGCCGCGAAAAAAGCAGCTCACGCAGGTCGACTCCGGCGGTGAGGAATGTGGCGCGCAGCAGCGGTTCCAGGCTCGTGCCCGGTTCCGCGGCTACAGTGACATCGCGTACCGCAACTCCGCCGGAGAACACCGCCAGGCTCAAATCGCCGATGGTGACTTGGCGCTCAAGCGCCCTGCTGAGGCGGGATTCCAACGCCGGACGGAACTGGTTGGCGTCCATGAGCAGCGGCAGCGACAATACCGCCAGAACGAGTACGGCCGCGACGATCGCAGCGACTCGGAATGCCCGTCTCATGAGGGCAGTATACACCCCGAACCGCAGGGTCTTCGCCGCCTGCGCCCGGAGTGTGACAGAATTTCATGAGGAGGTCTTCCCCGATGAGGACTGTGACGGCGGCGTTCGCTGCTTTGTTGGCGCTCGGGACCTGTGCTTACGCCCACCACTCCTTTGCGGCAGAGTACGACGGCGACAAGTTCGTCACCATCAAGGGTGTGGTGAAGAAGATCGACTGGCAGAACCCGCATATCCACTTCTACCTGGAGGTCACCAATGACCAGGGAGAGGTGGAGGAGTGGAAGTTCGAAGGGTTTCCGCCGAACATGCTGATCCGCCAGGGATGGAAGAAAGACTTCAGCATGAAGCCGGGCGACCGCATCACGGTTACCGGCTGGCTGGCGCGCGACGGCTCCAAGCTCGCGCATTCCCGCGAAGTGACCTGGGAGAACGGAGTGAAGCTGCTTTCCGGGCCCCCGGCGGGCACGGGAGGGAATTGATGGCGCCCCGGCTGGTTCTGTGCGTTTTTTCGTTCGCCACGCTGTTGGCCCAAGCGCCGGCCGCCGAGAAGCCGCCGGTTCCCCGCACGGCCGACGGGAAGCCGGATCTCTCCGGCGTGTGGCAGGGCGGGAGCCTGTCGTTTGCCATCGGAGAACAGAACGCAGCGCGCGTGAGCCCGCCGGGCGGAAGCCCCGCCCCCGCCAAGCCCGAACCCCCTCCGTACACCGAGGCGGCCATGAAGATTGTGCGGGAATACCGCGACCGCCGGGGCATCGATGATCCCATGGCGCGCTGCCTGATGGTCGGCATCCCTCGCATCACGGGCATGCCCATGCCGTTCCAGATCACCCAAACGCCCGACCAGATCCTGTTTCTTTACGAGGCGTTTCACGCCTTTCGCATCATTCCCACCGACGGCCGCCCGCATCCGGAGGACGTGATGCCCAGCTTCATGGGGGATTCGGTGGCGCATTGGGAAGGCGATACGCTGGTGGTGGACGTGATCGGATTCAACGACAAGACCTGGCTGAACGGGGTGGGGACATTTCACACCGAAGCCCTGCACGTAGTCGAGCGTTATACGCGCGTCGATTACGACACGATCGTGTACGAAGTCACGATGGAAGATCCCCAGGTTTTCATCAAGCCGTGGAACCTGCGCTCGACCATCCGCCTGCGGCCCGAGGATCGCGTGCGCGAATACGAATGCGGCGAAAACAACGAAGACATCCTGCGGTTTGAAGCTCTGTTGAAGAACGAGTCCCTGTTTCGAAAGCAATAATCCATTGGAAAGGCAATCATCATGCGCGCGATAAACGAACACACCATCACCGAGGCCGCCATCGAACAGATGTCGGCGACGCCCAATCCGCGGCTGAAGCAGATCATGGAGTCCCTGGTGCGGCACCTCCATGAGTTCGGCCGCGAAGTGGACCTGACTCCCGAGGAGTGGCTGGAAGGCATCAAGTTCCTGACCGCCGTCGGCCACAAGAGCGACGCCTATCGCCAGGAGTTCATCCTGTTATCCGATACGCTGGGCTTCAGCTCGCTGATCAATGCGCTGCACGACCGGCGTGCGACGGAGAAAGGCACGCAGACCAGTCTGCTCGGCCCCTTCTACCGGCAGGATTCGCCGGCCAAGAAACTCGGCGAGTCGATCGTCTCGAATCCTGCCCCGGACAAGGAACTGGCCATCTATGGACAGGTCACCGATACGTCCGGCAAGGGCATTCCGCATGCGTCCATCGAGATCTGGCAGACGGACGATCAGGGCAACTACGATCTGCAATTGCACGATCCTTCTGTAATGGACATGCGCGGACATTTCCACTGCGACTCCGAGGGCCGCTACAACCTGCGGACGGTGATCCCGCTAGGCTACCTGATTCCCATGGACGGCCCGGTCGGCGACATGATCCGCGCGCAGAAACGCCACGGCTTCCGCCCCGCTCACATTCACTTCCTGGTCGGCGCCCCCGGGTACCGCGAGCTGGTGACGGCGTTGTATCTGGAAGGCGACGAACATCTGGACTCCGACACGGTGTTCGGGTCGGCTGCGTCGCTGGTGGCGCAGGTGAAGAAGCACGACCCGAATTCGCCGTTCCCGAATCTGCCGAGCATCCACTTTGACTTCCAACTGGCGGCCGCGGCGGCCGAGGGTTCCGGCCGCGTGGGCGCCGATCCGTCGCAGATCGTCAAAGCCGGCGCCTAAGCGGGGCAGCCGGTCTTGACGCCTATCTTGGCTGCGGCCGCCTCTCTGGCGGCGTAGTCCGGGATGCTAGAATAGCCGCTTCGTGGAGTTCTCGCCGCTCTATTACGCTGAACGCCTGAGCGTCGTCAATCCATCGGGCGACGTGGGAATCTGCACGCTCTGGTCCAAGGTCGAATCCGCCCGAAAGATTCTGGAGGAGGCGCGCGTCGATCTGGCGCCCGCGTCTTCGCGCGTCGCTGTGATCGCAAATCTGTACGGCAACGGCCTGCCCCAAATGCTGCGGAATCTGTTGCACAATCCGCAGATCCGCCACATCGTGATCGTGGGGAAGAATCTGTCGGGCTCACGCGAGTGGCTGGTGAATTTTTTCAAGCACGGCCTGGAGGAAGTCGAGTTCCTCGGGGCCAAGGCGCACCGCATCCGCAACACCTCACGCGTGATCGACGGCTGCGTCGAGCCCGCGCACTTCCCGCAGGCGATTCATTTTCACGTGCTCGGCGAGCTGGGCGATGGCGCGACCAAGTCCGCGCTTAAAGCGTACTTCGATAACCTCCCCGCGTTGGAGCCCTATGACGGCCCGCGCATTGATCCGCCCCCAATCCCGGAGCCCGCGGTCACGCGCTATCCCTCCGAACCCCGCGCGCACACCATCGTGCGCGCGAGGCCCATGGAAGCCTGGAGCGAGCTGATCTTCCGCCTGCACCGCTTCGGCCACCGCAACATGGTCGCGAAACAGGGAATCCAGGAAGGCCGCGTCGAGCTCCAGAACGTCAAGGTGATCATCGAGGATCCGCGCGAGGAGTCCGGCGAGACGCTGCAATCCTACGGCTTCAGTCTGGAAAAATTTCAGGGCTACCAGCGCCGGATTCTCGATCCCGTCAAGCCGCAAGATCTCGGCTACACCTATGGGAACCGCTTGCGCGGCTACTTTCGCTACCACGGACAAACGGTTGACTCGCTGGAGATCGCCGCGCGGCGCTTGAAAGAAAAGCCCGAATCGCGTCACGCCTACATCACCCTGTGGGATAACGCGCGCGATCTGATGGAGGCGCACGACTGCCCCTGCTTCGTCACCGCGTTTTTCCGGCGCTTCGAAGGCAGGCTCACGCTGACCGCGACCTTCCGGTCGCACAATGCGATGGAGGCCTGGCCGGAAAACGTCTACGGCCTGATCGCCGTGCAGCGCTTCGTCTCGGAACGCGCGGAGATGGAGCCCGGCCCTATCACCGTGATCAGCCATTCCATCAGCATCGATCTGCCGTCGCTTGCTAAGGCCAAACGCATCGCCGACCGCAAGGAAACGGACGAAGTCCTCGATCCGGCCACCGGCAAGTACGGCCCGCGCATGGACCCCCACGGTGAATTTATAACGACGTTCGACCGCTCCTCCTGGGAACTGGTTGTGGAGCATTCCTTCGACGGCATGAAGCTGGGCGAATACCGGGGCAAGTCGGCCGAGGAAATCGAGCGCAAGCTGGCACGGGATGTGGCGCTGAGCGAGATTTCGCATGCCCTTTACCTGGGCCGGGAAATCGCGCGCAAGGAAGCCGAGATGAAGGCCGAGCGCGCGCGTGCGGGACAATAGAGATGATGGTCCTTTTCGATATCGGTTCGACCCTGATCGACGGCCCGCCCTGCGGCCCGGCCCGCCGCCTGGCGGAGATGCTGGGCCTGGACCAACCCGCCGTTGCGCAGCTTGAGCGCCTGCTGTTCCGCTCGCCTTCGGAGACTGCCGAAGAGCTGGCCAGGCACATCGCGGCGGAATTGGGCGTGGACGCCACCGCGGCTTGCAGGGAGCTGTGGCAGGCGCAACTCACCGAGGCGTACGTGCTTCCGGGCGCGCGCGAGACCATCGACCGGCTGCGGCAAGCGGGCGTTCCGCGCGGGTATCTGTCAAACATCTGGCCGCCCTTTTATGAGCAGTTCCGGCGCGAATTCGCCGGAGAGGCCGGCACGCCGCAGTTCCTGTCGTTTCAAACCGGTCTGATGAAGCCTGACCCGGCGTTCTTCCGGTACGCGCTCGCGCGGCTGCCCGTGCGCGCGGAAGACATCGTGATGGTGGGCGATACCTATCGCAACGATATTCTTCCGGCCATCGAGCTGGGAATGCGCACGGTGTGGGTCCTGCATCGCCCCGACAAGGAACGCGCGGCGCTGGTCGAGGTGCTGAACGGCCGCGCGCCGAAGCCGGCGCTTACGCTCCCTTCCATTGGGGCGCTAAAAATGGAAGACATTCTATGAACATCCTGCGGTACGAACTGCTGCCCGAAGCCGACCTGCTGGCCCGCCTGAAAAGGACGCGCCTCCGCGGCTTCGGCCGCGCCGAAGTGTACCGCAACGCCACGCTGGAGATCGTCACGGTCCGCACGGACGAGTTGATGCCGGCCCAGCGCTACGTGCTGATCGACGGCGTGCAGACGATCCTGGACATTGCCGATGCCTTCGAAGCCAGGGGTGTCGACGTGTTCGGTTTGCGCGGCGCCTTGTTGTTTTGGCCCGAAGGCTCCGATCCGGCGGCCGACGCGCCTATTCCGTTCTTGCCCCCGGTGATCGAGGAATCGCGTGAGCCGGACGGGCGCACGGTGCTGTTGATCAATGACGGCATCCATCGCGTGTACGCCGCGCGCAAACGGGGGCGATCGTTGAATGTCGTGCTCGTCAAGGGTGTGCCCGCCGAGTATCCCTACTATGCGTTCGCGTTGCCGGAAGGTTGGGCCGGCGTGGAAGAGTTGGCCGAGCTCACCGAAGGCTACCAGAAGAAAGCGTACCGCATTCCGGAGAACTACAAAGCGCTGTTCCGCGATTTCAACGAGATCTTCGAGGGTGTGCAGAAGCAGCGCCCGCGCACGAATCCGACGCATTTGAAGGCGTGAGCGTTACCGCAGCGTGAACCGGCTCAGCACCTTTCCGGTCTCCACATTCCACAACTCCACCGACCCGGCGTAGTTGCCGAATAGAACCGAGGCCCGCTCCGGCCCCGCCACAACGTTGCTGTATGGCAGAGCTTCGAGCGTCCGCATCTCGCCCGTGTCCGGGTTCCACATATGCATCGGAGTGCTGGTCTTGGCGAAGACGATCCAAGGACTATTTTTCAACACCGCGACGCTATCGACCGAACCCGCCGGCTCCGGAGATTTCGCGCGTAATTCACCGGCTTCCACATCCCAGGCATAGACGCGCCCATCGCGCGCGCCCATCACGACCCAGCCGCGCCGGGCATCGAACGCCACCGGACCGAATTCGCCATCCGCCTCCAGACTCCGCAGATAGGCTCCGGTCTTCGTGTCCCACAGCGCTGGCCAGGGTCCGCTGGTTGCGATCCTGCGTCCATCGGGGGAAAACACCGCCGCGGGAGCTTCGCCGCAGCACGTTTTCCCCAGCCATTCAACGACACGTTCCTCCGTCACGGCCAGCAGGGCTCCTGAGTGCGGCTGAAAGGCCACCGACTGGAAACCCGTGCCGGCTCGCAAAGGCTCATCGCTTCCTAGCTGCTGCACCGGATGTAGCACCAACCCCGAGCTGTGGGCGATGGCGAGCCGCTCTTCCTCGGGATGGAATGCGAGCGCCCGTGGCGCTCCGCCCGCGATGCGGAAATGTTGCGCGTGCTCCGGATGCTCGCGGTTCCAGAGCGCATATTGGCCGGCGACCGATCCGGCCGCGAACCACTGTCCGCTGCCGCTTACGGCCACCTGAGCAACGCGCCGCCCGCCGGTGGGCGTTTCCGGCCGCGACCAATACCAATAGCCCGCACCGCTGAAAACAGCGGCCGCGACCACCAGGAGATCCGCGCTACGCAGGCGAATGTGCAAGCTTATATATATACTTTACCGAAGGAGCCTTGCTATGCGCATTCCTCTCGCCGCGACCTTACCCGCCGCGCTCTTTCTCCCGATCCTGTTGCCCCAGACACGGCGCGACCCGGCGGCCGACTGGCCGATGTACGCTCATGATTTGAAGAGCACCAAATTCTCGGCTCTGAAGCAGATCACGCCGCAAAACGTGAGCCAACTGAAGCAAGCCTGGGTCTACCGTTTCAATCGCCCCGGTAGACCGGCGATCTCGGGCGAAAGCCCCAGTGAACTGTACCAGGAGATCACGCCGATTGTCGTGAATGGCATCATGTACCTGCCCGCGGGCGACCGCGTGGTCGCGCTGGAGCCTGAAAGCGGCAAGGAAATCTGGGTGCATGAGGTGACGGAGGGGTTGGCCTCCTTCCGCGGGGTCGCTTACTGGCCGGGCGACGCGCAGACGCCCGCCCGCATTCTTTTCACCCACCGCAAGAAGCTCACGGCGCTGAATGCCGCCACCGGCCGCCTCGATCCGGGCTTCGGCAAGGAAGGCTCGATCGACCTGGAAGTGCCTTATGCGGGCGTGCCGACGATCTTCAGGAATCTGCTCTTCCTCGGCACAAATTTCTATGGACCGGGCATGCGCCACATCGGCCCGCAACTCGATCAGCGCGGCGGGCAGATCCCGGTGCAGCGCGGCTATGATGTCCGCACCGGCCGCCAGATCTGGGAGTTCCACACATTTCCCCGTGAAGGCGAAGTCGGCAACGACACCTGGGCCAAGGACACCTGGCGCAACCGCACCGGCAACAACGTATGGGCTTTCTCTCTCACGGTGGATGAAGAACGCGGCATTCTCTACTTGCCTGTCAGTGGTCCCGGAGCGAACTTCTATGGCGGTGACCGTCCGGGCATGAATCTGTTCGGCAACTCGCTGGTCGCTGTCGACGCCCACACCGGCGCCCTCAAGTGGTACTTCCAGACCGTGCATCACGAGTTGTGGGATTACAATCTGCCTCCTTCGCCGACGCTGTTCGATCTCGAAAAAGATGGCCAAATGATTCCGGCGCTCGCCCAAGTGGGCAAGTCCGGTTATATGTTCATCCTGAATCGCGTGACGGGCGAGCCGATTTACGGCGTTGAGGAGCGGCCTGTCGATAAATCGAATGTGCCGGGCGAGCAGAGCTGGCCCACGCAACCTTTTCCGCTCAAGCCTCCGCCGATCTCGCGCGTGAGCATGACCCGCGACGATATTGTGAGGCCCGAAGACACCACCCCGCAGCATTCCCAAGCCTGTCATGAGCTGTGGGACAAAAGCGGGCTTTACAACAATGGTCCGTTCACCACATTTCCATTTCATCAGGAAGGCGATGACGCCAAGCCCGCCATCATGTTTCCCGGCTTCACCGGAGGCGCAAACTGGGGCGGCACCGCCGTCGATCCGCAGTTGGGCTACATTTTCGTGAACACCAAAGACGCGCCCGCCGTGGGCTGGATGATCAAGAATCCACGCTACACGCCGGGCAACGCGGAGGGCCTGGTCGAGTACATTCGGAGCGCCCCGGCGGGACTGGCGAGCTTCAGCGCGCAGGCGCGCGATGAGGAGGGCCGCGTGCTCGGCAACTTTCCCTGCTTCCGTCCGCCCTGGGGCCGCCTGATCGCGGTGAACGCCAAAACCGGCGATTTTGCCTGGGAGGTTCCTCTGGGCTTGAGCGAAGGACTGCCTCCGGGCAAGCAGAATACCGGATCCTCGAACACCGCAGGCCTCATTGCCACTGCCGGCGGTCTGATCTTCGTGAGCGGGGGAACCTCGGACCGGCGCTTCCGCGCGTTTGATTCGCGCACGGGCAGGGAAGTGTGGCAGACGACGCTCGAATATGTCGCGACGGCCATGCCCATGACCTATCAGGGCCGCGACGGCAAGCAGTACGTGGCGATCGTGGCGGCAAGCGGCGGGGGGGGCGCCGGGCGCGGAGCCAAGGGCGCTCCGGCTCAGGCTCCGGGGCACGGGCTGTTCGTGTTCGCCCTGCCGTAGGCGTCGTCGCTACTGTATGCCCTCCGGGCATCTCTTTGTTGGATTCGATGCTTGCCCGTCGCCGGGGCCGTGGGTTGTTTCGACGCCGCCAGCGCCTCGAGCAGGCTGCTGGCGAGCGCCAGTTCTTTCTCCTTCACCGCGAACCGTCGGATCGATGCAGTTGGTTAAAGCTGATGCGCTCGCTGCGGGCCGCGCTGTACAATTTCACAGGGAAGGAGACCAGCCCGAACGTGAGATGCCCCTTCACATACTGTGGACGCCATAAACCACCTCGACCGGCGATTTCGTTTTCCCACTATACCTGAAACATTTAATGGGTGTTTTGTGCTGGAGCCCGCTCTTGCCTCTGGAACGCTACCGTGAAAAGCGCCGCTTCCCGCAAACGCCCGAACCCGCCGGTTCGGATGCCGCAGCGTCCGCGGAGCCGCTTGCATACTGCGTGCACCGGCACCATGCGCGCCAGCTCCACTACGACCTCCGCCTGCAAGTCGGCGATTCGCTCAAATCCTGGGCCGTTCCCAAGGGCCCCACGCTCGACCCGGCGGAGAAACGCCTTGCGATGATGGTCGAGGATCATCCTATCGAGTACGGCGGCTTCGAAGGCGTCATCCCCAAGGGCAACTACGGAGCCGGAAGCGTGATGCTCTGGGATCGCGGCACATATGAGCCGCTCGGGAATGCCTCGCCAGAAGAGCAGCTTGCACGAGGGGATTTCAGGTTTCGCTTGCAGGGAGAAAAGGTCCAGGGCGAGTTCGCCCTGGTGCGGATGAAACGCGGCCGCGGCAACGAGTGGCTGCTGCTGAAGAAGCGCGACGCCGCCGCGCGGCCTGGCTGGAACACCGAAGACCATGCGTACAGCGTGCTCAGCGGCCTCACGCAAGAGGAGATCGCGCAGGGCTTCGGCGGCATCCTCGACAAACCCGCGCCGGCGCCGGTGCCCGAAAACATCGCCCCCATGCTCGCTGAACTCGGCAAGGGCGAGCCGCCCGCCACGCCGGGCTGGATCTACGAAGTGAAGTGGGACGGCGTGCGCGCCATGTGTTACGTCGAAGGCGGCCGTGTGCGCCTCCTCTCACGCACCGGCAATCGGATGGACCAGCAATATCCCGAGCTGTCCGCGCTGCCGCATCACGTCAACGCCCGCTCGGCGATCCTGGATGGCGAAATCGTTTCTCTCGACGAACGCGGCGCGCCGAGCTTCGAGCGCCTCCAGCACCGCATGCACCTCACCGATGCGGGCGCCGTGGCCGCGCTGACTCGCAAAGACCCCGTCGTTCTGTATGTATTCGATCTGTTATACGCCGACGGACGCGACCTGCGCGGGTTGCCCGTCGAGGAGCGCAAGCGCCTGCTGCGCGAACTGCTGTCGCCTTCCGCCACCATCCGGTTCTCCGAGCATTTCGAAAACGGCCTGGATCTGCTGGCCGCCGTACGCGCGCAAGGCATCGAGGGCATCATCGCGAAACGGCTCGGCAGCGCGTACCAATCGCGCCGCTCCGCGGATTGGGTGAAGTACAAGGTCCAATCCTCGGATTCCTTCGTGTTGTGCGGCTTCACCAAGGGCGAGCGCGAGGTGTTTGGCGCGCTGGTTCTTGGCCTGTTCGAAGGCGACAAACTCACGTGGGCGGGAGATGTCGGCACGGGGTTTGACCGGAAGATGATGCAGACGATTTATGCGAAGCTCGCGCCTCTGGCGACCGAAAAATGCCCGCTGGAGCCCGACAAGAACCTGCCGAAAAAGGACGTCACCTGGACGCGGCCCGAGCTCGTGTGCGAAGTGCGTTTCGCCAACTGGACCGCCGACGGCCGCCTGCGCGCGCCCGTTTTTCTTGGCCTGCGTCCCGATGTCGACCCGCGCGAATGCGTGCGCCCGGGAAGCGCGTCTGACCCGCCCGCGGCCCGCGCGCCGCTACTCGATCCCGCCAAGTCCGAGCAATCGTTGACCATCGGCGGGCGCCGCCTCAAGTTCACCAACCTCGACAAGATCTTTTACCCGGACCAGGGTTACCGCAAGCGCGACCTGCTGAACTACTATGACGCCGTCGCCCCGCTGCTCGTGCCGCATCTCAAGGACCGCCCGCTTTCACTCAAGCGCTACCCCAACGGCATCACAGGAAAGTTTTTTTTCCAGAAGGAAGTCTCGTCCAGTTTCCCGAAATGGCTCCCCACGGACATGGCGGACGGCATTCGCCACGTCATCGGGGCAGACCGCGCCACTCTGCTGTTTCTGGTCAACCTCGGCTGCATCGATCACAACCCTTGGATGAGCCGCGTCGGTTCGCTTGAAAACCCGGATTACCTGCTTATCGACCTCGATCCCAACGAATGCGGCTATGACAAGATCGTCGACGCGGCGCTGCTGGTGCGCGGCTTGCTCGACCGGGCCGAGCTTGAAAGCTACCCCAAGACCACGGGCGGAGACGGCATGCACATCATCGTGCCGCTGGAGCCGCGCTACACCTATGAGCAGGTGCGCGGGTTCGCCGAGCTGCTGGCCGCCATGGCGGTTCGCGCGCGCCCGAACCTGTTCACAACGCCACGCGCGGTCTCGAAGCGCGAGAAGGGCCGCGTGTATTTCGACTGGGCGCGGATCGCGCGGGGCCAGACGATCTCGGCGCCCTACGTGCTTCGCGCCTATCCGGGCGCGCCGGTGGCTACTCCGCTGGCGTGGCGCGAAGTGACGCCACGGCTCGATCCCAAGCAGTTCCACATCGGCAATGCGCTCTCGCGCTTCGACCGATTGGGGGATTTATTCGCGGGGGTTCTCAGGCATTCACAGACGCTGGAGGCAGCGCTGAAAAGATTGGGTGCGTAGCACTCGGGGGCGCGGCATGCGGAAGCCGTTGGGCGCCGAAATGTGCCTCCACACGCAGCCGGCGCGATTTCGCGTGGGCGTGGCTCAACTCCGTTCCCAGAAGGTTTTGCTGGGCGCGTTTCACGCGTGCGAAATTAGGCGGAAATTCGCTCGTTTTCGCCGGCCGGCTGCTTTCGACCATATGGACTACAACTTGCTTACGAGGGCAGGAAGGGCGTTTTTATGAACTTTCCCAGCACTGGCATTCATCACATCACGGTCTGCTCCGGCAAGGCGCAGCCGGATATCGATTTCTTCACCGGAATCCTTGGCCAGCGGCTGATCAAACAGACCATTCTGTTCGACGGCCGTTATGCCCACTACCATCTCTATTACGCCAACGCGACCGTCGACCCGGGCACCGTCATGACCAGCTTCCCGTACAGCAGGGTGCCGGGGCGGCCCGGCTCGGGTCAGGTGCAGGCGACGGCATATTCGGTCTCCAAGGGATCGCTTCCATTCTGGAGGCAGCACCTTGACTATCACGCCATCAAGCACAGCGGCGTTCAGGAGCGCTTCGGGCAGAAGTTTATGCGTTTCTACCATCCTTCGGGATTGGGATTCGAAGTGATCGAGGATCCCAAAGAAACCCGCAAAGGCTGGGACACAGAATACATTAAGGAGAGCGAATCGGCGCGTGGCTTCAATACCACGGTCTTTTCGGTGCGCGAGATCGAAGAGGAGTCCCGATTCCTGGTGGAAGGGCTTGGATTCCGCAAGGTCGGCTCCGATGGCGCGTATCATCGCTTTGAGATTGGTAAGGGCGGCCCCGGGGCGACAGTCGAGCTGCTGCACGAGCCGGATAGGCCGCAAGGCAGTTGGACGTTCGGCGCCGGCACTGCCCACCATGTGGCGTTCAACGTGCCCGACGACAACTCTCTGATGCAACAGAAGGACTACTACGAAGAGCTGGGCTACACCGACGTGAGCGAAGTGAAGGACCGCAACTACTTCCATTCCATTTACGTCCGATCGCCCGGCGGCGTGTTGCTGGAGTGCGCCGCGACGGTTCCCGGCGGATTTGCCAAGGATGAGGCCTTCAGCCAGCTCGGCCAACACCTGCTGCTGCCGGAATGGTTTGAGCCGCGCCGGGCCGAAATTGTCGCCATGCTCGAGCCCATCAAGGTTCCGGAATGGCATCCACCGGTCACGGTTGGCGTGCGCTCCACGGCGCCCTCGCACCGGATCGACGACACGTTCTTGCGGGAAGAAGAGGAAGCTTTCGTCCGGTAGGGCTCCGTAAGCTTAATACGACATGCGGGCTACAGCCCCGCCGCGAGCCCCGCCACTTGGCCCGTGTAGCCCAGCAGCCGCCCCAGGATGATCGCGGCCAGCCAGCAGGCCAGCGACACCCACGCCATGGCCTTCGCGCCCGGCGGCGGACCCTGCTCCAGATTCGGATGCGCGAAAACCTTGGTGCGCATCCGCAGGAGCACGAGAGTCCCCACCAGCACCAAAACCAACTTGATCCAGAACACGGGGTTGGTGGCTTTCACGGTGGCGTCCGCCATCCACAGCGCAGCGCCGGTGAGCAGGGACAGCACGAATCCCGCCTTCATCAACGGATACAGCCGTTCCAAAGGTTTGATCGGCACACCCGGAGCGATGCCCAGCAGCCGCAGGTCGATGATCGCGCTCACGCCGGCGATCATGCCCAGGCCGATGGCGTGCAGAAACAGGATTGTCGCGAAGCTCCAGATGGAGCCGCTTTCGCGCACCCAGGTGCTGAAGGAGAACTGTTCGATGGAAAGCAGGAATTCGTGCATGGTTTAGAACGCTCCTCCGATGAACGGCAGCATGTCGCCGCAGTAAATGACCCCGATCCACAAAGCGATGGCCGTGAACGCAGCAGCCTTGGCCCGGCCCGTGGCCTCTTGGCCGGCGCGCAGCTCCCAGGGCTCGTCCAGCACGGTGAAGTACAGCGCGTTCAGCCCGGCCACGATGACGAAGGCCAGTTTCCAATACAGGACGCCATTCCTGATGTACTGGCCCGACTGCGCAACAAAGAACATCATTCCGGTGGCTACATTCAATGCGAACGCGCCCACGGCCCACGGCAACAGGCGATGCAGCGCCTCGAACGGGATCGCCTTCATCATCCCGAGCATCCGCAGGTCGACCGCCATCACGACGCCGAACAGCAATGCCAGGCCGATGAAGTGAATCGTCTCACCGACGATCCAGGTGCTGGGATAATCGGTCAGCACAAAGGCCTGCACGGCCGCGTCGGTGAGCGGCCCGATCGCCGCGGGCGCCGCCTCATTGGCTTCGCGCAGTTCGGGATGATTGATCAAGCCTCCGATGCGCGCCGCCTGGGCCATCACTCCGAAGGTCGCCAGCCCCGCCACCAGGACGCTCATCAGTTGCCAGCCTTCGAAAGCGGATTTGCGGCGGTAGCGCCACAAAGCGAACCACGAAAGCAAGCCGGTGATTTCAAGCAATATCAGCCCCAGCAGAGCCGTGCTTTGATGCGCCGCAATGGCTTCCTTAAAAACTTCCGGACGCTCGCCCAGCCGGTCCTCGGCGGCGTTGCCCGTTACGTAGGCGGGAAGCGCGATCAAGGCGAGCAACAGGAACGTGCTCAGACTGGCCTTCTTGAGGTCCGTGCTTTTCGATAGGAGCGCCAGCAGATAAAATCCCAGGCCGATAATCATGCCGATCGTCGGGAAATGGTTCAACAGCAAATGCAAATGTGCGAGATTCATATTGTTGGATTAGGCGCAACGCCTGCTAGCCAGCCTACGATTGTACACAATGCCTCATCGCAAAAGGATGTAGCGGATGCGCGTGCAATTCACGGGCCAGAGAATGCCCTCCGCGTGCCGCGCGTGATGGCACAGAAACTGCATCGCCGCCTACGGGAGGATTCACAACATGTTGCCGTTCCGGCGGATTCTGGTACCAGTGGATTACTCGGCCCCTTGCCGGGCCATCATGCCCTACGTGGCGGATGCCGCGCGCCACTTTTCGTCGGAATTGACGCTGATTCACGCCTACGGGCCCGAAGCGTTGGCGGCCAGCGAACTGGCGCTCACCAATCCGGAGTTGCCCGAGCAGGCGCAGGCCGCCGAACAGGCTCGGCTGGAGGAATTCGGGAAAGAAATGTTTCCAGACCGGCGCACCGAATCGGTTGCGGTTCTTGGCGAGCCTGGTTCGGTGATCAAAAACTTGGTCCACCAGCGCGGAGCGGACCTGATCATGATGGCCACGCATGGCCGCGGCCCGCTGCGCAGGATGCTGCTGGGCTCGGTGACGGCGAAGGTTCTTCACGACGTCTCGACGCCTGTCTGGACGGGCGCGGCCGCTGCGAAACCCCGTGTTCCGTATCGTTCCATCCTGTGCGCCCTCGACCACAGCGCGGAGTCCGAGGCGGTCGTGCGCGCCGGAGCGGCGCTGGCGCAATCCTACAGCGCGCGCCTTTCTCTGGTGCACGTAGTGGAAATGCCGCCCGCCAATTGGGAAGTTGACGTCTCCGGCGTGCGCGCGCACATGATCGAGTCGGCCCAGTTTCAGATCCGCGAGCTGGAAGCTTCGCTCGGCATTCCTGCCACGCACAACGTCCTCGAGGGACCCGTGGCGGCAGCCGTCGCCCGCGAAGCCGGACGCGTCGAGGCCGACCTGATCGTTGCAGGCCGAGGGCACGCACAAGGCATTTTCGCCCGGCTGTGGTCGAACCTGTATGCGATCGTCCGCGAGGCTCCCTGTCCGGTGCTGAGTCTGTGAGGCAAAACGCTCTTTGCGCTCCTTCACCCAACGGAGGTGGGCGCTGGAGCACACGCCTCGGGCTTGGATCGTCAAATCCGTCCGAATTGCGGTGAGAGAAATGGTCCGGAGATTGCACAAAACCGTATCGAAGGAGGCGACATGAAACGGAAATGTTGGATTTTCGCCCCCATCCTTGCAACGGCCGTGGTGATTCACGCGGCCATTCCTCCGGGCCCGCCAAACCTGCCCTGGATTCCGCCGGCGCCACCGGGAATTCGAGTCGTGGAAGTTCGTCCTGCCGAGGTTTGCCCGGGCGAATTCGCCACTGCGTACGGCGTCGGCCTGGAGGCCGCCAACGTGAAGGAGGTCTGGCTGGTCCAGGGCGAGGCTATGTTCCGAATGGACATCATGGAGCAAACGGCCCACGCGATTCTGTTCCGGTTGCCGGGCTGGGTTCCCGAAGGACGCTGGCAGATCGCTTTGCTGGCGGGCCACGAAATGCTGGTGGAGCAACATGTCTATTTGCGGGTGAAGCCCCATCGCGGGCCGCCCACGGGATGACAGTTTGAGAAGGAGGCGTTATGCCGATTGGGGATGTTTGCACTCGAGAAGTTCTGGTAGCGACACCGGAGACAACTGCCGCGGAGGCCGCGCATCTGATGCGGCAGCACCATGTGGGAGATCTTATCGTGGTCAGAGGCGAAGAGGGAAACCGCGTTCCTACCGGAATCGTTACGGACCGCGACATCGTCTTGAGCGTAATCGCGACCGGTCTCGATCCGAAGGTCTTTACGCTGGGAGATCTGGTGACCGAGAAGCTGATTACCGTCCATGAGGACTTGGGCATTTTTGAGACGATTCAGAAGATGCGCAGTAAAGGTATCCGGCGCATGCCCGTCGTGGACGATAAGGGCAAGCTGGTAGGCATCGTTTCTGTGGATGATCTCATCCAGTTGCTGGGCCAGGAATTGAGCGAGCTCGGGCGTCTAATCTCGCGCGAGCAAGCCAAGGAAGCCGTGGCCAAGCGCTGAGCAAGCCAGCACTCGGCCGCCAGGACTGGCGGCGCGGCAGCGTTGATTGGGTCCGCGCCGCGAAGCTCGAAAACAATTTGGCAATTTGGGCGATTGACTGCCTAGGGGAGCTACAGTATACTGGCCCAGTCGGACGATTTCTGTCCGCCAGGGGGGCTATGCGCATAGGCGTCATCGCGGTTTTCATTGCTCTTTTCGCGACGGTCTTATGGGGGCAGACTGATCGCGGCACGATCACGGGAACAGTTCTGGACCCGACAGGGGCAGTGCTGGGCGGGGCGGCAGCGGAGGCGCGCAACACCGCCACGGGAGTGGTCACGCGAGTGGCCTCCTCGGACACGGGAAATTACACAATCCCTTCGCTGCCGGCCGGAAGCTACGAACTGACGGTGACGGCGCCTGGCTTCAAACAGTACGTGCGCCAGGGGCTGACCGTGCAGGCGGCGCAAACCATCCGGATTGACGTCACGCTCGAAGTCGGCACGGCGAGCGAGTCGGTTACCGTCACCGATGCGGCTCCGTTGCTCAAGACCGAAAGCGGCGAGATGAGCCATGTGGTGTCCATCCAGCGCATGAACAATCTTCCGATCTTGCAGACCGGCGGCGTGGCGGGCAGCGGAGGCATCCGGAACCCGATCACCGCCGTGGCGCTGATCCCCGGCTCCGCGCTGGTGGTCGGCCAAACCGGCCCGACGGTCCGCATCAACGGCGGCGTCAACAAT